>DASRSW010000077.1:0-26289 GCA_035656275.1 Thermoplasmata archaeon
CAAGAAGGCCGATTTCGTTCTATGGTTCAACGGGAGTTTCTCCTCCACGTCGAACTACACGCTTTACCTCAACTTTTTCGAGAACGCCGACATCTATCTAAGCACACAGACCGACCACGGGTACGTCGAAGCAAACGTGGGGACTCAAGGCAACTTCGTCAGGCTGGACTCGATCTCGATCAGCTGATGGGGGTGGGCCGTCCCAGGCGGCGCCCGTACAATCGTTCGAGGAGCGCGTCCCGTCCGCCGGCGACCCGCAGCGAGCGCGCTCTTGCCGATGAAGGGTCTTCTTCTGTTCACCCCCAAACCTTCTGGCCACCTCCGTCGCGCTCCTTTTGAACGGGTCCGGGCGACGTACTATGGCCGTCGCGTCGAGATGAGCCGGGCGCTATTAGCCAGCTCGTGCTGTCCCGAGCAGAGTTGCGCGTGCCGGAGGAAGGAGCGAGGGTAGTCCTGTTCGTGGTGGCCCACCACGATCACAATGGTCGCTGGGTCGGCGAGTTCTTCACGGAACTTCGCGCGGCCGAAGACCGGTTCACCTCTAGCCCCCTTGCGGAGTCCCTCTGGGAGATCCCGGTCGTCGTCGACCCCGACCAGGGGAGGATCCTCCGCCACAGGCTAAAGTGACTGCGGTCCTTCGACAGTTGTACACCGTCTTCCGACGGACGAGTGTCTCCGGTCCTGGTTAGGCGGATGCCACAGCGTCGTTTGGCCCTGCCCCGCCAAGGCGCGATACCCGCCGTCCTAGTCGGGCAGAGATTTCGGTGGTAGTCCACCGGCCGAGTCTGGGCTTCTCCCGCTCCCGGGGGCGAGGTGGTTCACCTGTGGCTCGTGTTGGGTGCATGGGTACTAAGTCTAGCAGCCGGCGAGATTGACTCGCTAGAAGACGCCACATCGGCCTCGATAGTCAAATGCTGTTGACTCCGCCGATATGACTTTAGGAGAAATGTCCGGCCAATGGGCCGGATGAAGCTATGGGCCTCGCTGTACGGAATGATCTGGCTCGTCTTTGTCCAGATCTGGCTCGGATACACGCCGATTGCCCCTCCCGTGCCGTTGTACCTGCACATCGTCCTGGGGATCGGGGTCCTGGCGCTAGCCGCCGACAACTTCGTCGAGCTTCGGAAGTCGACCTGCCCCGGACGAATCAAGCGCATTGCTCGGGCAACGCTCGCCCTTGCCGTTTTTATGGCAGTTCTCGGTGTGCTTCTGTACCTTAACATCGGCGCGAACTGGAACATCGCGTGGGGCATTTCAATCGGCAGCGGGATTCACTTCTTGCACTTCGTGAATGCGATGGCAATCCTCTCTCAGGTTAGCGCGGTCGCGGTCGTCTACGACGTATGGGAGGAGAAGGAGTTCCTTAACTCTACGGCCCCAGGCGAGATTCCCCCGCCCGCTGGGCCTAAGTAGCTACCCGGAAGGCGGTGCCTCCGATTGAGCCGCTAGGAACCAGGTTCGAGTGAGGGGGGCTGCCCCCCATTCTCCTAGGGGGCGCTGCCCCTCAAACGGACCCAAGAGCCCCCAATCGTTCGAACACCCCTCCATAGCGGGGATGCGAGACCCTCCCCCCACACCGATCGCGGTCGCACCGAGAGCGAACGCCCCGAACCGGGGACGGGTCGTAAGCCTCTTCGAGTCTCGTCGCCGTGTGCGACGGGCATGGCAGAAGCCACTGGGCAACCGGCCCCGCCCATGCACCGGCCACCAAGGATCCGGAAAGCGGGTCTCCCGCTTCTCGCACTTGTCATCGCCATTTCGGCAACTCTCATCGCAGTCGTTGTCCTCCTCGAAGAGGGACCCGGGGGCCGACTTAATCCGAACCGGGTGGACGTGATGTATGTCTCCTGGTTTGACCAAAACGGCAACTATCTGGGTGACAGCTCCGGCGGAGCCGTTCCCGGAGGAAGCACCTTCGCCACGACACTGTCGCTGACCTGCCCCCAGTGGCCGCTCAACTGCAGCAGCTCGGAGGTTCTGACCTACTCCGAGATGGCCGGCCTCGGCCAATCCGGCTGGGTAAGGAGCTTCGCCGAAACCTCCTCGAATCTCCCCCTCACGATTCCCGCGGGCGGCAGCGCCGCCATCACGATGACGGTGTTGGTCCCAAACCAGGATTTCTCCGGCTGGCTTCGGGTCACGTTAAACGTGACCTCCTAGGAAGCGTCGATCCGCCCCGATTAAGATCGAGCTCGATGGGGGCAACGAGGGCGCGCGCCGCCCCCGGGCTCTATCTTCCCGACCTCGGGGGCCGACGAGAATCCCCCTCCCGGGACTCCGGGTAACCCGAAACCTTGGGGAGAGAGGGGGTGGCGGCGATGCTCACGCGCTCGGCGGTCTCCTGGAGGTTCCACCCCTCGAGGAGGGTGGGCGACGAGGTACGAAGCGCATTCGCCATGAGGATGAGGATCCCCACCGCCCCGACGGAGAAGAACAGCGTCCGCAGCGCGTAGGCGACGGCTTCGGATGCCCCCAGGACCACGCTCAGGCTGTCCGCCATGCCGATGCCAAAGAGGGCCGCCAGGCTCGTCGCGAGTCCCCAGAGGAAGACCACCCGCCGGCCCGGGTTGGCGACCATGATCGTCAGGCTGAGCTCGAGCCCTCCCTGCCTCCTAAGGTAGAACAAGAGAGCGACGCCGAAGACCAGCAGGAGGAGGGCGATCGCGAGGGCGGAGTACTCGATGATTCCGGTCTCTAACTCCGAAAGCGCCAAAGGCAACCCCTGTCCGTCCAAGCCCCCCGTCGATCGGCATCGACCCATGAATCTGGTGCACGTGAACATTCCCCCTTCTTCTCACCGGTACCGACGGGGGGCACCGCCCGGCTCCAAGGGCCATTGGGGGAGTGGCTCAGAATCGTCCGTGGTGAGGCTGGAGGTCGAGCAGGAGTGCGCCGGTCCGCAATCGCAGAGCCCGAGGGTTGTCGCGTTCTCAGCGTACGGCTGCGCGCCTAACCGGTTCAGTGCCCCGTTGAATGGATTCGCAATGCCGCAGTCCCACCTCGGGTTCCCCCACGGGATTCGGGATCCCGCGCTCCGGCCCATCGGCGGAATGTCCGCCGGACCCGCGGCGTAGCGGGTCACCGACAACGCCTAGAGGGAGTTGTTCCGCGCATCGTCATCGGCAATCACGCCCCTTTCTTTGCCACGGAGACCGGTCCCAGGACCACAGTTCGCGTCCCCGCCAGCACCACAAGCTTGCCTCGCAGAACCAGACGCATTGCGGCTGCGAATCCTCTTCCTAGTGTGAATCCCAGAGCACTCGGACCGATCTGAAAATCGACCCGCACTCGGGGTGGCACTCCGTTCTTCCTTCGGCGGCGTTTCGAACGCCGCCGACGGGTGAATCGCTTCCTTTCGGACGCCGGGTGCGGGTCGCTGGGTGGACCCCGACGGCAGACGCGCCCCCAACACCTGGGCAAGTTCCGACAGCGAAGGGGGAGCCGGGGGTCGCCACGGTCAGAACGGGAACGGGAACGCGAAGGGAGGGTGACGCAGGATCCCGTAGGAGACCAGGTACGCGAAGAACCCGAGGAACGGCGCGCCGGCCTGGAGGGCACTTCGGACCCAGACTCGGGTCACACGACGCGCGAGGACGATGGCGGAGATCAGTGTGGGACCCTCCACGATCCCGAGACCGATCCCGAACACGGCCACGGGGCTGATGCCGAGAAAGTCTCCGAGCCATGGGGTAAACACCTGGACGAGGGCCCCGACAGCGAGACCGATAAGAATGGAGGTCACGATGACGGTGCCGGACCGGCTTCGTTCGCCCATGGAGCTGTTCACTCAGAGGGGGTGCGTCGACCGGCGTATTCCAGACCGGCGACCGCCTTCATCGGGCCTAGAATACGCCGGGCGAGGAAGGCCCCAGCGGTCCAGGAAGAAGAGTGCTCCTCTCGCGACATTTCCGAGCGGACTTCTCGGCGGCGCCGATCCTACCCGGCGCGCGAGACTCTTTCTCGCCGACGCCTCAGGGCGCCGCGCCGCCCGGCATCTTCTCAAGTTTTCCGTTCCTACCGAGCGATATCTGCGGCCGGCCCTGATAGTCCTTGACCCACCCTTCCACGATCCGGATGTGGTCTCCTTCCTGAACCATCTCGACCTCGGCACCCCACAGGACCAAGGCGATCTCCCCGGTCCCGTCCTTGAGCTTCCCGTTGCGAACCTTCGTCTTGCCCCCATCCCGCGTCGAGACCTCGCGGGCGGGCTCTAGGGCCAGCACCGTCGCCTCGACGGTGGCAACCCGAGACGGTCGCAGGTCGGAGATGAACGTCGCCGGCGGCTTACTCGTGGCCATGGCCCGCGATAACCCGCGGGGGGTATGACGCTTCTTACTCGCGGGAGAAGTGTCGGCTCACCAATCAAGGCGAGGTTCCGGGGCAAGTTTGACTCCGAGCCAGCTCGGCCGGTCCAATGCGCAAATCTGCGGTCGCCCAGCCAAACCGCTTCGGCGCAGGGCGGACCCCCATGGGGCCGGGCCGCTTAGTTTCCCGGCGGGGGGCCCCTCCGGCGGTCGACCGGGGCCGGCCGCGCAGAGGGCTTTCGATCGGCGCGAGAGCGGCGCCACAAGAGGGCGAGCAGTCCAAGAACGACGGCCGCCGCGGCCGCCACTCCGACGACCAGCCACACGGGGACCGAGGTACCGGGAATGGTCGCAGGGCCGGTACTCGCGACCTCCCCCACGGACACGCTGAGGTTCGCTTGGGCGGCCCTTCCGAGCGTGTCGGTGGCCGTCGCCCGCACGACATACGTCCCAGAGACACTGGGAGTGCAGAGTATCACGGATGCGTTCTGGCTCGCGCATCCCGGCGGAAGCCCTACGTACGACCAACTGACGGGGGGAGCGCCGCCCGAGACGGCCGCGGACACCGTCCACGCCTGTCCGACCGTCGCGGGGGAGGGATCCCCCACGAGGCTGACGAAGGTAAGGGCAGGATGGACGAGCAGGCGCACCGCGGGGGATTGCGCGGCAACTCCATTGGCGTCCGTGACATCGCCACCGACGGTGAAGCTCCCCGCCGCCGACGGGGCACACGATAGGCCGACGGTGCTTCCCGATGCACACCCCGCCGGGAGGCCGGACCAGCTGATGGAGAACGGCGGGGCGCCTCCGACGATCGTGAGATTGAAACTGAGGGACTGTCCGACCTCGACGGCCGTCCGAGAGGCGATGAGCTGGGAGGCCACGGGCACGGTCGATACCACGAAATCGAACGGGGGGCTCACGACCTGCGCCCCCGAGGAATCCTGGACGGTTACCCGGACGGGGTAAAGGCCGGCGCCCGAGGTGACGCACGAAACGGCGGTGGAGTTCGCACTGACGCAGGGCGGAGGGAGGCCAGACCAGGTGTACGTGTACATGCCCGATCCCCCAAACGCCGTGGAATTGAACCGGACACTCTGACCGATGTCCGCGGCGCTGCGGTTCGCGGTGACTCCGGACACGCCGAGAGGCAGGGGGCCGACGTGCACCGTGAAGTTGCTGGTGGACGACGCCCCGCCGGAGTCGTTGACCCAGACGCGACACTCGTACGTCCCGTTCGCAACATACGAATGGGTTACGTTCGAGATCGACGACCGTCCTCCGTCGCCAAAAGCCCAGCTGACGCTGACGGGGAGAGTCCCTCCGCGGATCGTGTTCCCGTACGCCACGAGGAGCGGTGCCACGCCTGCCAGGGGCGCGCCCGTCGAGCGGACGTCGAGCACCGGGTTGACTCCGACAGAGGTGACCGGTGAGAGGCCGTAGGAGAAGTTCGAGTCGACGACGAGGACCGACACGTTGTAGGTCCCGACGCTCGACGGCTGGCAGCGGAGGGAGGAGGCGTTGACCGTGACGCACCCCTTCGGGAGCCCGCGCCAGTGGTACCCGTAAGGGGGGGCCCCGCCGAGGGTCGAGACGCTGAGGGTGAGGTTGCTGCCCAAGTCGACATTGGCCGGGGACGCGACCGGCGCTCCCACCTGCGGCCCTGCGGAGCAGGAAAACGGTGTGTCCCCGGGGGCGGCGCAGTAGAGCCCGGTGGGTTCTTCGCCGAGCCAGAATCGGAACATGTCCTGCGGAGCCAGGTCGTTCAGCGTGTGAAGCCCGGTGGGTTCGTAGACGTACCGCCAGAGATACTCCCCCGGATTGGCCGCGCTCAGGTTGGAGAATGGCGTCTGGCACGAGGGCGGCTGGCTCCAGTTCTTGACGATAAGGCAGGTGGAGTTGAGGAAGGTGTTGTTGGACTGCTGGTACCCGAATACGTTGGGATTGTTGGGGCACCGGTTGTCATCCGCCCCCTGGACGGCGTACAGGAGCACGTGGGAGTAGTTCGTCGGGTAGTACCGCACCGAGTCCAGGTAGTACGTTTCAGAGAGGGCTTGCGCCGATTGGTTGGGAAGGTAGCCGCCGGTCGTCGTCAAGAACGAACCCTGCTGGCCGATGAGGTAGTGGAAGTACCCGGCCATGAACATCTCGGGGCACTCCGCGACGGCGCCGATGCCGCGGACGAGGCCGGGATGGTGGGCCGCGATGGAGTAGGCGCCGATGGTCCCCATGCTGGACCCGAAGATGAACACCGCGCTGGTGTTCACCTGCCGAATCGTCTCCTCGTGGCCGATGGCGTCCAGCACGTCCTGCTCCTGCGGTCCCGAGTAGGGGGAGTTGACGTAGAACCCGGTCAAGGTCCGGGTGTTGAGCGAGATCAGCAGGAACTGGAAGTCGGAGGCGTTCTGAATGGACGCGATCCCGCTGGCCAGCTGGAGGAGCTCGTTCCCGTCGTACCCGAGGCCGTGCAGGAAGACCGCGAGGGGGTACGCCCGCGAGGCGTTGTAGTTGGCTGGCTCCCATTCGTAGTAGGTCAGGGCCTTCCCGTCCACCGAGCTGTTGTAGCCAATCGTTCGGTAGGTGCGAGTCAGGACATTCGAGGAGGTGGGTCCGCTCGTGCGAGCGGGTGAGGATGAAGTCGCGACGGTAGGCAAGGGGAGCGCCAGAACCACCGCGAGGGCAATGGCCCCGACCGCGAGTCCGATCCCCCGACGCTGCATCGTCACCGTCCCGGGGCAGGGAATCGTGATGGGACCCCACAGCGACCGGGGGAATCCCCCCCGCTGCCGTCGACCCTCCGCCTAGCTCCTCCCACCCCCGGGTGGGTAAAACGCCTTCGTTTCGTCCCAGAGCTGGAGGGCAAAACGACCTCCGACGGAACGTCGGCGTACCTCCGGGCGCCCCGCGGAAGCCCGCGGACCTTGGGTTCGGGCCATCCCGCTTACGGAGCACGTTCGAGGGGGGGACCGGCCCTCTTTTCCCCTCGGGGGGCGTGGCGCATCGGGACCGTCCACCCGTGCGACAGCTCGGTTTCGACCAGTTGACTCCGTACGCCTTCCCCGGGGGCGTCGTCCAGGGTCAGGTGGTCGTCGAGACGGACCAACCGGCCCGGGGCCGGGATCTCACGATCCAGCTCGTGGGCCGGGAGCTCTCCCAGGCGACGGTTTCCTCGGGCAAGTCGAGCCAGCGTATCGTGGACGAGTCCGTCTTCTATCAACAAACCTACGACCTCCGCCAGTCGGTCTCGTTCATCGACCAAGACCATCTCGCGCCGGGCACCTACCGGGCCCCCTTCCAGTTCGTGCTGCCCCCGACCGCAACCCCCTCGCTCGCGACAAGCCGCTTTTCCGGGGAGTCGGGACTTTTCTCAGCTCGGCCCGACGGGATGTACGTCGAGTATGCGCTCGAAGCCCGCCTCGACGTTCCCTGGTGGATCGATGCGGTGGCCCGCGCCCCCGTCCCCGTGTACTCCCAGCGGCGAGTGCTCGGGCAGATTCCGGTCCTGGAAAGCCGGTCCAACCCGGGGCACGCTGCCCTCCGGCTTCAGCCCGATTCCGCCTCCCCGCTCCTTCCCGGTTCTCCCTACTCCCTCGTCTACCAGGTTTGGAACCCCGCCTCGAAGCACCTGAAATCGTTGGATCTCTCGGTCGTTCGTCAGGTGGAGTATCACGTGAAGAGCATGTCGCGAGCGGCGCACGAGCCGGCCTTTTCGAGCCAGGTCCCCCTGGACGGGCGGAACTCCCAATACACCGGAGGGATCACGCTCGAGGTCCCCAACGTCCCCGACGCCACGGGTCCATGGCAGGGTACGCTGTTCCGCTCGTACTGGCTCGCCACCGCGGTTCTCGAGGTCGAGCTCGGGTTCAACGTCCAGGTCCAGGCCCCGCTTACCCCGGCCTAACCCTAAGAGCTCGCTCGAGCCTAGGCGGTCGGTTCGATGGCATCAGCCGCGACTCAGGGGGGAATCGCGCTCGCCGTCATCGGGGTGCTTCTCCTGATCGTCGGGGGAGGAGGCTATGCCGCGTGCACCCAAGACCTGGCCTCGACGACCGGCTCCTGCGGGGCGATCCTCATTGTGGCCGTGCTGGGCCTCGTCCTCCTGATTCTCGGTATCCTCGTCGCGGTCAGCGCGAGTCGCAGCTACACCTATCTGGCTCCGCCGGTGAATCCAGCCGTGCCCCCGCCGCTCGTCACTCCAGTGGTGATCGAACAGTCGGTGGTGCGGGTGCGATGCCGGTTCTGCGGTACCCTCGGCGATCCTTCGTCCGGCCGCTGCGCCGCCTGCGGGGCACCGCTCTAGGCGCGGCCAGGGCGCCTCCCGGTCCCGGCTGCTTCGCTTAGGTTCGTTTGACTCGGGACCCACCGGTCGCCTCGGCCGGTCCCTTGGGCCGCGGCCATAGCTCGCGACCGGCGATGACGTGCAAGACCTCGGCGGGGCCGTGGGCCAACCCTCCGCTGCGTACATCCCGCCACCGGCGCTCATGGGGTAACGCGCTCGAGTACCCCTTGCCCCCATGGAATTGGATGGCGTGGTCGATCGCCGCGAGCGCGACGTCCGTGGCCATCCATTTGGACAGCGCGGATTGCGCGGAGGCCGTCTCCCCC
The DNA here is from genome assembly GCA_035656275.1 of Thermoplasmata archaeon. GTDB lineage: Archaea > Thermoplasmatota > Thermoplasmata > Lutacidiplasmatales > UBA184 > Lutacidiplasma. The sequence continues at coordinate 8,910 of DASRSW010000077.1, forward strand.
TCGTCGAGCCGCCGGAGAGTGCGCTCGACGTACAGCCAGGCCGACTCCAGTCGCGCCCAATCTTCGACGAGGGGGAAGCTGACGCCTTCTTGTGAAGCGAGGGGGCCGCCGAACGCCGTGCGCGCTCCGACGTGCTCGACCGTTTCCTCCCAGCTCGACCAGGCGACCCCGAGATAGATCGCCCCGAGGAGCGCCCGCTCCCGGGTAAACTCCTTCTTCACGTAGTCGAATCCCCGACCCACTTCGCCGAGAACGTGGTCCGACGGCACGGGCACGTTTTCGTACTCCACGGTCCCGCGCCGCATCCATCGCTCGCCGAGATCTGGGACGACCCGGCGGCGGATCCCCGGGAGGTCCTGCGGAACGAGGAATGCGGTGATCCCGCCCAGGCGCCCGCTCGCGGACGGCACTTTCGCATAGACGATCGCCGCATCCGCCTCGGTCGCGAAGGCGGCCTCGCTCTTCGTCCCATCGAGAAGGTAGCGACCGCGCTCCAGGCGCGCGGTCATCGACAGGGCGCCGGCATCCGAACCCGCGCCAGGTTCCGTTACGTGGTTCCCCACGAGGTGCTGGCCGCGAAGCATCGGCTGGAAGTGGCGGGCGATCAGCTCGGCCGAGCCGTGCTCGGCCAACACGCTCGCGAACTCGGGCTGGAGCGCGAGCTTCGCGAACGCCGTTCCCCCCCGACGCGCGAGATGGAACAAGGCCACCCCCACACGCAGCAGCGGCAGCCCCCGGCCCCCGTGCGCCGTCGAGGTGTGCAGGCCGAGAAGGCCCGCCTCCCCCAGCGCGCGGTACTCCGCGTCGGGAAAGACGGCGTCGCGGTCGATCTCGACCGCCCTCCGGGCAAGCGAACGTTGCTCCGCGAATCGCTCGACCTCGGCGACCAGCGGGTCCTCCGGCAGGGGGGGCGCTGGAGCGGTCATGCGTGGGCGCGCCGGAAGTAAGGCGGTGGATATCGCGAGCGGTCCAGCGTGGGCCTCGCCTCGCCGATGACGCGATCGGCCCGGAGCCTTCGGATCCGCTCGTCTGAGTACCCCAGTAGTTCCCGCAGGACGACGTCGTTGTCCTCTCCCGGCCAGGGGGCGCCTCTCCACACCCCACCGGGGGTGGTTCCGAACCGGGGCGCGACGCCGGCCCCTTTCACCGGCCCAGCGACGGGGTCGTTCCACTCCACGAACATCCCGCGTCGTCTGTAGTGTCCGTCCTTCGCGATGGCCTCCATATCATAGACGCCGGAGATCGCCACGTCGTGGGCGCGCCCCAGTTCCTCCAGCTCGCTCGAGGTCCTCGCCGCGCAGAAAGCCTGAACCTTCTCGTCGATCTCGGTGCGGTGCTCCGCGTGCCAGGCGGGGTCGGCCCACCGGGGCTCCGGCGAGCCGAGGAGGCGCTGGAGCCCCTCGAGGGAGTCGGGCGTCGGTGCCGCGACGACGACCCAACCGTCCTTGGCGCGGTAGAGGTCGTACGGGTGAAGTCGGGCGTGCCCGGAGCCGTGCCGCCGGCGGACGACCCCCCGGACGAAGTAATCGAGGGCCAGGTTTTCGAGCAGGGTGAAGAACACCTCATACTGCGCCACATCCACGGCCTGGCCCTTCCCCGTTCGCTGGGCGTGGATGTACCCCATGAGCGCGGCGGCCGCCGTCGCGATGCCGGTGACCGTATCGTTGAGGGCGGTGCCCGCCCGCATGGGCGGCTCGGGGTCCGGGTTCCCCTGGATCGACAGGTACCCACTGTAGGCCTGCCCGATGAGGTCGTACGACGGCCGCGCGGTCCGCTCGGGCTCTCCACTCTGGCCGAACCCGGAGACGTGGGCGATGACGAGGCGAGGATTCGCCTCCCACACCGTGGCGTCCGGAAGACCGAGGCGTTCAAAAGTGCCGGGGCGCGAGGACTCGACCCAGATGTCGGCCTGCCGGGCGAGGTCGAGGAACACGGATCGGCCTTCGGCGGCGCGAAGGTCGAGGCCCACCGAGAGCTTGTTCCGGGAGTACTGGACCCAGGACTCGGAGACGGCCTCCTCTACGGGTGCCCCCTCGGGAAGCGTCGGAGGCAGCCGACGGGTCGGGTCCGAGTACGGGTAGGCGTAGGGAGGGCCTTCCACGTGGATGACCTGCGCCCCAAACTCTCCGAGGTACGTGGCGGCCCAGGGCCCCGCGACGAACCGCCCCGAGTCGAGGACGGTGACTCCGTCCAGCGGACCGAACGGGGGAGGGATCCGCACCGGGGTCCGGGAGGCCACCATCGCCGTCAGCCGACGGGGGCTCGCTTAAGAGGAAAGGTTCACCCCGAAACCTTGAGTCCCTTATACGGAGGGGCGAACCCCACCCCGATGACCGAGGCACCTTGGGAGCGGTACGCGGGGACGGAGTTCCGGGACGAGCTGACCCGGTACAAGATGGCCCACCACCCGTTCAAGACCCACCCGTTCTTTGCCGAGGTGGAGCGCGGGACCGCGCCGCGGCCGCTCGTCCAGCGGTGGGTGGCCCAGTTCTACCCCTGGCTCGCCTGCGTGCCGCTCGCGATGGCGGAGCGGTTCTCCCGGTGCTCGTGGGAGGCGCGCTTCGACCCCTACCGGAAGATGATCCTCGACCAGCTGGTGGAAGAGGCCGGGGACCCGAAAGGAAAGATGCCCGGGCACCCCGAGCTCTGGCTCCAGTTCTGTGAGGGTCTGGGGGTTCGACGGGCGACCGTCCTCGAGACCCCGCTCCTTCCAAGCACGATGGTTGCGATCGACGACTTCCTCTACCTGAACCGAGAAGTTCCGTTCTACGTCTCCGCCGGTGGATCCTCGGAGCCGCCGAACGTCGAACTGTGCGCGCGCCTCCTGCCGGCGTTCCGCGCCCACTACAAGGTCCCGGAGGAGCATCTCGAGTACTATCGACTCCACGTCACGGCCGACGAGGAGCACAGCCGGTTCGTAGGGCAGATGGTGGCCGACTTCGCGTCGACCCCGGCGGTCCGCAAGGAGATGTGGGACGCCATGCTCCGGGGCTTCGCCCTGCATCGGTTGCTCGTGGATGGAGTCGTGGCCGAGCACGCCACGGCCTCGGTGTAGGGCGCCGGATTCGGGACGATGGGTTCGACCACGCTACGCGGGGAGTGACCGGGGTGTACGGGAAGGAACTTCGACTGCGTCGCCTCTTCCCGGGCGGGCCGCGCCGGCTGTTCTCCGTCCCGCTCGACCATTCGGTCTCGATGGGCCCGATCGACGGTCTCGAATCCACCGCCCCGGTCATCACCGAGCTTCAGGAGGCCGGTGCGGACCTCTTCATCGTTACGAAGGGGGCGGTCCGCGAGGTGATTCCGGTGCTCCGTCCGCCAACGCTGCTCGGAGTGCACATCTCCGCCTCGACCGCGCTGGGGCCCGGGGCCGACCACAAAGTCCTCGTCGGCAGCGCCCTCGAGGCCGTGGGACTCGGCGCCGACCTCCTCTCGGTGCAGGTCAATTTCGGGATTCCCGAAGAAGGCCGGATGCTGTCGGACCTCGGCACGGTGGTCGACCAGGCCCGTGCCGTCGGCCTCCCCCTCCTCTGCATGGCCTACGTGAAAAAGCCGGGAGGGGCGGACCTAGAGGACCTGCGCCACGCCTGCCGCGCGGCGGCCGACCTTGGGGCGGACGTCGTCAAGACCAGCTATCCCGGTTCGGAAGACGGATTTCGGGCGATCGTCCGGTCGACCCCCGTCCCGGTGCTCATCGGCGGCGGGCTCAAATCCGGTGATGACGAAGCGCTTGTTCGCGCCGTGGAGGCGAGCCTTCGTGCGGGGGGAGCCGGCATCTGCATCGGCCGCAATCTCTTCCAGCGGAAGCCGGTCGGCCCCTTGGCTCGGCGTCTGGCCACGGTCCTCCACGCGGCGAGGTGACGCCTCCGTGACCCGGGCGCGCGTGGTCATTGCGCCCACCGCGGCCGAAGGCCCGGTCCGGCGAGCGGTAGTGGATGAAGCGCTTCGCCGGAGATTCTGCCGCTTTCTTCTCTCTGAGATCGATGAGCTCGCCGCGAGCCCGGCGAGCGAGGTCTACGTCCGTTCGGGGGGCGAACTCCTGCGACGTTCGGGAAGCGGCCCGGAGCGGGTCCCGGTCATCCGCGTGGCCGGCCCGGCCGACCTCGCTTTAGCGGTCGAGGCCGGTCGGGCCGCGGGAGCGGTAGCGGTCCGCTGGGGCGGCGACCGCGTGATCCCGCTAGAGAATCTTCTGGCCGAAGCGCGCGGGCGCTTCCAAATCTGGGCGATCGTCGATCGGTCGCGCGACCTGTTCGGCATGTTGGGTGCCCTGGAACATGGGGCGGAGCTGGTGGTGCTCGAGGTCGAGCAGCCCGGCGAACTGGAGCGGATCGAGGCCGCACTCGATCCGACGGACGACCTGCGGATCACCTGGGAACTCGTACCCGTCCGTCGGACCGTGCCCGTGGGATTGGGGGACCGCATCATCGTCGACACGACCTCATTGCTGGCGCCCGAGGAGGGACTTCTGGTCGGAAGCGCCGCGGAGTTTCTGTTCCATGTGGCGAGCGAGGCGGGCGGTTCTGGGTTTACCCGTCCGCGGCCCTTTCGAGTGAATGCGGGTTCGGCCCATTCGTACGTGCTCATGGCCGATGGCACGACGCGCTACCTCTCGGAGTTGAGCGCCGGAGACACCGTCGCCGTCGTGACTCCAAGGGGGGCGCAGCGGGCCGTACGGGTAGGGCGGCTCAAGATCGAGCGGCGGCCCCTCGTTCTCGTCGAAGCGGAACGGGGCGACCGAGCCTTCACGATCTTTCTCCAGGAGGCCGAGACCGTACGGCTGAGCGGCGGCGAGACCCGCATCCCTGCTACTGAACTCCTCCCGGGATCGAAGGTCTATGGGGCGGTCTTCCCTCCCGCCCGCCACCTCGGGACCGCGGTGACGGAACACCTCGAGGAGCGGTGAGTCCTTCCTCTCCCCCGCTCTGCATCGTGACCCTCTCCGCCCGGTCCGCCGAGGAGGCCCGGCAGGAAACGTCGTTGGCGGCCGAAGCCGGTGCCGACGTGGCCGAGATCCGGTTCGACCGCTGGAGGGACCGGAGTTTCGACCAGATGACGCGACTGTTTCCGGCCCCCCTTCCCCTCCTCGCGACGCTACGCTCGAGGTCGGAGGGCGGGGAGGGCCCGGATGACCCTGCCGAGCGTGCCCGATGGTTCAGCGACATCGCCCGTCTCGCCTTCGCCTTTGTGGACGTCGAGTGGCGTCAGGACGCGGACTCGTCTGGGGCATTGGCGCTCTCGCCCGGAGCCGCCCGAATCTACTCGGTCCACCTTGCCTCCGGGACCCCCGCACCAGAGGTGCACCGCTGGGTGACCCTCCTGACCGGCCAAGAGGGTATGGCCAAAGTCGTCGTGCCCGCCTCGGTCGGGGTCGTCCTCACAGAACTCATGCCCAACCTCCCGCCCGCGGGGGAGGGCCGCCTCGTCGTTCACACGACTGGGCCGTCGGGGCCGCTCCTGCGTGCCTGGGCCCGGCGATTGGGGTTTGCGGCGGTGTTCGCTGCACCGGCTCTAGAAACCGGCCACGGAAGGAGAGCCGCAGTAGAGCCCGCACAGATCCCCATCGACCGATTGGGTCCCTACCTCAAGGCCGGAGATTCCGCTCCCCTGTTTGCGATCGTGGGCCGTCCGGTATCACAGAGTCGCTCCCCGGACCTGCACCACTACTGGATGTCGGCGGAGGGGCGGCTCGGCCTGTACATCGCGCTCGAGTTCGGCACGGAGAGCGAGCTGGTCGACTCCATTCCCCGCCTCGTCGCGGGCGGCTTCCGCGGGCTGAACATCACGCACCCGTTCAAACTCGTCGCTCTGCAGGCGTCGGACGAGGCCTCGGTAGGGGCCACGGCGTGCGGCTGCGCGAACCTGCTGACGTTCGACGACGGGCAGGTCATGGCCGATAACACCGACCTCTTCGCCTGCCTCCTCCGGCTGCGCGAGCTCGAAGTCGCCGGCCGCTGGGACGGCGAGAATCTCCTCGTCGTCGGGGCCGGCGGGTCGGCTCGCGCGACGCTGGCGGCCGCCCGGGAACTCGGGGTGCGACCGGTCGTTGCCGCGCGGAGCGGCGAGGCCGAATCACGGTTGGCAAGCGAGTTTGGCGCGGAGGCTGCTCGGTCCACGGCGGCGCGGAAGGTCTCGCTGTTGGTCCACGCGACACCGGTTGGGCGGAGAGGGAACCCGACGCTGGACGTCGACCTCCGGGGGTGGCTAGGACCGGAGTCCTACGTCCTCGACTGGGTGTACGAGCCCGACCACCCCACCCTGCGCGAGCTGGCCACCCAGGCCGAAGGATCCTACGAGGACGGTCGCCGTCTGCTCGCATACTCCGCGGCCGCCAGCTACGGTCGTTGGTGGGGGACGACCCTCCCCTCCGGCCTCGTAGACCGAGCGCTCCAGGACTGGAAATGAAAGGCAGCGGGGCCGCCGGGGCGGCCATCACGTTCGTGACCGCGATGCCCACCGGCACCGGCTCAGCCGCGGGCCTCGAACTCGCCGCCCGAGCGACCGTCGAAATGGAACCGGCCTCTGCCTATCGGGCCACCCTCGACGCAAAAAGCGACTCGCCGCTCGCCCGGGCGATCCTAACCAGGGCCGTGCGAGAGTGGGCCCCCTCCCCCGACCTGCGGCTGGAGGCACGGGTCGTTTCGCCGATCCCCGCCGGCCGCGGACTCAAGAGTTCGTCCGCGGTGAGCGGAGCGCTCGCCCTGGCCGTCGCCCAGGCCCTAGGACGAAAAGTATCGGCACTGGAGGTCGCCCAACTGACTTCGGCGGTAGCCCAGTCGATTGGCCAAAGCGCCACGGGCGCGTTCGACGACTGTCTCGCCGGACTCTGGCCAGGCATCCACGTTACCGATAACCGGCTCCGCCGACTGCTTAGAACGGATCCCATCCACCCGGATTGGCAGGTCCTCCTCTGGGTGCCGAACTCCGAACACCGGCCGTCGCCCGAACTGGTGAGTGCCTTCCTGCCGGAAGTCGCGGAAGGTATGGAGGCGGTCCGTCTGGCCGAGGAGGGCCACTCGCTCGAGGCGCTGGCGCTCAACACGGCCCTGGTCGAACGGGTCTTGGGCTACCCGTACGCCCTTCTTCGCCGCAGGCTGGTCGATGCGGGGGCACGGGCCTGTGGAGTCAGCGGGTTGGGCCCGACGCTCGCCGTAATCGTCACCGGCTCGAAGATTGATTCCGTCCGGGCCGTGCTTTCCTTGGAACCCGGTAGGCTCTTGCGGACCTCGTTCCGAAGAGAACCGACACCCGGCGTCACGGGGTTGGCATGAACGCGCTGCGAATCTCCCCCAGCGCGGCGGAGGGGACGATCGCCGCTCCGCCATCAAAGAGCTACACTCACCGCGCGGTTGTGCTGGGACGTTTCGCCGGCCACCCCTATCGAATCAACCACCCTCTTACGGCCGAGGATACCCGAGCAACTCTGACGGGCGTGGGAAAGCTCGGCGCCGCCACGGTGCGCGACGCCGAGGCTTGGACGGTGGCGCCTGGCCCCTCGCGGGACCCGAGTCGATCCACGACGGTCGACTGCCGGGCCTCGGGCACGACCCTACGGCTCCTCACGGTGGTCGGCGCGAGCACGGCCCGCCCGGTCACGTATCGGGGAGAGACCGGGCTAGCCCGTCGGCCGATGGAGGGCCTCCTTGCAGCGTTGCGCCAACACGGGGTGACGGTGTCGCATCCGCCGCACACCTACCTTCCGCTCGTGATCTGCGGACCGATTCGCCCCGGTAAGTTCGTCGTGGACGGTTCCGCGAGCTCCCAGTTCGTCACGGCCCTCCTCCTGGTCCTCCCCTTCCTCGAGTCAGACTCGGAGGTCCACGTCACCGGGTCCCTTGTGTCGCAGCCGTACGTGGCCGCGACGGTCGCGCTGCTCCGCTCACAAGGAATCCGCCTCGGTGGGGGTCCTCGCCGCTGGTCCGTTCCGGGAAACCAAGGGGTCCTCCCGAGGGAGTTCACGGTACCCGCGGACGCGTCCTCGGCCGCGTACCTGTGGGCCGCCGCCGCGGTGACGGGGGGTCGCGTGGTGGTGACCGGATTGCGGGACGACTGGCCCCAGGCCGACTTACGCATCCTCGAGGCGCTCGGCGAGGCGGGCTGCCAGGTCCGCCGGTCCATGACGGGAATCTCCGTCGAAGGGCGGGCGGTCCGGGGTTTTGATCTCGACCTCACGCCCGCTCCGGACCTGTACCCGCTCCTGGCCACGGTCGCGGCGACGATTCCCGCGAGAAGTCATATCCGCGGCGCGGCCCAAGTTGTGTTCAAGGAATCCGACCGCCGACGGGGGACCTTCGATCTCCTCCGACGCTTCGGCGCGCGATGCAAGGGCACCCGGGCCGGGCTTGAAGTGGAGGGGCGCGCCGACGTGCGCCCTCTCGCGGCCTTCTCGTCCCGTGATCACCGCCTCGTCATGAGCGCCGCAGTGGGGGCGCTCGCGGCCGGGGGAGCGAGCCTCGTCGGAGACGCGGCGGCGGTGCGCAAGTCTTTTCCGGGCTTTTGGGAGAGCCTCCGCGCGCTGGGCGCGTCCATCGGGGGAAGGGGAAGATGATGGGCTGGGGAGAACGGTTCCACATCGAGCTGTTTGGGTCGAGCCACGGCCCGGAAGTGGGGGTGACCATCGATGGAATCCCTGCCGGGACCCCCATCGACCCGTTGCGAATACAGCGGGAACTCGATCGCCGTCGTCCGCTCGGTCGGCGGCTGGCGACGCGTCGACAGGAACCGGATCAGCTCGTCATCGATTCGGGGCTGGGGGAGGGGCGGTCCGACGGCGGACGCTTTCGGGCCCACGTGGCCAACGTGGACGTGCAACGGGGCGCGTACGACAAAGCCCGTTCGGTGCCACGCCCGGGTCACGCGGACTTTCCGGCCCGAGTCCGCTACGGGCCCGCCGCCGACCTATCCGGAGGGGGAATCTTCTCCGGGCGTATGACGGTCGGCCTGGTGATCGCGGGCACGATCGCGAGGAGCCTCTGGGAGCGGAAGGGGGTGGAGTTCGTCGCATTCACGCGTTCCATTGGCACGGAGGACGGGCCGGTACCCGACGAGATGGACCCCGCCGTTCTCCGGTCGTCGAGCGCCCGTAATGAGGTTGGGGCGGTCGAACCCGCCGTGGCAGGGCGGATGGCCCAGCAGATCGAGGCCGCCCGCCGGGCCGGTGATAGTATCGGAGGAGTCATCGAATGCCGGATCCTGGGCCTCCCGGTCGGGGTGGGGGAGCCTTTCTTTGATTCGGTGGAGAGCGCCATTGCCCATCTGGCGCTTTCCATCCCGGCGGTCAAAGGCGTGGAGTTCGGGGCGGGATTCGCGGCGGCACGGCTCCGAGGCAGCGCGCACAACGACCCGTTTGTTGTGCATGAGGGACACGTCTCGACATCGACGAATCACGCCGGGGGCATCCTGGGCGGGCTCAGCGTCGGGACCGCGGTTGTCTTCCGGGTCGCGGTAAAGCCGACGTCGTCGATCGCGAAGGAGCAGTCTTCGGTCGACCTCACGACGATGCGGCCCACGACGCTGAAGGTGGCGGGCCGGCACGATCCGTGCATCGTGCCGCGAGCGGTGCCGGTGGTCGAAGCGGCCGCGGCGATCGCGCTCGCGGACCTCGGATTGCGGGGAGGGTTCCTACCATGACGGAGAGGATTCCCTGCGCGGTCCTGGGTGCGAGCGGTTACATCGGTCAGCACTTCGTGCGCCTGCTCGCCACCCACCCCCAGTTCGAGCTGACGACGCTCACGGCGTCCGACCGGTCGAGCGGGCGGCGCTTGGAGGAGGTCTGGCAACTTCCCGAGCCGCCCGCCGAGGGACTGGGAGCACGGCGATTCGTCTCAACCTCCCCGCGCCGGCTCGCGCGGGAAGGCGTCCGCATCGCCTTCAGCGCCCTCCCCTCCGAGGCGGCCGGTCCTCTCGAGACCACGGCGTGCCGCGAGGGCCTCACGGTCTTTTCGAACGCTTCGGCCCACCGGTTGGACGCGCGGGTCCCGCTGCTGATTCCCGAGGTCAACGCCGACCATCTCTCCCTGATCGTTCCCTCCCGTCGCGCTCGAGGCTTCCTGGTCTCCAACCCCAACTGCACGACGACGGGGCTCGCTCTCGCGTTGAAGCCGGTGCTGGCGCTGCTCGCGCCGCGCGTCGTACATGTCGCAACGTACCAGGCGCTCTCCGGCGCCGGCTACCCGGGGGTCGCGTCGCTCTCGATCACGGACAACGTCATTCCATTCATCCCGGGGGAAGAGGAGAAGGTCGCGGTCGAAACGGCCAAAATATTGGGACAGCGGACGGGGACCCACGTCACCCCCGCCTCCGTTCCCTGCCTCGCCACCTGTGTGCGGGTCGCAGTCCGCGATGGGCACCTTGAAGCAGTGTCCGTCGAGGCGCGGCGCCGCCCCACCCTGACCCAGCTCCGCCGGGCCTGGGAGAATTTCGACCCCCTGGGCGACCTCGGGCTGCCGAGCGCACCCCATCCCCCCGTCCTTCTCCGCGGGGAGGCCGACCGGCCCCAGCCTCTGCGGGACCGTTGGGCGGGATCCTCCGAACGATCGCGGGGGATGGCCGTCGTCGTCGGGCGGATCCGCTGGAATCCCCCGTTCCTTCGGTTCATCCTGCTCTCCCACAACGCAGTCCGCGGCGGGGCAGGCGGTTCGGTCTTGAACGCGGAGCTGTCGCGTGCCCGCGGACTGCTGCCGACGGCCGGGGGCCGGGGGTAGTGGCCACGATGCGCCCCCCGGTCGTGGTGAAGTTCGGCGGAGGCGCGCTCTCCGATCTTCCCCGCGTGCTCAAGCATGTCCGCCGGGCCCGGAGCTCGCCGTCGCCGCTCGTGGTCGTCGTTTCCGCCCGAAGAGGCGTCACGGATCTCCTCCTGAAGGCGATCGACAGCGGGGGAGAGGTACGCCCAGAGATGGTCGAGTCCGGACTTCGAGAGCTGCATCCCAGGCTCTCCACCTCGGAGCCCGAGCTGTTCGTCCGCGTCCGGACGCTCCTTACCCGGCTCTCGGTCGCGCGCTCCCCCCTACGGCCCGTCCGGGACGAGCTCCTGAGCCAGGGTGAACGGCTCGCGGCGCACTGGCTCGCCGGGGAGCTCGCTGAAGCAGGGATTCCCTCGATCGCGGTCGAGTCAGATCACCTCGGGCTGACGACCGACGAGTCCTACGGGGCTTCGCTGATCCAGATTTCTCGATCGACTCCTCAGGTCCGCCCGGGGCTCGAACGACTCCTGGCAGAAGGGCTGGTGCCTGTCGTGACCGGCTACTTCGGGCGGAGCGATGCGGGGCACGTCACGACGCTCGGCCGAGGAGGCTCGGACTATACGGCCGTCGCCCTCGGACGCATCCTTTCGGCGCAGCGGGTGGAGCTCGTGAAGCGGAATGTCGCCGTCCTGACGGCCGACCCGCGCTGGGTTCCGGCGGCGACGCGAATCCCCCGGCTTTCGTACGACGAGGCGGAGGAGTTGGCCCAATTCGGCGCCTCTGTTCTGCATCCTGCCGCCATCGCCCCCGCGCGGGAGGGAAACATCGACCTCACCGTGCGTTCGTTGATCGACCCCCACATCTCCACGAGAATCGGGCCTTCCTCGGCCCGTCCCACCTTCCGGTGCGTCACGGCCTTGGGGCCCCTCGCGATGGTCGGGGTTCGCCTCCCGGGGGCTCGGCTCCGGGGAGGAATCCTGGCGGCCGTGGCCCAAGCCCTTTCGGACGCGGCGATCAATGCCCAGGCCCTGGTCACGACAGAGGCGGTCATTGGGATCTTGGTGGACCCTTCCGACTCGGACCGGACCGAAGCCGTGCTGGCGCCGCTGGCCCAGCGGCTCGGCGGACGCGTCCGTCCTTCCCCGCCGGTACAATTGCTGAGCGTCCTCGGTCCGCGGGTCCTCGAACGCGTCGCCCGCATTCCCCGGTGGATTCTCAGGGAATCCTTCGGCCTCCTTGCCACGAGCCGGGCCATCTCCGTGGCCATCCCCGAAGGCGACGCGCCGCGGGCGATGCGGGCGCTCCATCGCGAGTTCGTGGACGTCGGGGCCCCGTCCCGCACCAGGCGGGCGAGAAGCTAAGTGACCATGCGCGGGTCCCCCACTCCCGTGAACGGCTGGTCCCCCCTCCCTGAGGCGATCCCGTGAAGACGTTCGTGAAATTCACCGGGCTCACCACCCCCGAGGCGGTCCAGGAGGTCCCTGTCGGGGGAGCTGCTGCCTTTGTCGTCGAGGTCGCAAACTCCCCTCGCACCCTCGATTTGCCCACCGTGCCGAAGCTGATCGAGTCCCTGTCGAAGGAGGCGGAAGCCTGGGCGGTCACCGCAGACCCTCCCGCCGAACTGATTCACCGACTGTTCGACGAGGTTGGCGTGGACCGGATCCAGGTGTACGGGAAGATCCCCGACGGCCTCGAATTCCTGGAGATCCACCATATCGTTCCCTCCCTTCCGCTGCCGGCAAACGGGACGACCGGACCCGAACCGGTGGTACCCCCCGCGGAGGACTACTCTCGGCTCCACCTCGACCGAATAGGAGCGCCATTGGCGGACGGAAGTGCGGTCCCGGTCGACTGGGAGATGGCGTCACGGATCGTCGAAGCCCAGCCGGGCCGCAAGGTCATCCTGGCCGGGGGACTCACGGCCGAGAACGTAGCGGACGCGCTCGGCGCCGTCCGGCCCTGGGGGCTCGACGTCTCGAGCGGTGTCGAAACGTCGCCCGGCGTCAAGGACCCGTCCAGGATGCGCGCGTTCCTGGCGGCGGTGGAAGCCTTCGAGAAGGCGCACCCCTAGCCCCGAACTCCCGGCTGGGGAACCGCGGTCGATCCCGCCTCCTGGCTACGACTTAGCCCGACGACGCCGACCCATCGATTGGTGGTTCGTGCGACGGTCATGGCCCGCGGGCACAATCGCCGCCGCGTCGGGCGAGGCGAAGCCGGACGTGAGCAGCCCCTGCAGCAGCTCGGCGTGCTTACGCTCGTCCGCCTCCATGCTCCGCACCAGGAGCGACATGGTCCCCCGGAGATGTCCGCCGATCTGGAGGTCGGCCTGGGTCTCGGCGCGACGCTCCCCCTCGATGAGGGCGCGAACCTCGTCCGGAGTGATGCCCGAGGCGAACGACGCCGACACGCCCCGGTCGAGGTAGGTCGCGAGCGACGCCACGATCTCGGCGTGGCGCAGGCTGTCCGAGGCGATCTGGCGAAGGAGCCCGCGCGTGAGCTCGTCCCGCGCCTTTTGCGCGAGCTTCATCGACTGCGAGACCGCCGCCTGCTCGGCGCGGACGCGATGGCGTAGCCAGTTCACCAATTCACGGGCGGGAGTCGGCTGCCCACCGGTCGTCCCGAAAGCCGCGCGGCGGGTCACCGCGGTCCGGGCGGGGGACTCAAAGTGCCGCGCCAGCGTCGAGGCGGCCTCCAAAAGCACCGTCGTCCGGTCGTGGTCGTCGTCCACGCGAGTGCGCAGCCGCTCGATCGTCGTGCGCGCGATCTGGCGGGCGCCGTCGTCCGTCGAGAACCGCGCGAAGCGGGAGCCCGCCCGCTTCCCCGAGAGATACTGGGAAACGGCGGAGGGGGCGAGGCCCAAAAGGCTGGCGGTGCTTCGTCCCGACAGTCCAACCTGTTCCACGGCCTCCCGGGCGACCAGCGCCTGCAGGAGTTGAAGCCAGAAGGCGGGGGGCGTGCGGGCGCCGCTCACGGACACGTCCTGAACACGATGCCGGAGAGACGTAATCACACCGTGAACTTTAGGGTAGCGCGTTCACGAACGCGACTTTTATCTCCCACCCCCGGCTCCCTCCCTCGAAGGACGCGCATGGCAACGGGTCCCGCCGAGTGGCAGATCCTTGCCCTGGGTGCCTTCGCGGGACTCACGATCTTTCTCGGGCTCCTCCTGGGCCGCCAGGGGTCGCTCTCGGCCCGCGCCCGCGCCTTCTTGAGCGCCCTCGCTGCCGGCATCCTCCTCTTCCTTTTCTTTGACGTCCTGAAGAACGCCAACGAACGGATCGCGGTCGAGATCCCCGCGCAGGGGGGTGGGAACGGTACCCTGGCCGTCCTGTACCTGGTCGTGCTTCTGGCGGGCTGGGCGATCGGGTTCCTCTCCCTGGCGGCCTTTGAGCGCCTCTACATCGCTCACCTCCGACGGGGACACACCAGCCCGGCCGTCGCGCCCGGCGCGGGAGCCAGTCTCGCGCTGGACGCGCTCACGATCTCCACCATGATCGCGATCGGAATCGGGCTCCACAATTTCTCGGAAGGACTCGCGATCGGTACGGCGTACGCGGGGGGGGCCATCGCGGCGGGGACGGTCCTGGTGGTCGGGTTCGCCACCCACAATGCGACCGAGGGGTTCGGGATCCTCGGCCCGGGGTTGCTCGCCGGTCGCCGGTACTCGTGGCGGCGTCTGGGCGCCCTCGGCCTCGTCGGAGGGGGCCCGACGTTCCTCGGCACGGTGGTCGGCGGTGTGTTCTACTCCGATGCGCTCTCGATCCTCTTCTTCGGGCTGGCCGCCGGCGCGATCGTCTACGTCGTGCTGGAGATGGTGCGTCCGCTCCTCGCGCCGGACACCCGGCCGGCCGCGTGGGCCGGTATCGTCCTCGGGTTTGCCCTGGGTCTGATCACGGACGCGATCGTGTCGTTCGGCGGCGGGTAGCGGCGCGCCGCGTGCGGGTGCGCTTAGGGACGGACCCGCTCGAGCGCGAGAAACCGGACCGGCGTCTCCGGAGCGACGGAGGCCACCAGGAACTCCTTGCGGACGCCCTGGGCCACCCGGATCCCCCCGGCGACCTCGGGCCAGCTCGCGACGTGGAACGACGGCACCGCTTGCACGAGGTAGCGGGCGTGCGCGTGCTCGGGGTTCCGGGGGTAAGCCCGGAAATGGGCTCCGTACTTGAACCCCGTCTTCACGACCAGCTTGCGCTCGCGCAGGGCCCGGTAGGCGGCGAGCCGGTCCGAGTACTTCGGATCCAGGCGACGCGCGACGGCCGCGAAGCGCCCCGCCGGGACGACCCGGCGGCTCGCGGCATTCCGGAGGATCAGCTGGCCGGTTTCGATCAGGTAGCCCGCCTCGAGCAGGCTCACTTCCAGTCGGTCGCCGATGCGGCTCCCGTACGCAAGCCCTCGTCCGAGGGCCTCGACCGCGGCCGGGTCAAAGATCGTCACGCGGTCGTGGGCCAGCCATCCGACCACGGGGGCGGCGAGAGGGGTGGGGGGGAGCGCCCCGGTCGGGCTGGGCCGCCGCACGCGATAGTACGTCAGGTCGGACTCCTCGTCCACGAGCGCGAGGAGGAGCGTCTTCTTCGCCCCCTGGGCCCGCTCGGCCAGCTCGAACAGACCGGCCAGGTTGAACGGAACGCGCTCCGAAAAGACGGCGACCCAGTACCGCGCCGGCGTCTTGTGCAGGATGCCCCCGCGGGGCAGGACGGCGAACTCCGCCGGCGGCGGGCTCGCCCGGACCACGTACCCCCGCTGACGGAGGTCCCGGTAGACGATGTAGCGGAGGGCGAACCCCCGCTCGACTCGCGTCGCCTTCCGGAACAGTTCCGACCAGTCGAGCGGCTTCGTCCCACCGCGATTCACCTCGAGCCGGCCCATCTCCGTAAGGTAGACGGATTCGAACCGGTCGAGCCGCAGGCCCGACGCCGCGGGGGTGCCAAAGAAACCGCGGGCGTAGACCGTCGACGCTTCGGCCGGGTCGGAGACCTCCACGGTCGCGTCGTGCTGGAGCCGTCCGCTCACGCGCGGGCCCCGCGAAGCTCGTCCAGGGTGACGAGCGCATCCAGCCGGACCCCAAGCGCCCGCAGCTTCTCGGCGGCCCCCGCCCCGCGGTCGACCATGGTGAGCACGCGGTCGACGCGGGCGCCGGCCCCCCGGATCACGTCGATCGATTCGACGACCGACCCCCCCGTGGTCGTCACATCCTCGATGAGGAGGACCCGCGCCCCCCGCGGAAGGTCCCCCTCGAACCGCTGCTGGGTCCCGTGGGCCTTCGCCGACTTCCGTATCACGGCAAACGGCAGGCCCGTTTCCAGCGCGACGGCCACGACGAGGGGAACGGCGCCGAGCTCCATGCCCGCCAGCCGGTCACAGCCGTCCGTGCGTTCAGCGAGGGCGCGACCCATAGTCCGGAGCCGGAGCGGGTCCGTCCATGCCCGCTTGATATCGACGTAGACATCGGAGTGTTGGCCGGACGCGAGCGTGAAATCGCCAAACCGCACCGCGCCGGAATCTAGAAGAAGCGCCACGAGGGCCGGGTGGTCAGCGGGCGCATCCGAGCGCGGGGGGACTACCATGGTACCTTCTTCAGCCCCGCCTTGAAGCCGATCCAGTTGAAGAGCGTGTGGAGCACGAGCGTGAACAAAAGGAGCCAGAGGAGCGCCTCCAGGGTGAAGAAGGTCGGAACGAAGACCCAGGGGAAGAGGAGCGCGCCGACCAAGATGGGGACGGCGACCATAGGGAGCTGGTCGAGGAGCACGACCCGCGTGCCGCTCGCGAGATCCAGTCGACGCTTCAAAAACGATCCCACCGCGTCTCCGGACATCGCGCCCACCGAGAGCAGCAGCACGACGGGGGCGGCGGCGAGGACGCTGGGACCGTAGGCCGGTACGATCTGGAGGGAGGGGGGCGCAAGGAGGATGAGCCACGCCTCGAGGAACCCGACGAGCGCCGCGATGAACGAGCCGAAGAGGAAACCCGACCAGCTCTTCGAGGCCCCCAGGACCCGGCGGCCATCGCCCGGCCAGGTCCGCCCAAGATCCATCGACGGTCCCCGCCCTCGCGGGATGGTGGCCGTGGCGCTGGCGACATAGGGCGGGAGGAGCACCCAGAGGACGTCCGCGGGGACGAGGAGGTGCGGGTCGACCACAGCCTCCCGCCTCAGGGCTCCCGCACGAACCGCTCGATCGCCCGGGCCACGCCGCCGAGAAGTCGCGGGTCGACGCTCTCCTCGGCCTGGTGGATGTTGGACGCTCGGTCCATGCTGCCAAAGACGATGGCGGGCAGCGGCTCACCCCCCCGGGTCCGAAGGTCGCTCAGCGTGCTCGCGTCCGTACCCCCGTACTCTCCGAAGATGCCGACGGCCCCGACCGTGTCCCTCAGGATCCGGTCGAGGCGGAGGAGCGCGGGGTGGTCGGGGGGCAGCGCGTAGCCCCCCCGGCACCGGCCCGCGGGCGCATCGATCCGGGCCGGGGCGCCCGAGGAGCGGATCCACTCTTCGACCCACCCCAGGAACGGCGGCAGCCCGTCGTGGAGCGACATTTCCGGGGTCAGCCGAAGGTCAACTGCGAACGAGGCCTCGAGGAGCGGGGTGGAGGAAATCCATCCTCCGGCGAGGCCGCTCCGAAGCCAGTCGAGCGCGGCCGGGAGCGGGTTGTGTCCGCGGTGGGGGTACCCCGCATGCGCCCCCACTCCCACGACGCTGATCGCCTCCG
>DASRSW010000078.1:0-7246 GCA_035656275.1 Thermoplasmata archaeon
TCTATGGGGTCCTTGTCGGCCTCCTCGTTTCACTCGTCGTCTCCCCCGGGGCGGCCCTCGGGGCCGCCCTCGTTCCTTGGGGGCTCGTCGGGGGGTTCCTGCTGGCCCTCGGTTTGTACCGGCTGGCGGATTCGATTCGGCGAAACCTCGCGCGCGAGAGCGCGGCTAGGCTGCTATGGGAGGCGTCGAGAGCTGGAGGCCCCCTCGCCGGTCCGACGGGACCGGTTCCAGTCCAGCCCGAAGCGCTCGTGGGGGTGCGAGACGAAATCCTCGCCTCGGCGCGCCGCCTCTTGACGGCCACCTCGCGCACGGTCCAGATGATCCTCTGGGCGTCGCTCATCTTCAATGCGCTCGCAATCGGCTGGGGCGTCCTGGTGGCGGTGCTCGGCCCCGCGCTGGCTCCGACGGTGGTCCCGCCGCTCCCCTATTGGGCGCTCGGGGCCAGTGTGGCGGGCCTAGCGGTGATCGCAAGCCCCGTTTGCTGGTACCGAATCCGTAGCTTCAAGGAAGCCGAGTCCCGGCTCGCCGCCGGCCAGGTCCCGGAAGATTGGATGCTCGGGTACTGGGGAGCCCTTCGGGCCACGATTCGCTTCTTCTCCACCTTTGGGAACCATGCGCCCGCCGGCCCGCCCGCGGGGGAGGCCAGTGTGCTCGCGGACTCCATGGCTCTGCTACGGTTCGGCCGCCGCCTGGCCTACACTGCGCGTGCGGCGTATACCACGTTCTTTCTCCTGTTCCTGCTCGTGGGCCCAGTGGGGGTTGGGCTCGTCACGTTTGGCGCGGGTGCTTACTTCTCGGGGGGGTCGCCCAATCTCGCCTACGAGACCCTCCTCGGGTGGTCCGGAGTGCTTACAGTGGTCGGACTGGACTTTCTCTTCCTCTATTCCCGTCTTCGGGTCATCGATGACGTGAGCCGGAAACTCCAGACCCTGCAGGAAGCGGAGGCCGAACTTACCCGAGCCTTCTGGAGCCGATTCTAGGCCCCGCCTATGGATCGACTCGAACGTCCGGACGTCCGGGTCATCGTGCGGATCCTCGGCGTGCTGTGCGAACGGGAACCGCGCATGCGTCCTACCCGACTTCAGCAGGCGGCTCGGGCCAACTACACCCAGCTCTCGAGGTATCTCGAGGTGATGCAGGAACGCGGACTCGTGTCCATTGTGCCCGACGACAATGGGGGCCGTTGGGTCGAAATCACCCCCAAAGGGTACGACGCGCATCGCTTCCTGCTTCGAGGAATCCGAGACCTGGTCGTCGGAACCGAGCCGAGCGTGCTGTGATTCTGCCGCCCGAAAAATGACGCCGATCGGAGCCGGCCAGGCTGCGCCCTTCGCCATTGCCCTCGGAGCGTGGAGCGAAGTGAGGGCCGAGTACGCGGGCGTCCCGCCCTCCGGGGGGCAGCGACGACTTCAAGCCGGAGGGAGGAATCGGGAGTCATGGTCGACCGTCAAAAGACCTTGGTTGAATTCGTCGTGGCGTGGGCAGACTACGAGAAGCGCATGAGTGGAATCGGTTCGGAGGCGAGGAAGTTTGCGGAGGGCGACGCCGCCCTGCAACAGATGGTGTCCCGGGTCACGGATGAGCTGATGCGATCGCCCGATGTGCAGCGCGAGATCGCAATGCAACTGGCCATCGCGGAGTTCTCCCGGTAGGGGAGTTGCCCTCGATCTGGTTGTGGGCAACCCCTCGCTGCCCGACAACCGAAGCCCGACCGATGGGTCCGCCAGTCACCGGGCTCAGAGGCGGCCGGGAGACTGCTTGCGGTGGTCGTGCAGCCGAAGCACATTGCCCGATGGGTCCCAGACGACCCCCTGGTGGTCACCTTCCCGTTGACATCGGACGCCCGCGCTGAGCAGAGCTGCTTCCGCGGAAGGATAGTCAGCCACGTGGAACACGATCGGCGTGTCCGCTCCTTTGGGGCCCAGCGCGACGACCGGGGAGTCCGGGTCCTTGTAGAGGGTCAGTGGGAATCCTCCGGCGTCCAGTTCAGTCCATACGGCATTGATCTTGCCCTTGACGGGGAGTCCCAGCAGGTCCCGATAGAATCGGAGGGAGCTTTCCATGTCCTCGACCGGCAGTATGAGGTGACCGACTCCCTCGACGAGGCCGCCCACCCCCACGGAAGGGCCCCCTAACAGAAAGCCTTGCTCTCCGGTCACTTGTTCGGATTCCGCGGCGGTTCACGCCACAAGGCTGGACGAAGGCGTAAGCCTCGTTACACCGACGTTCGCCGGGAATGTCTTGACTCTCCGTCTGTCGCTCGAGATCGCCCCGCGCGAGTCTCTTATTCGTGAGGGCCATGGAACCATGGGTGAGCTACAGGTGAGCGTTCTCGCCCAACTGCGCGAGGTCATCGCACGCGTCCCGCGCGGGAAGGTGGTCACGTACGGCCAGGTGGCCGCCGCGCTGGGACTTTCTCGGGGCGGTCGCCTGACGGTCTGGGCCCTCCAAGGGAGTGCCCCCCTACCCTGGCATCGTGTCGTGGCCGCCGGTGGCAGAATCGCCCTTCCGGGGACTCAGGGTTCGGAACAACGTCGGCGACTCATCTCCGAGGGCGTCACGTTCCGCCGCGGACGGGTTTGCATGGAACGGCATGGCTGGGCCCCGAGCTCTCTCGCACAATCCCTCACGGGGCGCACCCCGCCCCCTCCAAAATCGCCCAATCGGCCTGTACGGGATCGGTCGACCCTCCCGAGGAAGTCTGCCGCCGATCGACCGAGCATGGCGGAGTCAGCGACGGCCGGCGGTCGTCGGAAACGGTCCTAACGCACCGTGGGAGCCAAGCCCGCGGGGTGCGGTCGGGATCATTCCCAGTGTTCGGGGAGAGTGGGGCCCTCCGACCGGGGTATCGGCTCCAGCTGGGAGCGCGAAAGCCCCGACTTGGACGCGACGCGAAGGGCCACGGCTCGATGCTTCACCGCCATCCGGGTCATGCCGGCGGCGATGAGTCCGACCGCCGTCGCGTTCACGGAGAGCCCTCCGAGGAGGGACTGGAGGGCGATGGGGAGGGGCTGGGCGACCGGGATCTGGGGCCCGATGGCGATGGGGAAGGCGATGCCCGGAGGGGGCGGTGCGGGAGGCGGTACTGTCGGTACCGTGGTCAGCGCTACGGAGACCACGCGGATCTCGGCCAGAGGGAACGATTGGGCCACAGCCGGGCCGGTGAGCGAAGTCGAGTAGCTCGCCTCCGTGTAGAAACCGTTCACGCTGCCGCTCTGCGCCATCAGACAGGGGATGGTGATGCACGCGTCGACCGGCACGAAGGTGTAGGGAGGGCCGGTTGCCATGATGTCGAACTGGGCTTCCCACGTGTCTCCCACGCTCATTTGATTCTGGGAGGAAGTAGTGCTCCAATTCCAACCCAACGAGAGGGCCTCGCCCCGTGTGGTCACCGTCGGCGTGACCTGACAGCCGGGCGAGGGCAGGCCGTTGTGGATGCAAGCCACGGCCGCATTGAGCAGTGGAGCAGGCTGTATCGCTCCGAACGGAGTGAATTCGAACATGGGGCGGCTTCCCCCGTAGGCCGCGACGGATTGGGCAAGGGGCCCGAAGCTGGCGATCCGAAGCGCGGCAAGGAAGGTCGGGTTGACGAGATTTGGTTCCTCGGGGTTGCCGTGGACTTCGTACTGCAGGGTCCCCGACGCTCCTCCAGGGCAGGCGAACCAGGCCGGCCCGTCCCAACTTCCGCCCGTGGCCCGGGCGATGTCGCACCCCGCCTCCAGGACTCGGAAAACGTTCTGTTTTACCATGATCCCCCCGGGGGCACCCCCAATGCCGGCGAACTGGGCGGGCCAATCGAGGGAGTAGGGGTCCGTCGGCGTGGCCCACGCGTCGATCGCGTCGATCGTGCACGATCCCCCCAACGACTGTGCGCAACTGGGAGAGTTCCGGGCGAGCCATGCGATAGAATCCTGGGGGTTCCCGTCGCTGGAGGTGGCCCACCCTTCGCACGCGGGTTCGCGGCCGTTGCTGAAGACGTAGGCCGGCTCACACGGACTGCTGTAGCAGGAGCCTCCGCTCAGCCCTCCGTCCCAGCCGCTCACGCAGTAGTTCTGGACGTACTGGCGATCCCGTGGTGCCGTGTCCCCGATCACGATGACGACGTGGTGGGCATCGGGGGCCCAGTCGATGCCGGCCCCGGTCAGAATCCCGTAGAGCGCGGTGATCGACGGAGCGTGGAGGAAGTTGTCCCAGAAATCGCAATCCGCGCAGGAGTACCCGCCCCCGAGGTAGGTGGCCTGGAAGCTGCTCTGCTCCGCGGCGCCGAACTCGTTCGCCGGGACGAACGCGCCCACATCGACGTGGTAGACGGGGCCGTCACAGTCTCCGTAGTCACACAGGGTGGAGGCAAAATGGGCCAGGGCGAACGTGGTCTGACTGTAGGGGTTTTCCTGGGCGATCGACTCCGCTATCTTGCCGGCATCCGCCGCAAACAGGGGCAACGTGTTGGCCTCTTCACAAGGTATGTTGGGCGGCCTCAGGTCGCAGAGATTGTAGCCGGGGTCGTCGGTCGCGGTGTAGACCCCGTTGAAGAACGTGGCGTCAATGGCGAAGACGACCTGCACCTTGGGCCACGCTGTCGGGGCGGAGGGGGCCTGCGCCGTCAGAGTCACCCGGGCCGTCGGCTGGAATCCGTCACACGAGGCCGAAGTGGTCGCACAAATCGAGGTGGGGGAGGCCGAGATCGAAAGCGATAGGTTGGAACCGTTCGCCGCGACCGGACTCGCTCTGAGGGTGAGCCCACTCCCGGAAGGGGGCCCGTGCAGGCTGGCGACCTTCGCCCTCGGTCCGGAGCCCGGGTGGGGATTGGAGGCGCCCCCCAGGGGAGCGCTTGGGGAAAGCAGTACGACGACCGCCAAGGCGACGGCCAGTCCGGCGATCGTCGCCGTGAAGGGACCGTGGAGGGTTGGCGCCATCAGTCGCCCTGGACGGCCCCTCGACCGCCCTCAGTGCGATAAGGGTGCCGACGGCTCTCGCCGGTTGAATCGAGGACCCGGGGCGGTCGACCGGGCGGGCCACCGGGGGCACGAACCTAGGGCAGGCACGTGGTACCCCACCGTTGCGATTAAGACGGGTACAGGATTACGCCCCGGCAGCACCCCGGAACCGGGGAGCAGGTTGGATCAGCATGGTCGACAAGAAGGTTCGTGTCCTGGTGGGGACCCGCAAGGGTGGCTACGTCCTCGAGAGCGATCGGTCCCGTCGCAAGTGGAAGGTCGCGTCGCGGGTCCAGATGGGTACGGATGTCTTCCATGTCGTCGCCGACCCCCGGTCACCGGGGGACCTCTACGCCGCCGTGAACACCTGGTTCTGGGGGCCGCTCGTCTACCGCTCGGGGAACTATGGGAAGAAGTGGGAGGAGATCGGTACTCCGATGCTCGCAAACACGAAGTCCCGACAACCCCGCTTCGACGAGAAGGCGGGCGAGCTTCGAAAGCAGCCTATCGTGAACCTGTGGCACATCGAGCCCGGGCACGCCGACGAACCCGATACGATGTTCCTCGGGGTCGACCCGCACATGCTCTACCGCAGCGACAACCGGGGAGACTCGTGGGACCCGGTCGATGGGCTCAACGACCATCCATCGAAGCCGAAATGGGCCCCCGGCGCCGGTGGCCCTTGCATTCATACGATCTTCACGGACCCCACGCGACCCAAGCGGATCTATGCCGGCATTTCCGCCGCGGGACTCTTCCGCTCCGACGACGGAGGAAAGAGCTGGAATCTGAAGAACAAGGGCGTCGAGACTCCCTTCCTCCCGGACAAGTTCTCAGAGGTTGGGCAGTGCGTCCACAAGGTCGCGATGGACCCGAAGAATCCCGACCTCCTCTACCGGCAGGACCACGCGGGGATCTACGTGAGCCATGATGCGGGCGACAGCTGGAAGCACGTGGGAAAGGCGCTCAAGCACGACTTCGGGTTCGTCGTGGCGACCGCTCCCGCGATGCCCGGGAAGGCGTTCTTCGTTCCCCTGCACTCGGAACGCCGCATCACCACGAACGGCGGGTTCCAGGTCGTCCAGTGGGCCGAATCCAGCGACAAGTTCTCGAACCTCATGACGCCCCAGCGGTTCCCGGGCGAGTTCGGGAACCACCGGGAAGCCCTCGCCTGCGACGGCCTCGACCCCGCCGGCATCTACGCCGGGACCTCAACGGGGGATTTGTTCTTCTCTCGCAGCGCCGGGAAGAGCTGGGAGCGGGTGCCGTTCACCTTCCCCGGGATCCATTCGGTATCGATCGCCAACCCGGCGTAGGCCCCACCGCTAGATCGCGGGGGGGAACCCGCCCCGAGCGCGAGGCGCGACTCGACGGAGGACCCCGGGGCGCTAGGAAACCTCGACGCGTCGAACCCACTACATCGGGGGGAAGTTCTGCCACACCATGAGCAGATTTCCCTCGGAATCGGGGAAGAAGGCGGAAGCCCCGAACGTCTCGAAGGCGATCGGGCCCTCGATCCGCGTTTCTCGGCTCATCCGCTCCGGCTTCTGGAACTTGACGCCGCTGCGCTTGAGGCCGGCGACGTACTTCTTGATGTCCTTGACGAGGAGGGTGTGGTAGGCGAGCGTGCGCTTCTCCCGCTTCTCCGGGGCCACGAACCAGACCTGGGTGCCTCCCACTTTGAAGGACGCCCAGAAGTTCTTCATCGAGCCCTCCCCTCGATAGACGAGCTTGCCGCCGAGCGTCTTCGAGTAGAACCGGATCGCCCGGTTCATGTTCTTGATCGGGATCAGCGACACGAGTTGAGCCTTACCGGCCATCTTTGCCACCTTCGGTTCGGGCCGCTCTTGGGGGGCCCGGGTTCGCGTAGTCTTCGGTGGGTTATCTAGATTCGTGCGACCGTCGTGGACCGAGGGGAGCGCCGCCGCCGCGCTTTATCCGCGGGTCCTCCTAAGGTTCGGTGGAATGGTCCTCGAATCCATCCAGGTCATCCAGGACCTGGCGGTCGTCGTCATTGCGGCGCTCCTCATGGCGGCGCTATTCCGACGCCTCCATCAGCCGGTGATGGTCGGCTACATCCTCGCGGGCGTCATCCTCGGGCCGTACACGCCTCCGTTCAGCCTGCTGCTCCACCCCGAGATCCTGGACCTGTTCGCCCAGATCGGGATCATCTTCCTGTTGCTCGCGATCGGGATGGAGTACCCTATCGTTCGGCTGCGGGCCGTGGGCCGTCCGGCCCTCCTCATCGCGCTCGCCGAAGCGCTGGCGACCCTCGGGGTCGGATACGCGGTCGGGCTCGCCTTTGGCCT
>DASRSW010000079.1:0-21499 GCA_035656275.1 Thermoplasmata archaeon
GGTGTTTGCCCTGCTGGATGCCGTGATCTTCACCTATCCGCTGTTTTGGCCGGTGCTGGCGCCTGCATTCCTGCTCATCATTGTTGTGGGGTTTCCGGCGGCTCTGATGGTGGCGGGGTACACGACCCTCGTGCAGACCGCTGTCCCGGACACCCACCGCGGTCGCTACCTCGGCGCCATCTGTACGACCACTTCGGTGTCGCTGGTGGCCGGCGTGCTGCTGGCGACCAGCCTTGCGGACCGAGTCGGCATCATCCCGATGCTGGAGGTCCAGGTGGGGGGCTACCTGGTGGGCGGCCTCCTGCTCCCGGCTCTCCTTGGGTCGGTCAAGGAAAGCCCTCGGCCCCACTCTGGGACCACCTCAACGTCGAATGCGACCGTCGTCGCCGAGTAGCCGCATCACCCGGGCCAAGGTGGCGGGCCGCACGACCTGCGATAACTCCTTGACGCTCGCACCGCTTTGGCGCTCGTGAGGATGGGTGTGAAAGGCCGCCCGCAGGCCCGATTCTTCCGGACCCGGGCGAGTCTCCGCGCCTGGTTCGTCGCCCACCACGCCACGGCTCCCGAACTCTGGATCGGCTACTACAAGCGGGGAGTGAACCGGAAGTCGGTGAACTATCTCGAGGCCGTCGAGGAGGCGATGTGTTTCGGTTGGGTCGATGGCCTTCTCAGGTCCCTCGACCACGAGTCGTACGCGAATCGCTACACGCCGCGGCGACCCGGAAGCCATTGGACGGATGCCAATGTCAAGAAGGCGCGAGCCCTCATCGCGGACGGGCGAATGCGCCCGGCGGGATTGCGCGTCTTTCGGGCGAGAAAGGGAACGGACCCCGACTCCGAGTGACACCCACCGACGTGGGACCGCGGGTCCCTGGGGCGCATCTGTTTCGACCCCGGAGCCTCCGGCGAACCGGACGGCACGGAGTACGGGAGGGCACCTGCCGACGTTGGACAAGAGTTTAAGTCGCAAAACCCGCGCATCCGCCGCCACCGGGGCCCGTGGCGCTTTGCGACGGGGAGAGCTACGACGGAGGTCGAACGGCGAACTGATAGTCCCGCAGTTCGCCTCCGACCGGCTCGACTCTCTGACGTTCCCCGCTTGGCGGCGTTTTACGTGGGACAGAGTCCCGAGGACCGGGCGCACTATCATCCCTTTCCGTTCAATCGTTGGGTCGTCGGGGCGATCTTCGCCACCATCGTTCTGGAACGACACGTGGTGGGTCCGCTCGTCCGGGCGTTTCCCCGACTCGCGGGACTGCTGTTGGTGGTCCACACCGCCGACGCGGATCCGCCCGTGGGGTACTGCACGCTTCGGTTTACGGTCGGTTCCGACCGGATCGTCCGGGGCCTCTTCGGCTCCTTCGTCGAACCCATGGCTCGCGGGATCGGGGCGGGGAACGCGCTGATGCGGGGGGCGATTGAGGCCGCCCGAGGCCTCGGGATGAGTTACTTGACCACGACCTTCCTTGAGTCCAACCAAGTCTCGGCCCGGTTCGTCGCCCGATGGGGATTCACGGTCGCTCCGACGCTACCGGACCTCCGCCAGCCCCACGAGCGTAATTTCATTGGAGAGCTCGACCTCGCCCGGCCCGAGCATCGCCGGCCCCCCTAGCTTAACTCCCGAGCAGCCTCTGAGCCCGCTCACAGGCGCCCTCGTGTCGGAGGAGGCGGGCTTGGGGCTCATCCTCGGTTCCGTGGTCCTCGCCATCGTCGGGTTCGTGACACTGTTCATTCTCATCGGGTTCTTCCTTCTCCTTATCGCGTTGGTCCTGTTCATCACCGGGATCGTCCTGCTGGTGAGCGGCCATCCCCGCCCGGCCGATGGGGTGTACTTCCCCCCACCTCCGCCGTTTCCGGGGCCCTACTCCTCTGCCTACGCTCTGCCTCCCGCCCTCCAGGCGCAGACGTCGCACGTGACGGGCCCGTTCGCTCAACCCTCTCCCGCTGAGAGGTTCTGCCCGGCGTGCGGGAGCGGAAACCTCCGGATCTCCGCGTATTGCCACCGGTGCGGCAAGGTTCTCCCTCCTCCTTGATGCCAGGGGACGGGTCGAGGGTCGCCCGGGACCCTCCCTTTCGACCCGGGGAGGATTCCCTGCCGGCGGCGGCCCGGCGAGGCTAGGTGGGCTCGCTCCCAACCGGGGAGCCCCCGACCACGCCCTCTGCTTTCGGGGGGCGACGCCTCGTCCAGAGGTAGGCCAGTAGGGCGACCAGGTCCACGCCGGCGCCGGCGAGCGCGACGAACCAGCCGACCCCGGCATCCCAGCTGTGGTAGTAAGTACCGGTCACGAAGCCGACGAAGGAAGATTGCGGACCGGGCGAAGACTCCGAGTAGGTTGCGTACCCGGACGAGGACCCTCCAGGGATCGCAATCGCCCAGCCACATCGGGTCGGACTCGAGGCGTTTCCCGACGGCGGACTCCCCAGGGGAGCCGGTGTCGAGGAATAATCCGCGCAGATGGTGGCCGGCTGAGCCGCCCAGAGGAGACCGGGACCCGAGGCGGCCACCAGCACGGTGAGCACGGCGAGCGCCGTTCCGAGGCCGGGGTTCCCCCGGCCGCTGCCGCGGAGGAGTACCCATGCGGTAAGGCCACCGAGCGCGGCTCCTGCGAGCACCAGCCCGGCCGCCGCGAGATAGAGCTGCCCCGTGTGGGAAAGCCACACGGTCGAGTAGGCAGCGACGTCGTGGTACGGGCTTCCCCCCTGCGACCCCGACAGTTGGACGGAGGCGATGTAGAAGGACTCGTGGTAGACCGCGGCCCCGTTCCAGGTGGTAACGGTGTACCACGCGAGGGGGAGCGAAGCGAGAGAGAGCACGGAGCCGAAGACGAGCAGCACGATCGTGTAGACCTTCGAGCGCATGCGAGGGAGGGACCTCGCGGGTCGGACGCGCGTTCCCGTTATCATCCCTCCGCTTCAGCGGGTCCCCGGCGGCTTTCCACTCCCGATCCCCCGTTCCCGCGCGGAGGGTCGCGGACACGCCAGAGTTGTTCGAGTCGTAGGTCCAGCGAGGTCCCGGAATCCGGATCGACGTTCAGGTCGAGTGGAGCGTCAGAGCCGGGAGACCCACCAGGACCGTGCTCCGGATCGGGACGGGTCAATCGGCGGGTGTTGCTCGGGGGGGCCGAGGCTCTCCCGGCTGGAGATGAACAGGTTGAGCCAGGAGAGGGGATCGGCCGCCGGTTCGATTCGGTCCGCCTCCCGGAACGTGCGAGCGCCGATCCGGTTCTTCGGATACTCCCGTGCGAGGAGCAGGTCGTGCCGGTAGCGGAGGAGCTCATGTACGACGTCCCTTGGCGCCCCTTTCCGCAAAGCGAACCGCTGCCGGTTCAGTTCTCCGAGATCGAGAATGGAACCGGAGTCGCTTGGCGGCACGGCCGTGGGAAGACCTGGCGGGTATATGATATCGCAAGCGCCCGGCCCGGTTGAGAAGACGGGGTGGGTCTTCAACGGCCCTCTCCCACGACTCACCGAGGGCAGCGCGGTCAGAATCCCCGGAAGACCTCGTAGAGGATGTCGTCGTCGGGCACAGCGAGGCGGGTCCGTAGGATCTCGACGATCTCCGACACCATCTCGGGCAGGCCAGCGACGTAGTACTTCGGGGGCTCGAGCCCCTCGGAAGCGTTGCGAATCATCGCCTCGTCGATCCGACCGACGCGCCCGGTCCACGGACGCGAGGATTGCGAGTGGCGGGTGATCGTGTAGTGGACCTGGAGGGGTCCTGACTGGGTGATCGCATCGATCTCCTCGCGAAAGATCAACTCCTCGGGAACCCGGGCCGAGTACACCAGTCGCCGGGCCCGCGATTGACCCTTGTCATGGGCGTAGCGGAGCATCCCCCGGAACGGCGTCACCCCAATGCCGCCGGCGAGGAAGACACAGTCCCGGTCGCGGTCCAAGAGGAAATGGCCGATCGGCCCGAAGACCTCCACCGTGTCTCCGGGCCGCAGCCGGGAGAGGGCCTGCTTGAACGGCGTGTCCGAGATCTTGCAGGTGACCGTGATCTTCCCCTCCTCGGAGGGGCTCGAGGAAAGGGAGAACGACCTCACCGGCCCCCAGGGATCGCTGACCCCGGGAAGCGCGAGTCGAATCGCCTGATTCGAAAGATAGTGGAAGCCGCTCCCTTTCGTCGAAAAGTCGAACGTCATGGCGCTCGGCGAGAGCTGGCGACTCGCGGCCAAGGAGAGGGTGAACCGTTGGGGAACAGGAAAGCCGGAGGTCCCACTTCCGAGGACGTGCACTGCGGGAGGTAGACCTGAGGGTCTATAACGACCGGACAGGCGGGAACTCGGTCACTGGTCGGCCGGGACCGGCGATGAGTCGTCCGGGGGTAGAAGCCCATCGAGTGTCGAATCTCCCTCACTGCTGCGGGTGCCGGCGCTTGTGTAGGTGGCGTCCGAACTGCTCGAGGAAGTAGCGGAGCGTCAACCCGGGATTAGCTAGGCCTTATCGTGGCCGGGACGGGATTCGTCCCAGGGAGGCCCATGACCGGAGCGATGCTGACGACCACCAACGCCGTCGTGCTCTCCCGATCGAACGTGGAGCATGACCTTCGAGCCAGCCTGTACCTGCTCGCTGCCGGGATCGTCCTCTACGCGGCCTTCGTCCTCCTGCTCTACACGGGGGTCATTTCCACCGAAGGAGGAAACTACGGCAACGCCGTCGTGGTCTCCATGCTCGTTCAGGGGACCGGCGCCTTGTTCATCTTGGTGGGCGGCCTGTTCGCCGCCATCAACTGGGCCCTACTCCGGCGCCCCACTCGTGGAGGCGCCCGCTAGTCAAGGTGGGCGTACGGATTCGCGCCGCCCATGGGTCCGGCCCCCTTCCGCGTTTCCCTTTTGCGGAAGCCTCGTCAGCCGCACGGCCGTCGAGCTTCAGTGGAAGAGGGCGGTAGTGCCCGGAAGGACCCCACGCAAGGTCCGAAGTTCGGCAGTCCCGATCCGTGACTTCGGGGCCGTGCGGCGCGCGAGCCTGCCGCACGGAATCCCGGTTCGGACGCGTCAGAAAACCCCCCGCTCACCGGGAGCCGGCCGAGGGGCTTCCCGGTGTGGCGATACGCTCAAGTGCTCTCGGCGCGAGAATAGAGCATGAAACGAATTCAAGTCTGGCAGAATCACGTCGCGATCCCCCACCTCGGCCTCGTCATCGCGCGCGACCACAACGAACTCCTCAGTAAGACCCTCCAGGGTCTCCAGCGGCTCGGTTTCGACACCGCACCGACGGAGATCGACGTGCACGACGGCGTGCGCACCGAGTAAGCCCCGGACGAGCGGTCTCGCCCCGTTTCCCGCCGGGGTCGAGGGAACGGCGCCCGGCCGGGATCGGACGCCATTCCAGAACCCGTGTGGGCGGACCCCTCTACGGCGTCTCCCCTCTTAGTGCTAGGACACCGGTCCGAGTCCGGGGGGACCGGGCGAAGGGGCAGTGGGCGGCCGGGAGCATTGCCGTTCAGCGTCCCATAGCGCCATATGCCATCGACGGGTCTTGGGCGTGGAGAGTTCTCCGATGGAAATCTCGATCCAACTGGATAGCGAGACCCGAAATCAGCTCAGGGCCGCTGGGCAGGCGGGGGAGACGTACGACTCGATCATCCGAAAGCTCCTACGGACGGCCAAGTACGTGGACTTCATGGAGCAGCAGTACACCACCCTCGACGCAGAGCGGGACTGGATCCGGTTGAGCGACCTTCCGTGAGCCGCACCGTTCTCCTCTCGACGAAGGCCGCGCAGGACTATGCCCGCCTCCCCCTGGGAGTGCGGGCAGAGGTCACGGCGGCGCTGACGAACTATGCCGGTGCCCGCGGCGGAGCCACGAAGATCCTGCGCGGGGTCGAGGACGGGCCCGACCTCGTACGCCTGCGCGTCGGAGGGTACCGCGTTGTCTTCGACGAGTCAGACTCTACGCTACGAGTCACCGGAATCTTTTGCAAAAGCTCGGAGCGACCGAGTCGGGCGCTCGGTTCACGGACTCCCCTGCCGCAGCCGGTCGTCCTCACCGTCGCGGGCCGAACTCCGCCCTGAACGGCCAGTCCCCGCTCCGGGGACTTCCCGTCGTTCGGCCGACCTGCCGTGTTAGCCCATCGCCCCCGGCGGCGGTCCCCCCGAGGCGGGCGGGGAGGGCGGAGGATTGACGCCGGGTGGCGGGGAACTTACGGCGGCGGCCGGGGGCGCCTTTCGCCGCCGCATCGCGAACACCGCTCCGAGGACCGCGGCGATCACGACGACAAGGAGGACGATCCAGATCCACAGCGGCAGGCCAAGGGCGGAGGAACCGGCTGGGTTGGAAACGGGTGGTGGGGTGACGGCGACGGTGAGTGTCTTCGTCACCGACCCGCCTCCCGAGTCGTTGACCCAGAGCGTGACCATGAACGTGCCCGCCGCGGTGTACTTGTGCGAGGGTGTGGCCGAGGACGACCTCGCGCCATCTCCGAACGCCCAGCTGTACGTGTAGGGCGCGCTCCCGCTCGCGGCTCCCGCCGTGAAGTTGACAGTGGTGCCGGTCACGGTCGAGGCGGGCGTCGCCGTCGGGGACGCGGCGAGCGCCCCGTTCACGACGATGGTGAGATTATGATAGGCCTTGTAGCCGAGCGAATCGGTCACGTTGAACGACGCGTGGTACGTGCCGGTCGTCGCATACACGTGAGACGCGGTGGCGGTGTGCGACGTGGTGCCATCGCCGAACGACCAGTTGTACCCCGTGTACGTCCCGGAGCCGGCGCTCGCCGATCCGGTCAACGTGACCGCCACACCCAGGTCGACCGTCGCCATCGACGCGCTCCCCGCGGCGGTAAGGGCCGGAAGGACCACGATCGTCGCGTTCGTGGTGTTGGTGCCTCCACCGGCATCCGTCACCGTGACGTTGACGTCGAAGGACCCGGCACGGGTGAAGGCGTGCGCGGCTGTGGCGCCCGTCGCCGAACCGCCATCCCCAAACGTCCAGTTGAACCGGTAGGGCGTGGTCCCCGCCGTCGCCGAAGCCCCAAAGGCCACCGAACTTCCCACTTCAACCTTCGGTGGCGTGGGGTTCATGCCGACCGTCAGATTGGCGTTGACGGTGATCGTGAAGTTCCAGAACGGCCCCCCGACGAAGAACCAGTCGAACGGCTGGACCGTGGCCGCGTAGCTGCCCGCGGGGCTATTCGTGCCATAATAGTAGTACACGTCCCGCGTCCAGTTACCGGTCGCATTCACCCCGTAGGTGTACCCGTCCGTGAGCCACCCGTTGCCCCAGCCGACCTGGAGGATGGTCTGCGGCCCGCTCCCATAGCCGCCGGCGGAGGTGGCGTTGACCCAGACCGCCGCGTTGTCGTCGGTGGGGTTGGGACCGACGGTGACATTCGCGAAGGCGGGGGGGTTCTCCCACACCCAATCGTTACCGTAGCAGTTCGCCGTGGGGCAGTACCCGCCAACCATGAACGGGTTGATCCCGGTGCTGTTGACCGCGAGCGCCATCCCGAAGACCGGTGGGTAGGCGTTCGGAGGCGCCGCGTTGAAGAAGTCTGCGGGGAACCAGATGCCGTGGAGGAACAGCCAGCTATCGTTGTAGAAGGCAAAGGCCGTGGAATTGTACCCGCCGGTCATGAAGATCACTCCCTGTTGCTGGTCCCACGTCATGGCGGCGAAGTCCCGTGCCGGGGGGGTGAAACAGAGGATGAGGAAGCACCCCGCATCATGCGTCGTGATGTTCGTCCAGGTCCCGGCCGAATAGGTGTAGGTCCAGTTGACCGGCCCCGCCAGGTCGTACCCGCCGAAGTGGAGGAGGTACCCGTCGACCGGGTCGAACGCCATGCTGGCGTACGCGAGGAAATTGTCCGGGCCTGCCCCGAGGACGGTCCACCCGGAGTTGCCGAGGGCCCAGGTGCCCGACCAGACGGAGGCGCAACCGTGGCTGGAACACCCGTCGACCAAGATCATCTCGGAAAGCGCCGGGTCCCAGGCGAGAGAGCCGAACGCGTTGGTGGGGGCGAAGCCCTCCCGGTTGGTGATGTTCGTCCACGTGCCAGTGTACAGCCACGTGTCGTTGAGCGCCGCAACCCCATTGTCGCCCCCGAAGAGGACGATGCCTCCGAGCAGGGGATCGAAATCCATCATCGGGCCGTAGCGCGCGCTGGGGGCGGACGAGAACGTCCCGGTGAGATTGACCCAGTCGAAGCCGGGGTATTCCCAGATCTCGTTGGACGGGCAGGCGTACGTCGTGCAGCCGGAAACGAGGAGGACCCGATTCAGGAGAGGGTCGTAGGCCATCGCCCCGTAGTAGGTCGTAGGGCTACCGTAGTAGCCGATCCGGCCCGTTACGTTGCTCCAGGAGATGGCTGGGTACGCGACCTGAGGGTGGCTGGCAGGGGTCGGAGCTCCCCGGGGCGACGCCGGAGCCGAAGCCGCGGGTGCGAGACGGGTGATCTGGCCAACGCTCGGGGCCCCCAATCCGCACCGGGCGCCATCCGAGCCTTGGGTGGAACAGAGCGCGGGCGCCCCGTGCGCGGGACCCGCGCCCGACGCGAGCGAGGAGATCGCCCGGCTTAGGACGTCGGAACCCGGCACCGCAACTGCATTGGAATGACCGGCAAGTCGCGGGGGAGTGACCGCGTTCGCTCCCGCCACCGAAAAGGCGCCCAATCCAGAGCCCAGAAGCAGGGTCACAATCAGCAACGCAATCGCGATCGGGGTGCGCCCGCGGGAGTCCATGGGAAATCACCTCGGCGCCCAGTATTTGAACGATTGTGTATGCCGGTAGCCCCCGCCGCGTGCGCCGGCAGCGGTTCCGGAGGTCTGGAGGGCCCCGGGGGAGTTCCGCGTCACGAGTCACGGTCCTGCGGACCAGGGTCGGCCCACTACCTTTTCAGTCGAAACTCCACGTATCGTTGAGCCAGGATTTCGGGAACTGACTTCCCGCAAACAGGACCATGTACCCGTCCTTCGCGTCCCAGGAAAGACGGTCCCCGCTCCGGCCTCCCGGCGGGGTCGACGGGCGGAGTTGAGACCAGGCGCCCGCGTAGTAGACCCACGTATCGTTGTACTGTTTCCCCCTCGAGTGGCCTCCGAACATGAGGACGTAGCCTCCGGTGGCGTTGTAGTCGATCCCCGCCCCGTCACGGCCCCCCGGTCCGCCCGTCGTGGTTCGGTTCGTCCAAACGCCCGCCGCAAACGACCACGTGTCTCGCAACGCGGGGGCGTGGTCGTTCGAGTAGCCGCCGAAGAGCAGCACGTAGCTGTCTCCCCCGTCCCAGGCCATGTTGGGCTCGGCTCGGACCGAGGGTGAGTCGGCGGCGTAGACCTCTGTCCATCGACCGCCCGTGAACGTCCACGTGTCGTTGAGGAAGCCGTAAGCGCCCCCTACCCCCCGCTTGGTGTGACCGCCGAAGAGGACCACGTACCCGTCGGCCGCGTCATAGGCCATGCCGAACGACCGGCGGCCCACCGGCGCCACGGGGGTTGTCATCCGGTGCCAATGACCTCCCACGAACTTCCAGGTGTCATTGAGATAGTTTCCCTGGGCATTGCTGCCGCCGAAGAGGACCGCGTAGCCATCGACACTGTCCCAGGACATCATCGCGCTGCGCCGCGCCCCCGGGGACCCCGCCGTGGCCGTGAGGTTCGTCCATACACCGCCGGAGAAGGTCCAGGTGTCGTTGAGGATCTGGTGGGAGTCAAAGCCGCCGTAGATCACAACGTAGCCGTCGGTCGGGTCGTAGGCGATCGCCTCCTGGGCGCGCGGTCTGGGCGCTGCGGCGGGGAAGAGCTGGGTCCATCCAGAGGAGGAGATGTTCGCGGGGAGGGTGAGCGGGGTGCCGCCTCCGAGGATACGTTCCGCTTCCTGGAGGAGCACGCCGCCGGACAGGATCGGGGCCGAGTGGTCCATGGCGGCTCTGGAAACGTCGCCCGTCGAAAACGGGGCCGGAAGTAGGAGCAGTCCTAGGAGGCCCACGGCGAGGGAGAGACCAAGCCGATCGACCCGGCCCCGCCCCCCCACGCCCCGCGGCACCCTGCTCCACCATATGGACCTTCGCAATTCTCACGGGCGCTCCGGAATCGGGACTCATTGCATGGTTGGCTCGCGAAGGGGGGGCGAGTACCTCACGGGTGTCACGCCCCCGCCCGCCGGCTCAGTCGCCATAGCGCAAGGATCGGACCCCTTTGAGGGCCAGGAGCAACACCCCGTTGGCGAGGAGGCCGACGGCGACGAGAGAGTAGGTCAGCAGAATCCCGAGCTGGGCCGCGAGAAGACCACCGATGAGGAGGCCGGCCGGGGTGGCCACCAGCGACCCGACGGAATCGATGCTGAGCACCCGGGCGAGCACCTCGTTGGGGACGATGGCCTGCATCATGGCGAAGTAAACCGTGTTGATGAGCCCGATCGTGATCCCGAGCCCGACGGCGGCGGCGAGGGAGAGTGGGAGGTTCCGGGAAACGACGAGGACGCCGACCACCCCCGATTGGATCACGACGCTCGCGCCCATGAGGATCCCCGCGAAGCGACGGCCGTGGAGGGGTCGGACCAGGAGCGAACCCGCGGCCGTCCCTCCCGCCACCCCCGCGACCAGGTAGCCAAAAGCGGCCGCGTCGCCGCCGAACACCGCGCTCGCGTAGACTACGAAGAACGCGTAGACCATGACGAAGAAGAAGTTCCCCGGGAGGAACCCGATCGTCACCTCGAGGATCGGGAGATGCGTTCGCATGTACCGGAGCCCCTCGTTGAAGTCGCTCCGCAGCGTCGTACGGGGCCGCGCGGTCGTGGCCCGGGATCGACCGGCCTCGACGGCGATTAGGAAGAGGAGCGCTCCCGAGAGGGCGAACGTCACCGCGTTGACCGAGAGACCCGCGACCGCGCCGACGGAGACGACCAATAAACCCCCCGCGCCGGCGCCGAGGGTGAGGCCCGCCTGGCTGGAGGCGGCCAGAACTCCGTTCGCGTCCTCCAGGTGGCTGGCGGGCACCAGCCGGGGGAGGATGGCCTGGCTCGCGGGAAGGAACAGCGCGGAGAAGCTGTAGACCAGCGCCATCACGGCGAGCACGAGGAACAGGGAGAACCCGCCGAAGTAGAGGACCGCGGCGAGCGCGGCCATCGCCACCATCCGGACCAGGTCGGCCGTCACCATGAGGCGTCTGCGATTGTAGCGGTCTGCGAGGACGCCGGCGAACAGACCGAGCGTGATGCCCGGGAGCACGCCGGTCAGGCCGACGTAGGCGACGTCGATCGTGCTGCCCGTGTAATGGTAGACCAGCCAGGTGATCGAGATCCC
Source organism: Thermoplasmata archaeon (assembly GCA_035656275.1). Lineage (GTDB taxonomy): Archaea > Thermoplasmatota > Thermoplasmata > Lutacidiplasmatales > UBA184 > Lutacidiplasma. The sequence continues at coordinate 11,237 of DASRSW010000079.1, forward strand.
CGAAATGGACCCGCCGACCGCGGAGGCGATGGCGGAGCCGAGAAGAAGTCGGTACCCGGAGGAGCGGAAGATGGGGTTCACGTAGCGGGCTCCCGCTGCGGGAGGTCCCGTCGAAGCCCGACCGGTCGCCGGCCGAGGGCCCCGAGAGGCAGCGGGAGGCGTCCGAGCACGCGGGCCGTCAGTAGCGGGGCCCTCCTTGGGATGTCGCCCAGCTCATCCGGTCTTCCGCCGTCGGCTCCGCGCGCGCGCCTTGGGCGAGGGCGGATGCATTGCCCGTCGTTCGGCGGGCGTCGGGCTACGCCCGATCACGATCCAGATACCATCCGGATCGGTGATGCATCCCATCCAGCCTTCGGTCGTCTCGGGACGATACTTGGTCGGGGCTCCCCCCCGCTTGATCAGCTCTCGAAAGAGCTTCGCGAAGCGCTCGGCGCTCACCGCTCCCACGGTGAAATCGAGGTGATCGAGCGACTCTCCCGCGGAGTACTTCCGGTAGAACAGGGACCCTCGGGGGTACCAATTGAGCTCGATCTTCCGATGCGAGTGGGGATCCTCCAGCGTCACCCACCGGCCCCCTCCCCAGGAACGGGTATCGCCTTCTCTCACGACGCGGAGGCCGAGGACTCGCTGGTAGAACTGGACCGAGCGCCGGAGGTTGGTGACCCGAAGTCCCGCGTAGAGGAGTCGCATGGTCGGGATACGTCCGGGGCGTAGATTAACCCGCTCGCGCGACCGGCGAGCCACTTCACCCCGGTCCAACGCAGGAGACCCCGGAGCTGGAATTTGGCTCGGGCCCCGTCTTCGCTTGGCGGTCTCGATTACGGCTCGGGCCGGGGGGCCTCGCTAGGTTCAGCCGAGGGCTTCCGCCCGACCCGGCAGCCTCAAGATTCATCTCACAGACCCCTCTCTCCTGAAGGGCCATGAAGACCCGTACCATCCGCCAGAGCATTCTCATTCCCGCTCCGCCCGAAGCAGTCTACCGCGCCTTGATGACGTCGAAGGGCCACGAGGCGTTCACGGGGGCCCCGGCGCGGATCAGTCCCAAGGTCGGCGGCCGCTTCACGGCGTGGGGAGGGTACATCCACGGGAGCAGTCTGGAACTTGTGCCGCCCAAACGGATCGTGCAGGCCTGGCGCCCCTCCGAGGATTCGTGGCCGGTGTCCCATCTCTCGACGGTGAGTTACCGCCTCGCGGAGGCTCGCGGGGGGACGCGGATCACGTTCGTCCACTCCGGAGTGCCCGCGGACCACGCCGGCCACCTTGCCGAAGGCTGGAAGGAGTCCTACTGGGAACCGCTCAAGACGTACTTCCGCGGGGCGCAGCGTGACCGGGCCAAGAGATAGACCGCGAATCCCCCGGGCGCGGGCGCCCTCTATGTACTCCGGGGTCCCGGCGGTAGGCCCGCGGTCGCGAGTGGGGGTCCGGATGTGGTAACCGTCCGCGACCTGATCTGGGCCGATTTTCCGGGATGGGTCGAATTGTACTACTCCCGCTTCGAGGAGATTCAGCACAACCCGGACCTCGGGGTCTTCTTGCGCGACCGGAAGCCGAGCCTCTCCGAGGAGGCGGCGGTGTTCACGGACGTGTATCGGCGCGTCCTAGGCGGCACCGCGGTCGTCTGTGTGGCTGTGCTCGGCGATCGACTCGTGGGGTTGGCCAGCGTGCACCCCAAGGGCAACCACGTCGAAGATCGTCACGTCGGGGTGCTCGCCATTGCGGTGCACCCGGATCATCGGCAGCGAGGGGTCGGGACCGCGCTCATGGACCGAGCGCTCGAGGGCTGCCGCGGCAAGTTCGAAATCGTCCAACTCACCGTTCTCGCCACCAACGAGCGGGCGCTTCGACTCTACCGGCGCTGCGGGTTCGAGGCCAGTGGAACGCTCCCGCGGAGCTTCAAACGCGGCGGCCGGTACTTCGATGAGGTAGTGATGTGGCGGGCCATCGGACCGGCCGCGGAGGCCCGAGCACCGGGGCCGCCTATCACTCGTAGCGAAACGGCATGACCTCGAGGGACCATCGAGCGCGGCGAAGCGGTGCCGGGGTCCCGGCCCCCCCGACCACTGAAGGCGTCGGTGCGGGATCGCTCACTCCGCCGGGGGAGGCGGGGTCCTGGTCCGACGGCGACGAAGGTACAGCGCGGTGGCCCCCCCGATGGCCACCGCGGTGGTGGCGAGGAGGCCGACCATAAAGAGAGAGTCGTTGGCGGCCACGGAAGCCGGAGCCGGGCAGGGCGGGACGCTCAGCGCGACGGAAAGATTCGATCTCGCCGTCACGCCGAGAGAATCCGTCACGGTCATCGTGAAGTTCGCGAGGCCCGGGCCGGGCAGAGTCCACGCGACGTTGAGCCCGCTTTCGTTCGAACCCGACGCGTTCGACCAGACGATGGAGTACGGGGGCTCCCCGCCGGCGACGTTCCCCCCGAGTCGAACGGTCTGCGTCGCGGAGGTGCAGAAGTTCCCGCTCTCATTCTCGAGGAGGGCCGTGGCGGCCAATCGGGGATTGACCACGACGCTCACCGCCTCGCTCTGTTGTCCGCCGAGCGGGTCCTGGACCCCGACGTCGGCCGACCATCCTCCGGCGTCGGAGGGCCGGCAGGTGAGGGTCGAATCGTTGACGCTGCTGCAGCCGGTCGGGAGGTTCCGCCAGGAGTAGGTGTAGACGCCGAGACCCCCCGAGGTGTTCACCTGCAGCGTGAGAGGTTGACCCAGGTCGACGGTGTACGTGGAGTTCCCGGTCAGCGTCAGGGGATTGAAGGCTCGGATTTGCGCGCTCGCTTGGGCATGCGTGCCGCCGGCGTAACTGACGACCAGGCTCACCGTGAAATTCCCCGGCGTCCGGAAGGTGTGGACCGGGGTGAGGAGACTGGACGTCGCTCCATCCCCGAACGTCCAGAGAAAGACCCCCGGGGCCCCTGGGAAGGAGGAGACGGCCCCGAACAGGACCGTCAGCGGGAGGATTCCGGCAGACGGAGTCGCGGTGATGGTGTACTGGGCGGGACCGTCGACCCAGAGCTGGGCGAAGCTCTGGTTCATCGTCTGCTTCGACGGCGAGTTCACTTCGACGCTGACGTTGTAGCTCCCTTCATTCGTGGGGAGGAAGAAGATCGACTCCGACGAGGCGTTGGAGGGGCTCACACCGGGCGGCAGGCCACTCCAGGCAACCGTGTACGGAGATTCGGCGCCCCGGATCGAAAGATTGAGCCAGGTCCCCGCGCCGAGGGGGACGGGGTTCATGCTGAGCGACGTCGCGACGGAAAGGGCGTCGAAGGCCGTGAGCGAAAAACTCTCGTTGACCTCGCTGGCTCGAGCGTCCCGGATCGTCGCGTTCACCGTGTAGGTCCCATGAGCGGCGAAGGCCGCAGTCGCCATGCCACCGGTGAGCGAGATTCCGTCACTGAGGTTCCACCACACCGTGTATGGCTCTAAGCCGCCCGCGACGACCGCGCGGAGCGCATACGTGGTGTTCGCTCCGTGAGTGATGAGGGCGTGGGTGGTGGAGGCGGTCAGGTTGAGTCCGTAGGCCGTGACCGAGCCGCCGCCGGATTTTCCCCCGTAGATACTGCCGGCCGTGACGAGGAGTTCCCCGTTGAGCACGACCGGCTCGCCCCAGCTGGATTGACCGCTGCTGGAGAACAGGACCGCTCCTGAGCTCGCGTCGAACACGACGACGCCGCCCCCGGTCAAGCTCGCGATGACGAGTCCGGCGGCATAGGTGAGTCCTGCGTAGATCGCGCTGGAGGTCTCGGCATACCAGCGCACAGACCCGTCGTTGGGGTCGACCGCAACGACGGAACCCGCGACGTAGCTCCCATTCGGAAGAAGGGTGTTCGGGGTGCCGAAGTAGAGCGTGCTGCCATCGAACGCGGGTGGAACGTACGTGTTCCCGGCGGAGGGGGTGAGGGTGAGGGTCCAGGCCGTGGGGCTCGTACCGTTGGCGTGGAGGGCGGACTCGTTGAACGCGTACGCCACGCCGTTCTTGTTCACGGCGACGACCATGGGGGTGCCGTTCGAGCTGTGGAACAGCGTCGCGCCGTCCCCGAAGTCGAGGTCGGCGAACGCGACGGTCTCCTTGGCGTACCCCAGCACTTCGGAGACGTTGGACGCGTTGAGCTCGACCACCGATCGGGCGTACTTCGTGTCGAAGGAGCCCTCGTTGCCCGTGGTGACCCAGATGGTGTTCGACGCGGGGTCCACGGAGGGAGAGGACCAGATCCCCGGACCGATCTCTCCCGCGGGAAGGGTCCAGAAGATGTGGTCGATCGCGTGCGTCCCGAGACCGATCTGGAACAGGGCCCCGCGCACGAGCGGGCTGTCGCACCCGCTCGCGACGCCCACATAGAGCGACCCGTTGTAGACGAGGGCGCTCGACCAGAGTTTATGGGCGGTCCAGGGCGTGCTCGACCCCGTGACGTTGGCGAGGTCGAGGTGCCAGAGGATCGACCCATTCTCGGCACTCACCGCGTACTCCCACGGATTGCCCCCGCCGATGTAGACCGTCCCGTTCCACACCGCCGGTGTCGCGGTGATTCCCGGCTCGTTGCAGCCCGTATAGTCCGCCCCGCCTCCGAGGGAGGTCTTCCAATCCAGCGAGCCGTTCGCGACATTGACCGCATAGAGGTAGCCGTCCCAGGCACCGAAGAAGGCGGTCCCGTTCACCACGGCGACGGAGCCGCTCACCCCCCCGGTCGTGGCGTGCTGCCACAGCTGGTGGAGCTTGCTGACGTTCGACGCCGAGAGGGTATTCTCTCGGAGATTCGCTCCGGTTCGCTGCGGGTCATGCAGGAACATCGGCCAGTCCGCTCCGGTCGACGGGGTGGGGGGGCCCCCCGCCGCAGTTCTGGGGCTGGAGTGGGCCGGTGCGTCGGGGGATCCCCCTCCGGCCGGCGGAGCGTACGCGACGGGAACGGCCGACGCACTGGGACCGGCCGGAACGTGCGAGGCGGTCGCGGTCGTGCCGAGGGCCGATGGAGAGGAGACCAGCACGAGGACCAAGGCTGACACGAACACCGTCGAAGGGAGCCGTGCCAGCCAGGACACGGGTTCGAACAGAGGGCGCGGGGTTTCAACCTTTCCAGACCGCTCGGAGCTCCGTCGTTGACAACGGCAAGGATCCGCCGAGCCATTCCGATGGATTCAGTCAGGGGTCCGGGTGTTTCGGCGGATGACAGGGCTGTCGACGTACCGGAGGACCTTCTCCGTCCCTGTTTCGAGGGCGGTCGTGCGGGCGAGGGCCAAGATCTCGCGCTCCCGGTCCGGGAGGACGAGGGCGATCGGGTGGAGCGTGAGCGTCGCCGGGGACGCATGCCGGTCGAGACAGGCTAGCACCTCGACGAACCCGGGGTACGCCAGCTGAAACAGGTCGAGCTGGAGGAGAATGTCGGGCGCCGGTGGGTGGGCGCGATAGCTCTTGAGTTCGTAGATGCGGTCGCGGCCGTTCCAAAAGTCCGGCTGCGCGTAAACCCCTGCGTCCCCGTCGATCAGGAGGAGCCGGGTGCGGGGTCGGGGGAGGCCGAAGAGCTCGCTCGAACGGAACAGGCGCAGAAGCTCGCGAGCCTTCGCGAGGAAGGCCAGACGGGCCGCGTCGCTCAGCTCGAGATGGGCGTCTCGTAGCTCATCCTCGAACGTAGCCTCGGCGTAGCGCAGGATCGCGGTCACCGTCGGTCGACGGCCCTGCGCGAACTCGTGGCTGAACCGGCTGAGCGCCCCATCGATGGCTTTCCCCTCCGCCATACCCCGTTCGTCCCGTTCGGTGACGGGAGGCCGGGGGTAGACCCGTTGCACCACGTCGTGGACGGCGACCGTCTTCACGGTTCCGGCGAGCGCCACCAGCCGCCCCTACGTCGTCCGCGGGAGCGAGTAGTGCACCCGCATCAACTGACGGTGAGGATCACCGTCAAAGTGTACGTTCCCGAGGTCACGGGGTAGGTGGCGGTCACGGTGACCGTCACGCTCCCGCCGGCGAGCACCTGGATGGGGAGCGACGGTGTCGTAGTTACGAGCGCGAAGGGGAGCGCCACCGAGATATCGGTGATGGCGTGCGATTGGGCCGTGGCGGAGTTCACGAACGTATGCGAGAGGGAGAACTCACTCCCCACGAGGCCGGTCATCGGGCAGGACGAACAGCCGGACTGATTCGGGAGCCCGAAAAAGCCGGTCGTGTTGCCCGCGTAGTTGATGTCCCAGCTGGCCCCGTTCACCGTCGACTGCGTGAACGAGTTTACGGTCTTGAACGACACGAAGAAGAGGTACGCCCCGATCGCGGCGATGGCGAGGATGACGACGACCACGACGACCACCACGATGAGCACGGGCGACGTTCGTTCGGGCGGCGGCGAGGGAGCCGCCCCCCAGCCGGGCGGGGGAACTCCGTAGGGTGGGGGCGAGGCGTAGCCGCCGTACGGGGCCGGCGGAGGAGGCGGAGGCGGCGGGGGCAGCGGGGCGCTCACGCCGGGAGAATGGCGGCTCGAATGATATTAAGCCCAAGGTTCAAGCGGCGGGGGCCCGGAGCCGCCCCCGCGGGCGACAAGACGGGTCCTAGATCGGGGGGTCCTCGGTGCTCGGAGACTCGGCCCCGGCTTCGTCCGATGGCAGCGCCGTGGATTCCGACCCGACGCCTCCGCCCTCGTCCTCCGGGGAGGCGCCTCGGGAAGCGGCACGGCGTCGGACGGCCAAGCCAAGCCCGACGACCACGACGAGGACCCCGAAGCCCAGCGCCCAGACCCAATAGGGGATCCCGAGGAGCCCTCCCGCCGACGGAGTCGGATTGGGAGGACCGCCTGACTGGGCGGTAGGGGGTTGCACGCTCACATTGGCGTAGGCACTGACGCGCTGTCCCAGCGCATCGCTCACGTCCACGACGATGGTGAAGTTGCCCGTTTCGGAGGGGGTGCAGTTGAGGAAGCTCGAGTTCCGCCCCGGGCAGCCTCCGGGGAGGCCCGAGTAGGCGACGCGGAAGGGACCGGTCCCGCCGCCGAGGGTCAGCACGAGGTGGAGCGACGTGTTGACGACGCCGCTCCACCCCTGCGGAGCAAAAGTGACGACGTAGGGCAATGGGTGCACGAGCAGCGACTGCGACCGAGACGCCACGAACCCGTTCAAGTCCGTCGCGCGGGCTGTGACCGTGTAGAGCCCGACGGAGGTCGGGGCGCACGGGAGGGTTGACGAGTTGAGCGACGAGCAGCCCGGGGGGAGGCCCGCGTAGCTGAAGGTGAGCCCACCGGTCCCTCCCGTGGCCCAGATCCCGTACACAATGGGGAGGCCGACTTCGGTGACGTTTCGGCTCTCGTTGAAGGCGCTCATGGCCGGGAGCGCATTCACCGTGATGGACGTCTGGGCCGTCAGGGAGTAGCCGTCGGCGTCCACGACCTTGAGCCCGACGACCGAGACCCCCGTAAAGGAGGGCGTGCAGCGGAACGTGGGGGCATCGGGGGCCGTGCAGCCGAGGGGCAGACCCCCATACTGGAAGACGTAGGGCCCGACGCCGTTCGCGACCACGATCGAGACGTTGGTCGTCTGCCCCAGGTCGATCGAGCCGGGGCTCGCGGTCAGGTTCGACGCGCTCATGTCGGGGACCACTTCCACGACTCCGGCCTCGACGGTCCGGGAGGTGCCGTCCGTCGAGTTCACGGTCACCGAGACGGTCGAGTTGCCGGTCGCCGTTGGGGTGCAGAAGATGGAGGCGACATTCAGGAGCGGGCAGCCGACGGGGAGCCCCTGCCACGCGTAGGTGAATCCCCCCGACCCGTTCACGACGGCGGCGATGTGGATCGAATGGCCCAGGTCGATGCGGGCGGCGCCGATCACGCTGGCCGATAGCCCGAAGCCCACGGCGAAGAGCGTAAGGGTCCCAGGTCCTTGGATGTCGAGGGTGGCCTGGGCGCCGCCCGTGACGTTGAGAGCGGGGGAAGCGGCCCAGCCGATGAACGAGCGGTTCGCGAGCAGGTTTGCCTCAGCGCTGACGGCGCCCCCGCCGATCCAGGTGGTCTGACTGTTCTCGAGGGTCGTCGTCCCCGGCGGGATGCCACCGCTTAGCGAGACCGACGGTCCCTCGGGCGGGCTCGTGACAACGGTGACGGGGTATTTCCCCCGGACGAAGTTGGCGGTGAGGACCCCCCCCGCCTTGGTGACGGAAAGGAGGCCAAACGTCGTGATCGAAAGCGCTCCCGTCGCTCCCGAGACCGACCAGCTGCTGAAGTTGTAGCCGCCGGCCGCTACGGGGGAAATGGCGTAACTGCCCGCGGTGAGGGTCGAATTGACCGCACCATCCGAGTACGCGGCGAAATTGAACTCGACCGCCCCCGCGCTGGCGGGGATGACCGCGAAGGTGAGGTTGACGGCGCTCGCGGTCACGAACGTGGCCGTGATCGACGCAGAATAGTTGACATCCAGTCGGTAAACTCCCCCGCCCAGCGGGTGGACCCACACATCGGCCCCGCTCGACACCGACCACGACTGGAATGCGTAGCCGGCGGCGGGGGCGGGAGTGAGCGTGTACACTCCAGTGTACGGATAGAGGAACACCGACTGGACGGCGGTCGCCGTCCCGCCGTCGAGCGAGACCCCCCCGCCACCCCCCGGCGAGCTCTGGATCTGGATGAGGAGCTCGAAATAGGCATACACGTAGGTCGTCCCACTCTCGAGCGTGAGGTTCGTGCTCGGGGAGAAATCGCTCATCACCCCGCTCGACGAAACGTACCAGCCCTCGAGCGACCAGCCCGAGGCCGCCGTCGCTTTCAGGGAGTAGGTCCCCACCGTCACGGACGCGGACCCCGACGAGGTCGAGCTCCCTCCGTTGAAGGACACCGTCCCCTGGCCGTACTGGGTTCCGAAGTAGACGTAGTCGGTGGAGGAGGAGGTCACAGAGTCGGCGTGAACCGAGATGCCCGCGGACCCGCCGGGGATCACGAGCCAAGTGTATGGGAAGAGCGGGGCCGCCACCGACGCCCCCGCCCCCGAGACCGTCCACGTCGAAAAGTTGTAGCCCGAGGGGGAGTAGGCCTGGATCGAGTAGGTTCCTGGGGCGAGGTCGACGGTGGCAAGGTTGGCGACCGTCGCGATGGGGGTTCCGTTCGTGTAGTACAGGCTCGGGAGGATCACGACATGTCCGGAGGTCGGAGTCGTGTAGAACTTGACGGCAACGAGGGGGATGGCCGCGGAAGTGAACGTGGCGACCGCCGACCCGTCTGCACTGACCCAGAGGGTCGTCGTGGGGCTGGAGGAGTCGGCGACCCGAACGCCTCCGCTCGTACTCCACCCAGCGAAACGCTCGTGGGGGAGCGAAATCGCCGCGAGGGCATACTCTCCCGCGGCGAGCCCTCCAAACGTCCGATTGACGGGGACCGCCTGCGATAGGAAGTACGCGCTCCCTCCGCCGGTCGACCCCGTCGACACGGTCACGGAGTACGCGGGTTGGCCGCAGGTGGGAATGGAGAAGTTCGTGGGAGGATAGAATCCCAACTGGGCCGCGTCACTCTCGAAGGGTTGGGCATATTCGTTGTACCCGCCGAAGTCGACCGAGGTCGACGCGTAGTCCGTGGCACCGAAGTTGAACGCCTGCTCCGCGCAGGAATAGCTGTACCACGGGTAGCTGCACCAGGCGCTCCCGTCCCGGCCCACGCACGTGGAGTTGCTGAGCCAGTCCACGAGCGAGATCCCCCCGAGGTCCTGCGAGAAGCTCACCTGGGCCGGCCGTTCGCGCGTCGTGGCGTTGAAGAACGTCGGTGGGGAGATGCGCCACGGTTGCGCCGTGTCGTTGATCCAGCTGCCGGGGTCGTAGGACGGGCACGGAACGGCGGGGTCGACGATCGTCGAGGGCGGGGCCCCCGAGCTGCAGCCGCCGTAGCTGTTGTTGTTGGGGAACGGCGGGCTGGTGTGCCCGGTTTCGTAGGCGAACACGACCGGGAATTCGCCTCCAGGGGTCCACTGGAGCGAGTTCGGGTAGGACGTGGTCGCATAGGCCGGGTCGAGCGGGTAGTTCTGCCCGGCGTTGTACATGTTGACGTCGCTGACCTCGCGATTGGTGAGGTCGGTAATGGTGAGGTTCTCGCCGTACGGGTCTCCGATCCAGCCGCTCATGGTAACGGAGACCTGGTCGCCCTGGGTCATGAGGAGCTCCGAGCCGTCTCCTAGCGCGAGGGGCTGGTAGAAGCAGGGATTCTCGTAGCCGGTCGCCGCCTCGATCTGCCACGCGACGGCCGCTCCGACCCAGCTGCCGAAGACGGGACCTCCGGTGTTCCAGTCGGAGTCGGGGTAGAACTGGAGCTCG
>DASRSW010000080.1:0-7544 GCA_035656275.1 Thermoplasmata archaeon
CAACTCCTCGTCTCCCGCCTCGGAGACGAGCTCGCTGATCAACACCACCGCCATCGTCTCGAAATCGACGACGCTGACGAAGGTCAGCCCGCCCGCGTTCCTGACGACGATGCGGGCCGAGTCCGAGCCCGCGGACTCGCCGGTTGCCTCGACGCTCTACACCACGACCTGGGACCCCTCGAACATCGCGGACCAGATCCAGTCGTTCCTCACAGGAACCATCGCGGGCAAGACTGGCATCCCGGCCGGGAACGTCCAGATCATCAGCACCCTCGTCTCCGATGTCTCCACCGAGACGACCTTCTCCAGTCAGGCGGCCACGACCATCCACAACTACCTCGCGAGTTCGATCCCGGGGTTCCTCCAGTCGAACAACCTCTCCCTCGTCAACTCGACCACCGGCGCGGTCGTCGCGGGTGCCGACCTCGGCGAGTTCATGGACCTCGCGACGCACCAGGTCCTCGCCGGCAAAACCAACGAGTTCGGAGAGGTCTACGACCCCGTCACCCACGAGTGGTACGCCGACTCGAAGGTCGCTGGATTCCCCGTCGGCTCTTCCGTGTCCGCCTCCGGAGGTATCTTCGTCCCCGGGCAGGCCGTCTTGCTCGGTTGGTCGTCGGACGGGGAGCCCGAGTGGGGGGTCGGTGGTTGCTTCATCGTCTGCCTCCCGTCGAACCCTATCTCGAGCGCACTCTCGGGTGCTGCCTCCGCGGTCTCCAGCTTCGCGAGTTCGGCGGCCAGCAGTGTCTCCAACGCAGTCGGTACCGTCGCCCAAACGGCCACGAGCGACGTCATCGCCCCGGTCTCCGGCTCGCTCGGCACCGACACCGCCGGTCTGTCGAGTGACATCTCGAAGGCGGCCAACGACGTCCTGCCCGTCCTGGGTACCACCGCCTCGGATGTCAGCAAGGACGTCAGCGGGACGGTCTCCCACGCGATCACCGGCGTGGCAACGAGCCTCGGCTCGGTCGCGAGCGGCGCCGCGGGGGCCATCCTCGCCGGTGTCGACTCGGTCAGCAACACGGTGAGCCACATCGGCGCGGTGGCGGGCTCCGCGGTCGCCAACGCCGCCGGCGCGGTCCAGTCCGGACTCAATGTCGTCGGAAACACGGTCGGCAGCGCCGTCAGCACCGCCGCGGCGGTAATCTCGCCGGTCTTCGCCTCGGTGGCGAACCTGCCCTCGGATGTCATCAGCGGGGCAACGACCGTCGGAAAGAGCCTCCTCAGCCTCGGCGGCAACATCGCCAACGCCGGTATGAGTGCCCTCGACAGCGTCGGGAGTGCCATCGAGAAGGCGGCCTCCGGCGCGTGGCAGTGGGTCCAGAACGCATTCGGGGCCGTCGGCTCGGACGTGATGGGTGCGTTGAGTGACGTCAGCAAGGTGCTCCCCGCGCTGAATCCGTTCAGTTGGATGGCCGGGTTCTCGAGCAACGTCGGGACAATCCTCGAGTACGTCGTGATCGGGGTCGTCGGCTTCGTGATCGTGTTCGCGGTGGTGTTCCTGCTCTACCGCCGCTCGAAGAGCAAGGGCGCCCGGGAACGCGGCCGCCGGCCGAAGTCGCGCTCGTCCCGGTCGACCCCGGCGTAAGCCGGGGGTCGACGGGAGGGAACGATGGATGGCACAATCGAGCGGGAAGGGCGCGAGGACCGGCGGATGGGCGCACCTGGTGGGCCTGTTCTTCACGATCCTGATCGTGGAGCTGGTCCTCGACGTGGTACTGCTCCCGGCGGACGAAGTTCTCGTCCCCGGGGAGTTGATCGGGGACGCCCTGTTCCTCGCGGTCGCGGTCGGCGGAACGGCGCTCTCCTCGGTCCGGGGGAGCAGCCGGTCGATCCAGTCTCGCCCACGGAGACCTCTCCGACGGGGGAACCGGCGGGGCGTGACGGGGTTCGGGGCCGCGACGGTCCTCGGCTACTGGGTGTTCGTGGTCGCGATCCTGCTGTTCCAGTGGTGGTTCTCGGTCCACCACCCGATCCTGCAGGTGCTGCTCCTCGTCTTCGAGGTGGTGTTCGACGTCCTGCTCTTCATGGGCGGGATTCTCGTAACGCTCCTCTCCCTCGTGGGACGACCCTCCGGCTACCGGCAGGTGGGCTCGTGACGCCGGGTCTGACCGTAGCGGCGATTCTCCTCGCCGTCATCGTGACAGTCTCCGCGTTCGCGGTCCTGATCCCGGGTCCGCGAGCGGCCCCGGACTCGCAGGGAACGCCCCTCTCCGCGACCCTCGGAGACTCTTCGCTGGTGACTTGGACGGCCTCCGAGTACTGCTCGGACGACGCGCACCCAGGCTTCGAGGGCTACGTCATCCCTTACTGCGCGGAGGGGGCGGGGTACGGGGCTCCACCCGTCGTGATGTACAACGCAACCCGCCAGGACACGGGCACCCCGGTCTGGATGTCGGCCGCCAACAACTCGAGCGGCGAGGTGGTCGTTCTTGCGAACAGCGTGCTGACACAACCGGAGGACGGTCCCCTCTTCGACTACCCTACGATGTGGGCGTACCTGCCCTCGCGAGGCTGGCTGAACCTCACCTCGGCGAGCGGCCTGGGCAACACCCCAGGTTCTGTCGGCTACGACCTCGCGCGCGCGGGCGGCTGCTTGGCGTGGGACCCGCAGCAGCACTACTTCCTTGTCGTGGCCGGCCAAAACACGACGACGTCCTCGGATTCCAACTTCTGGAGCTTCACCTACACTCCGGGCACTCAGCCCCTCCCGGGCGGGGCGTGGACGAACCGGAGCAGCGAGATTGCAGGCTGGAACACCACCGGCTGCGAGATGGCGTGGTACCCGCCCGGGAACGAGATGGTCATAGACGGCACTCCCTACTCTCCCGGCGGCAACAGCGGCAGCTACGCGACGTGGAGCGGCGGGGGCGGGTGGAGCCCGTATCCGAGCTACTACACCCAGCCGCCCTGCTCGCACAACGCCACAATGGCCTACGACCCGGTCGATCGCGAGATCATCTGGTTCGGAGGTAGCACGGCCGGCTGCGTAACCTCCGGATCGTCTGGCCAGGTGCTGAGCTATACGTGGGCCTACACGGGCGGTCCCTACTGGTCCAACCTGAGTTTGCGGATCACGAACACACCGCCAGCCCGGGAGTGGGCGTCCGAGGTGACGACGGCCTTCGGAGCAGTCCTGGTCGGCGGCTCGGACGAGCCGTCCACTCCCAGCTCCGGCGTCCTCAACGACACGTGGCTCTTCGAAGGAGGTGCCTGGTCGCAGCTCGCGCTGTCGATCAGCTCCGGGAGCGGCGCGTACTGCCCGCGCTACGCAGCGTCCTCGGGGGAACTGAACGGGAGTGCCTTCCTGCTGTTCGGAGGAGCGACGACAGGCACCGGAGCCTGCCCTCCCCTCCCGTCCGGGGACTACGACCAGCCCTTCTTCGGCGGCGACTGGGCCCTCAACGACACTTGGACGGTCACCGGGATTGCTCAGTCCCCGTCCGGGCTCTCGACGAACTCGACCGGTCTCCCGTGCAGCTCCGCCTCCCTGTCGTGGAACCAGCCGTCCCCGCCCTACGGCCAGTCGGTGGTCAATGACACGGTCTTCGTCTACGACTCGACGGGTGCGCTCATCCAGAAGGTGAGCACGAATGGTCCGGCAACCTCCACGGTGGTCTCGCGCCTTGCCTGTTCGGGCTCGTACTCGTTCCAGGTGGAGGCGTGGTTCTCGTCCGGCCTGGCGTCCCCGCTCTCGGCCGCGCTTGGATTCCTGACCGGTAGTGCGACCGGCAGCGGGCAGTCCTCGGGAGGGAACTCATCGAGCGACGCCTTCGAGTTGACGGTCATCGCCATCGCGGTAGCCGCCGCGGTCGTGCTGGTTGCGGTTGTCGCGGTGGTGGCGCGTCCTCGACGTCCCAGCGGCGTCCAGCGCGGTCAACGGAGGTAGATCGCATGGGGCTATTCTCCGGGGATGCGGAAGGACGTGAAGCGGTCCAGATCGGGAGGACCCACGAGGCACCTACCGAGATTCACTATTCGAGCGGGACGGACCGGTGGTGGTACCACGGCCCGCTCTGGGTACAGGAGACCCGACCTGTCCGGGAGGGAGAGTTCAACCCGGTCCTCCGGGACCCGAGGAACCGCTCGATTCTGCGACTGATCCGAAAAGGCTGGACCGACGAGCAGATCGCCACGTCGCTCGTCGCCTCGATCAAGCGCTCCGAGGAGAAGGTCGAGCCGCTGACCCCCGAGGACGAGCGGAACGCCCGCGCCGGGGTCTTGGCTGCGGTCCGGGAAGTCCGCCGGGCGTTCGTCGGGGCCAACGAGCCCCATGTCGCCCGGATCTACGGGCTCAAGAACGCCTCGAAGGCCGACGAGCGGATTCTCGTCACCATCGACCAGGACCTCATCCACGAGGCGCCGATGGTCCGCTACACCCAGACGGAGAAGGGATCGCGCCGGCTCCAACTCGTGATGATGGGCTCGATGGCCGTCGTCGATGCGATCTTCCTCTACGTCATGGTTTCATTGATCAACGCGGGACCCGCGGTTGTCGAGGACGCCGCACTGGTACAGCAGACTGCCTTCTCGTCAGGTTACCTGTTCGCGTTCCCGATCCTGTTCCTAGCTGTTTACGTCTGGATGGCCCGGCGAACGCTGGTGCTCGACATGGAGATCCAGCCGGTGGTCGAGGACCTCCAGGACACGCACAGCGAGGCAGTCTACCTCGTCAACTCGGAGAAGACGCCCGCCGCCGTCTACCTCTCGCGACTCTACCGGACTGACCCCTCGGCAGTCCGGGGGTTGACGGAGGAGGTCGCACGATTCCAATCCGACACCATCGCGAACCTCCAGGAACAGGCACGCTCGCTCCGGACCGAGCTCGACTCCGCGAAGGTGCTCGGAGTCGAGGCATGGAGCCAGTCGACGGACCTCCGGGCGCTGGGTCAGAGCCGGACCCCATCGATCCAGCACGATCCGGTCGGGATGTGGGTGCTGGTCGGAGTCGTCGCCGTCGTTGTGGGCGTGGCTGTCTGGGCGGTCATGGCGGCGGGGGCCTGAAGATGGTAGCCCGTACGTCTCTCGCGATCGGTCCGGTAGCGGCCCTCGGCCTTCTCCTGATGACCAGCCTGTCCGCCAAAGGGCTCGGACTCTCGTCTACGACGGTAGTGTACTTCGGGCTCGAGCCCGGAACTCCGGTTCAGGACGGTACGTCCTTCGACCTGTCGGTCTTCGTTCTTGGCGAACCCGCGGGCGCACCGGCGAACCAGACCGAGGTAACGCAGGTCTGGCAGAATCTCCATGTCCTGTATCTGGGACCTGCTCCCGCAGAGTTCGCCAACTGGTCCGTCCCGTCGTGGACGGAGGGCAGCTTCGTCCTCGACCTGTCTCTGACCCCCGCGGAAGTCGCGGCCATCGAGAGCGGCGATGCGCTGCTCGCACTGAATTCGTCGGTCGTGGTCGACGGCTCGATCCTAGGCGCAAGCGGTGTGATCGACGGGCTGTTGCTCAGCTCGTCGGTGGTGGTTGGTGCATGGTGGAGCACCCTGTTCGGGATCCCGACGCCTCCCCCCGACCCGTCCCTGTCCTCGTTCCAGGGAATCATCAGTGACTTGGCGTGGTTCGGGAGTTCGACGGCAGGTCGCGCGGCGTATGCCGCCTCGACCATTGTCGCGATCCTGCTCTACCTCTGGGAGGGGCACAAGCTCGCCCGCGCGAAGCTGCTCGGCAAGCCCTCACGAAGGGAGGCGAGTTGAGATGGCAGTCGGTGCCGACCTCCTGCTCGCCATCGCGTTCGTCGCCGGCGTGTTCCTGATCTTTGTCGTCGCGGTCGCGCTGAAGACCTGGGTCTTCGAGCTCAGCCCCCGCGAATGGGGCTACTCGATCGTACTGACGTTCAGCCTCGGGGTCCTGACCGCCGCTTATCTCGACGGGGACGGGACACTCGTGCTTCTTGCGATGATCCCGATCTTCCTCGCCGTCGTCTGGTGGACCGCCCGCCTATTCCGACGCCGTCAGGTCCGAAGCCTCGGTACCTCGGAGGCGTGAGATGCCCCGGGACTACCTTCCTGGACCCTCGCGCCCCGTTCCCCTGATCGACAGCGGGGAGCGGGAGCGGTTGTCGTTCTGGCGGCAGCACGCGGTGGCGATCCCCACGGAGCTGCTCGAGATCACCGGTTGGCTGGCCCACGCGACTGAACGCGAGGCCCTCACTGAGGCGGATGGAGAAATTCGTCGTGTCGCTCCGGGCACGAGGCCTCCGAACGTCCTGTTCCTCGTGCCCCGGGATGGCGGCCGTGCCTACCAGAACTGGGAATGGTGCCTGAACTACCTCCGGATGGAACAGAGCCGGCGGAGGCTCGTCCAGCAACAGATCGAGCAGGCGACGGAGAGGGTGAGGACCGCCGACACGGAGCTGGAACGGATCCGGTCTCAACACGACGCGCTCGACACCCGACTCCGGTCCCTGGCCGAGGGAGCCCGCGACTGTGAGCGCCGAGGAGACGTCCTGCATCGGGCCACGCTCCTTGCGGAGCTGAAGCTCGGCATCGTCAGCGCCCGGGAGAACCGGTCGGCGTTCCGAATCGCGAAGCGCCACAAGGACACTGCCCGCTTGCGTCTCGTGGGTCTTCAGGATCATCTCGCGCCTCAGGTCTACCCCGGACTCTGGGCCAGGGTCAACGCCTTCCTCGATCTCCAAGCGCTCTCCGTGGCCAACGTCGCGAGTGAGGAGTTCCGGAAGGTCCCCCGCTCCCTGGCCCGGATGGCGACCCGGTTCGAGCAGGACCTCGAGGAGGACTGAACATGCCGGGTCAGGACCGTGACGAGAGCTTCCGTGCGCTTCCGAGCGGGATGCTCCTCACCGACCTCGTCCAGAGCGCCCGGGACGAGGTCGTCTACAAGTGGAGCTCCGAGGACCTCGAGGACGACTACCCGATCCTGAACCAGTTGTGGCTCTACGCCCGGGCTGCCTCCCGGGCCACGCTGCGTCGGGCTCCGGGCGATGCCTCCGCCACGTCGTTCTGGCGACGGTGGGAGTCGCTCGACGCGCGACACGGGGAGCCCCGCTCCCGGGGCTGGCGCCTCACTTCCATCGAAGCGTCGGAGCGGCAGGAGTCGCTGATGGACTACCTCTACGACAGCGGGCTCCTCGAGCTTCGGGAGGCGGAGAAGACGGCGCCCCGGTACTGGCTGTCGAAGAGGGAACTGGAGGGAGAGTGACCGACTGGACCGAGACGCTCGCCTCGACCATCTTCGAGGACCGGGTGGATCAGGGCGTCACCGAGGAGGACGCCGGAAGGAGGGCCCGGAGATACCGTGCGTGGCTTGCTTCCCTGCCCAAGGAGCACGACCGTAGGTCCTGCCTGGAGGAGGCACCCATTCGCAACTACCCCGGCGACCTCTGCTTCCACACCGGGCGGGCGACGGTGTTCGTGGCCCGGCAGGGCGCGGGCAAGACGAACACCCTCTCCTATCTGATCGAGAACGCGATCGAGCACCGTCCCGAGTGGGACATCTACACCAACGTCCCGTTCCCGTGGACCGGGTCACTGGCCGGCACGATCCCGGCGCCACCCAACCTCCATTCGGTGGCGAGCATG
>DASRSW010000081.1:0-18275 GCA_035656275.1 Thermoplasmata archaeon
CCGTTCACTCAAGGAAAAGCTAACACGGCGAGGGAGGAGTTCATCCGAGGTCCGAGATCATAACGCGACCAAGAGGTGGACGGCCCCTCCCTCCTGGTATTGGACGGCCTCATGGGAGTCGGGCGATACCCAAGTTTGCCACGGAGGATTTGCCTGAGGCAAACCGTCGACAAAGGTGTAGTAGAACGTGGCCCCCGACGGTTCGGTAGCATGCCCGCAGACATACCCGGTGTTCGCGGTGATGTTGCACCAAAGATGGAAGCCGAACGTCACCCCTTGAAAGGAGTAGTTTAACCACGACTCGTTCCCGAAGAGGGAGTGCGTGACGAAGGTGTAGGACTTGCCCCCGAGTTGGATGATTCCCGATGGCGGTGAGGAGGGTGGATTGAACTGGTTCAGGCCAGTTGGCAAGCTCTGTCCGAAGAGTAAAGTGACTACTCCGAGAGCTACGCCAGAGATTGCCAGGACAGCACCAGGGCGACGCATCCGAGGCATCCTCGTGCAGAGCGCTTACGCAGGGCGACGATCAAGGCGCGGCAGGTTGAAAGACACCCAAGACGACACCACCGGGTGCGTGATACATCGCAGTGAACCCCATCTTGGGAATCTCGGTCTTCTCCATGATCATTTTTCCCCCGGCCGCCTTCACGTTCTTGATCGCTTCATCGATATTGGGAACGGTGAAGTAGGAAACGGTTCCCGGGGGCTCCGGGCCCATAGGTTCGCGGATTCCAATGCTGCCGGCGACGGTCTGCTCCTGCCTTCCATGCATCCGATAGTTCCCCATCTCGGGTCCCATCTCGGTGAACTTCATACCGAAGGCCTTTTCCAGGAATTTCTGGGTGGCGGTTGGGTCCTTGGACACGAGCTCGGCGTGATCCATCTTCGCGTGATGTGACATCTCTCTTCCTCGCCCCCTCAGGTGGAACTCCCTACGGCCTCGTCCTACACTAGCGAGCCGCACCCGGAGACCTTCCAAAGGCGGTGAGAGCGCGGTCCTGCTCACCCTCCGCCGCCGATATCGAGCGTAACCTCCTTTGCGGAAACCTCGTCAATAACGCGCACCTTCGGGCGCGGTGGCCTAGTCCTTCATGGGATGGACGCGGAAACCATTCCGGTCGCCGGACAACCGTTCGAATACGTGCCCACAAGGAAGACGTTCCAGCTGTCCCCACCTCGGGATAGATCTTGAGGGGTGACAATCAGTACAAAGACAAGCTGGTTGTTCAGCCCATAGCTGTCGGTGGACGTCCAATTCCCCGAGCCCTGAGAGGAAAGCGTGTAGCCGCCCACCCTCGTCAGCCCGCTGGAGAAGACGTTTAAGCTCCACGCAGGACCCGGAACAATCGGCGTCCTATTCTGGGATTCGACTTGAATGACAAGATTGTGGAGGGAGAGTCCGCCCCCTGCGGAGACTATCGAGGAGTTGTACCAATGAACCGTTCCACGAGACTCCTCAGTGGGCGGACCAAAGGCGAGGAAGCTACCTAAGGGGGTGTTCGCACCGGGGGCGAAGCCGCAGTCGAGAGGGGCTTGACCAGGCAATGAGGTCCACACGACGGCGGCACCAACTGCCGCTCCTGCGAGCACTGCAACTACCGCCAGCGAGGTCGGCCGGGGCACCATCATTACTCAACGGTATCCCCCAGTCATCAAGATTGGCACTCGCCCAATTCGCAGTGAAAAGACAATTCCGATAGCTGGCCGCTGCCGGGCGTATCCAGTCGGCACCTGGCGGAGCTCTATTCACCTGATGCTGACCCCAGCTCGGTGTAACCTCTGTAGCACCCACCGATTGGGCTCGCAGGGAACGAGCAGACGTAACGGGCCCCAAGGCGAACGCTACGGGGTCGGATAGGCGGCTTCATGCCTCGCAATGGTTGACGGAGCGGGCGGACTCCACCGATGCGACTTCCGGGGACACCGTTGACGCTCGCGGAGTATCCCGCCCTCACGACCACCAATCCGCAATTCATCGAAATGGACCTGTCCGCCTTAGACCGGATGTACCTCCCCCCGGCGTTGACGGGTCTTCTGGACGAGGATCCGCTCAAACTGACCACGTTTATTGAAGACGACAATCGGGGGGCCGTCACCGCCGACCCCGTGGCGACTATCGATGGGATTCGCTACCACCTTTCGGTGAAGGGAATCGGGTCGGCCGTCGATCCGTTTTCCTCCCGACCCCTCGATGCCTCGACCGCTCTCCAGCTCTCGGGAGATCCAGCCGTACACGCGGGCCTCTCCCATCCCCGCATCCAGCTTCCCGCGGGTGAAACGGATCGCGTGATCACAGGGGAACTCTGGCTCCGAGGTTCGCCGTACGGGGGCCAGGGGCTTGAGCACGCCTCGATCGCCATGGAAGTGGCTCGCCGAGCGGAGTTGACCTCGATCCGCGGCTTTCGCATCGCCCCGGTGGTGAAGATCTCCCACTTCCCCGTGCGTCTAGAGAACCACCTCAGGACCATTCACTGGTACCGACGCTTCCCGGGACACCTCGCGCAAGAGATTCGATTGGTCCCGTCGAACGTGCGCGTCTACTTCCACGCGCGAAGCACGATCGGGAACAACATTCGTGAGGTCTTCGACCTCTTTGGGGTCGACACGAACGAACAGGCCTTACAGTTTGAAACCAATTACATTCGATCTTCGCTCGCCATGCTCACGCTCTTTGCGAGGACGATGCGTTACGAGCGAGATCGGAACCGGTTTATCGGTCTCGATTTTCACGACGTCTGGCTGGACAAGGATGCCGTTCTCGCCCCCGACGGAACGGTGTTCTTCGTCGATCTTGAGGGAATCGAAGAGGAGGCGGTTCCACGGGAAGAAGTGCGCGAAAAGATCCTGGACCAGATCTACCGGTCACTCTACGAGTTCATGTTCGGCTACGAACAAATCGAAGAGGAACGGACCCGCCGCTTTGGCGTCAACGGCGCCCGGAAAGCACACTTCGAAGGTCTCGTCACCGAGGCGGTGCAGGTCGACGAGTTCCTTCGTGTCGTGCGAGGCGACTCCGGGACGAAGATTCAGGTCCGAAACCCGCAGTCTGACGACGACCTTTATACCGAATTTCCATTGGTGGACCGCTGAGATGGCGACGTGCACTGATGTGGCCGCCTTCCTCCGGGGGGCCAGTGCCCAGGCCGTTACGAGTCACCTTTCTCCGGACGATCTCGGAACCCTCGTCAAGCTGAATCTCATCCGTCAACTCAGCGCCGACGATCTGAAGCAACTCCAAGACCAGGTCGCCAGCATCGAGAGTGCGAGACTCGCACTCTCCCAGATGGCGGGGCAACGCCAGCAGGAGGCAGGAGAGTTGGCTCGGGACGTTCAGAAGAGCCACTCGATCTTGTTCCATCTCGAGGGGGTAGACCGTCAGCACGCTGCGCTCGAGCATTTGCAACAGGAGGAGGAGGCGCTGAAGACGCTCGATGCGGATCTCGCGAAGAGGCAGCAGGATTTCGCCCAGCTCCTACTCAATCAAGCTGTGATATCGTCAGTAACCCCCTACGATGCGGGATTCCTCGCCATCACCACCCAGGGTCGGATGGCGCTCCGCGACCTTACGGCCCGCCTCTACAGAGTCGGAGACCAGGCCTTTCCGGCGTACTGGCAACAGTCCGCTCGGGTCGACGAAGAGCTAGTGTCGATCGCCAATTCGAGTGCTCGAATCGAAGTAACCTTGGCCACGGCATTAAAGGGGGTGCAGCCAGCCTACTTGTGGGCCATTGGCATTGGACTGGTGAAGACGGGGGGCGATCCCGACGAGCGCCTTCGGAACTACCTCACCGCGTACGACCGGATCAAGGGTTTCTCTGGATCCGAGAACCCCGAGAACCTGCTGATGGCTGCTGAAATCCTTGCCACGGTGCCCACGCCCCTAGAATCGGCGGCTCAGTGGCTCGGTTCGCTTATTCATGAAGTGGCAGACCTCGGGGTGCCCGACGACGCCCGCCTCGGCGTGGCCGCCATCCTGCTCTTCGGAGAGCGAGCGGACGGAAGCTTTGCGACCGATTCGCTCCAGGCCTACTTGACGAAGACGCCCTCTCTCGAATCGGCGGCGCTTCTGGCCATCCAGAATCAGCCGTTCGCGGAGCTTTCGACCAAGTTCGATTACCTCCGGAGCCTCTTCGCCTCCTGGGGGTACTCTGCCTCCGAAGACACGGAGCTATCCTCCGCGTACCTTGCTGCTTCCGAGTTGCCGCTCGATTCGGTGACTCCCAAGATGTCCATCATTTCCCGGGGACTCTCGGGGTATCTCCAGTACCCCCTCGTCGCGGCGGCGATTCTCTCCTCGATTCCGGTGCTGGAGGCCAACGAGACGCTGAATCTCATGGAGAAGGCATACGAGATTCTCGGCCAACGGACCGGCCCGATGTCCCAGGCGGAGCTCATTTCTCTTGCGGTCCGGACCATCCACGGAGTCGAGGTTCGCAGTGTCGATGAGATCGATTCGACCGCCGCGGCCGTCCCCACCGCTCCTGGATTCTCCTACGCGAACGTCCCGCCTCGGATCTGGATGCCGGTCTTCATTGCCCATAGTTACTACTACTCCACCTTCAGCGGGATCGGGGGGGCGCACCCCGGACACGTTCATGTCTGGGGCGGAGGAGGGTTCACGGGATGATGCGGCTCGTGGTGGCGACGCTGGTCGCGGTCGTGATCGGGATTGCTTTCTTCGCCCCGGTCCATCTGGCTACGGGGACCCAGTATCTCCCCAAGAGCGGGGACGGGTTCAGCTATCAGGAGACCATCACCCTGAGCAATGGCGTGGGAAACTACACGGGCTATACCGAGAACTCGTTCTACAACGGCTCGATCCGAGTAACCAGCATCCTTCCAAACGCTACAGATTCGGCCGTTTACCAGAGCAGCGGGACGTATCGGAACAACGCCGGCCAAAGTTATCCCTGGTCCGAGAGCGGTTCGTTCAGCTTCTCCGCCCGCACGTTCCACTACGTGCAGGGGACGGACAACCAGACCGGCTACGTCAACCCCTACGTCTGGTTCTACATCAACAGCACCGCGGGGCAAGGGAGCGCCGTCTGGCTCCTGAACACCCAGATGAACGTTGTTTCCATCGACTCTCCGTTTGCCCTCGGTCTTAGCTCCACCGGATACGCTGCCTCGGTCCTCGCGGAAGGAAACGGGTCCTACCAACGCCACGATGTGTACGGAGTGTTCACGGCGGCGTACCAGTGGAAAGCGAACTACGACCCGTCCACCGGATTCGTTCTCGGGTACGTCTATTCGGAGACCGACTCCGATGGCGCGGGAGACGGCTTCACCATGACCGACATCCTCACGGACTCCCAGACGTCCTTCACCGTGACGCCGACGGCGGCTCCCCCGTCGACCGGTGGAGGGAACGCGCTCGCGACTTACGTTGGTCTTGGGGTCGTCATCCTGATCCTGGTCGTCATTGTGGTCGTGGCGGTGCTCGTGTTGCGTCGCCGGTCCTCACGGGCGACGAGCCTCGGAGGCACCCTACCCAGGCACCCCGTCGGCCCGGTCCCGCCACCCCCGGCGGTCCCGTGGACACCGCCCCCGCTGGACCTGATCCCACACGACCAACCGACACCTCAAGTGGTGTTACGCGAGACCGTCCGTGTGCCTTGCAGGTTCTGCGGAACCTTGATCGATTCCACCGCGACGGTCTGCCCCAAATGTGGGGCCCCCCGAACTTGAGTCCGAGCCCTGGGATCGGGAGACCGACTCGGGAGGATGAAAGTGGAACATTTGCCCCACTTCCGCCATGCCCGCCCGCTCGGCCGCGGTCTGTGAAGCGGCGTTCCCGGCGTAAATCTCTGATACCACCGTCCGCACGCCGAGGTCTTTGAGCCAGATCATTCGCGCGTGCAAAAGGTCGGTACCGATGCCGAGGCCCCGGTACCGTGGATGAACCATGAAGGAATGTCCCCGTGCGTGAGTTCCGACCACGGACGCCCAACTGACGCCGGCGACCCGGCCCTGCACTTCAGCCATGAAGCAGATCTCCTCGGGGCGAGGTAAAGTACGGAACCAGGCCACATCGACGTCCCCCTCGAGCTCCCTCATCATGGCCATGATCACCCGGAGGTCCTCCTGCCGAGCGATCCGGACGGGGTTCCGAGAGGGCGTCCGCTGCTGCCAGTCGCGGACGTCCGCCAGCATCACCGCGATCGGTTCCCCCCCGTCTATCCAGGCCCGCTCAGCGTAGACCCCCCCGCGGACCCTCGCCGGAAGAACGCGCGACGCGATGTCTCGCGTTTTCGTGAAGACCGAACCGACCCGTTCGCTCGGGCTGTAGAGGTACACCCCTCGGACCTCTCCCCCCATTTCCGAGACCTCCACGGTGCCGCCGGTGCGGATTGCGTCCTTCATGAACAAGGGGAGGAAGGGGTCGAACCACGTGGAGATGGGCGGGAGCGAGAGCTCCCCCACTTCCTTGGCCGTGTGAATTCGTCGTTCACGGATTCGCGCGGCGCTGCGCGCCGAGGCGGGCAACTGGGGGCAAACGGCCCCCTTCGGTTCGCGCGGCACTTCCTCGCGGGGTTCCGCCTCCAAGGGGAATTCCGGTCTGGGGTCGAAGTCCGCCAACTCCCGTGGAATCCTCCCGGGGTCCGCGGGCTCCAAGGGACCCCAGGCTCCCTCGGCGACCGCCCGGGCCAGCATGCAGGCAATCCCAGGGGCTCGCATTGCCCCGAGGCCGTTGAACCCCGTCGCGACGTGTAGCCCTTCCTGACCCGGCACCCTCCCGACGAGCGGGTAGCGGTCGGGCGATGCGACGCACACACCGGCCCACGACGTTTCTGCGCGGAGCGTAGACCAGCCGGGGAAGACGTTCTGCGTATCGCGGATCACCCGTTCCACGAACGGTCGGTCGGCCGCTGGGTTGGCGGTGTCGGGGTCGGCCTCGCGCGGTTCGTTTCCGTCCCCCACGACTACGTGCCCCGAGGCCGTGGGCCGAATGTACATCTCGAGATCGAGGTCATGGAGGGTTGGGAAGCCGCCGGTGAGGGGAGACGGGCGAAGGTTCGCCGCCTGTGTCCGAAAGGGGGCCGCGGGGAGCCGATAGCCGAGGCCCCCCAGTAGCTTCTTCGTCCAAGCTCCGCAGGCGAGTACCAGCTCGCGCGTGCGAATCGTAGCGCCGGGGGTCCGGATTTGCCATCCTCCTGAACTTGGCCGAATCGATCCCGGGGTTTCTCCGCGCTCTATGGTCGCTCCGAGCCCGCTTGCCATCTTTTGGTACGATTCCACCAGCCCGCCCGCATCGAAGACTCCGTCTGTCGGTGTGTGGAGACCCTTTCGAACATCCGCAAAGTCGCCGGCCGGCAGGAGGGTTCCCACCCCGTCGGCGTCGATGGTTCGGTTCTCGACTCCCGCCCTCGAAAGCACCCCCTGCGCCTTCTCGAGCCAGGCTTCCCCCTGTGGGGTCCGCGCGACTCGCAGGCCTCCGTTGGGTAGGTAATCGCTGGTTCCTAGCGCCTCGGCGATTGTCGAGATTTCCGCGGCGCTCCGCCGGACGATCTCTAGGTCCCAAGGTTCCCAGCCGACGTGCGTTAGAATCCCCGCACTACGGAACGTGGCCGACGGGCCGGCATTCCCCTCGTAGAGATGGACGGTGAGCCCCCGGTGCAGCGCCAGGTGGTAGGCGATCGCACTTCCGAGGATCCCGGCGCCGAGGACTGTAACATCAGCGTCCGTCGACTGGACGGGGCGGGTCGAATTCACCTCGCGCTCCAAGGTCTACCTTCTCGCTGAGAAGTCCGGGAGCGCGAAGTCGTTTTGACCGTTTGTCGTTCGTCCCCGATCTGTCCGCGTGACTGAGTTCCCGCGGGGAGATATCTAGTCCGGGGAACTACCGGCCCCCGCGGGCCCGATGGGGGCGAGGCTGCTGGGAGGAGCGCTTCCGCGACCGCCGGGGGAAGACGCCGAGCCGACGGGCGAGCCGTTTGTGGTCACTCGCGTCCACCCACTCGACCTTGAGATACTCGAACAGCTGAGCGTCGGTCATCCCGATCCGACGCCCCTCCTTCACCGTGAACGCATAGGCCTCGATTTCAGTGGGGGTGTCGACGTATTTCTTCTTCCGATCGAAGAGAGGCCGCCCCGCCCGGAACTGCTTCACATGGCAGAGTTCGTGCACGACGTCCAGGTAGACGGTTCTCAGGTCGCTCGTCCTGAGATGGTGGCTGCTGACGATCAGGTGTCCGTCCTCGTCGCTCGTCCCCATGTAGCCAAACGGCGGGGAGAAGAACTCCACCTTCAGCTTCCGCAAAATCTCGGCCGCCTTCCTCCCGAACAATTCCTGGATGGGAACTGTCTTCTCGAAGCCTCGGAAGAACCTCTGGAAGGGGTAGAGCCGGATCGGGGCCCGGCGCTGGATCTTGACTCCTCGGTAGGGCGTCAGCATTCGGATCGGTTACTCCTGCACTGCGAGACCTCGAGACCCCTCCAAGAAGATAGGCACTTCGACACCGCCTTTCTGCACATGCCGAAGCCGGAACGGGGAATTCGTGCTCCAACTCGCCGCCTCATGCCATGGGTCCGGACTCGGTCGAGGGTGTGTCCGGCCTCTCTCCTGCCCACTGCGCAAGAAGTGGACCGGCGGATCAACCCCACCCGGCCGCCGCGCTTAGGGGCTAAAAGGACGCTGCCGGGGCTGCCCTCGGCGGCTCCCCCGGCCGTCGTGCGCGAATCCGAATCACGGATTCGAAACTGAAACGGCCCGGGGTGGAGGTCTTCACTTCCAGACCCGCCCCCGTCGCGGCGCCGGTGATGGCACGCGCGGCCGCCTCAGACGCGTACAACCGCGGTTTGAACGCTCCCACTGCGGAAACAAAGACCAGCGTCTTCGCAACGGAGCTCGAGTATCCCTCGAACGAGAGCCGAAAACGGGGATCGGACCAACGCAGTAGCGCGGTTCCCCGCGTCGGGTACTGAACCTGGAGCCCCTCCTCCGACACGACGACCGCCGTCGCCGGACGGGCGACCTGAATGTTGGCTAGGTAGAGGACGATCGAAGACGCCGCAAAGAATGCCAAGATCCCCAGGCCGTTGAGAGTGTGCGAACTCAACCCGGTGCCTTCGAAGCCTTGCAGCACCAGATAGGCGAGCAGTACGGCCAGTCCGGCCAAGAACACGGAAAGGAAGGCGCCTCCCACCCACTTTCCACGAAGCCAATTCTTCCAGAGGGCCCCGGAAATCTCGGAGAGGTCAAACCGTCCCATGGAGGCCCCGGACAGCGGCGGTTCCGTTTCGGGCAATAATCCGGCCCCTATGGTCGGGAGGTCGTTCCTCTACTTCTATTCTTGAGTGCCGGAGGAGGCGGGCGTCGCGACGCCCGATCTCCGCCACCCTGGGCTGGGCGTTGCCCCCACGAGCGTGTTTGGCCCACGCGCGGAGCCTGGGGTCCGATTCTCGACCCCGCCGGCGTGGGTCGGCGGGTCAATCCGTCCAGACGGGGTGGGCGGCCGGTCAGTCCGGCGGCGACCGACTGGCGGCAAATCGTACGAGTTCACGTACCACCTGAACAAATTGGTCGGGGTCCGTGAGATGGGGAAAGTGGCCCGTTCCGTCGTACGCGTAGCGCATTGCCCGATAGAACGACTCGCAGAGTCGATCGGTGATGTCCGCGAAGACGGGCGCGCTTCTCTTCCCCGAAGTGACCACCACGGGTTCGCGGTAGTTCAAGAAGGGCGAGGTGTCCATCGACTCCGTCGTGGGGTCGACCAGCTCCGAAAGCGTGGTCTGGGCGTTCGAGACGAACGAGGCCTGGATCTCCGGCGGCACTGACGACCAGCTTCCGGGGTCCGAAGCGGTGTGTTCGACAAATTCACCGGCCGCCGTGGCGGCGTCGCCGTTCCTCAGATGTCCGAGGACGGATCGTTCCCGAACCCGGGCCTCTTCGTACACGCGGCTGTGAGCGGGGACTCCGGCAAGCAACCCGAGCAGGCTGGGCTCGTGCACGTTGACGCTGCGGACCTGGTCCGGGTGGAGGAGGGCCAGCTGAAGCGCAATCACCCCCCCGACCCCGGTGCCGACGACGTGATGCGCCGACCGTCCCGCGATCGAAAGAAGGGTGGAGAGGTCGGAGACCTGGTCTGCCAGCGCTACGGACCCGCTCGGCGCGGAGCTTTCACCATGACCTCGGCGATCGTAGGTTAGGACTCTGGCGGTCGAGGAGAGCCGCGCGACGACACCCTCCCACTGGCGCCCATCCCCCCAGTAGTCGTGGACCAGAACGACCGGCTCGCCGGCCGAGCCGGCCCGGGTGTAGTGGAGCTCGA
The DNA here is from genome assembly GCA_035656275.1 of Thermoplasmata archaeon. GTDB lineage: Archaea > Thermoplasmatota > Thermoplasmata > Lutacidiplasmatales > UBA184 > Lutacidiplasma. Next base: position 10,272 of record DASRSW010000081.1, read on the forward strand.
AGGTCCCGAGATTCAGCTTCGGCATCCGGAGCGTCCAGGGGTGGGGCTCGGGCAGGGCCCGCAGCTCGATAATGCTACGCCGGGGAGCCGAGACCCGGAGATCTCCCGAAGCCCGTCCGCGCGACGACGTCCGGGAACGGGTCCTACACGATCCACGCCGTGTAGTAGAAGTACACGAGGTAGGCCCCGACCACGAGGAGGGCCACTGCGCTGACCTTCTTGATGATGGGGGTCAAGGCCTTGAGCTGGTTCACGAACCGCTGGCTGGCCATCCCCAAAAGCACGGTCGTGACGATCATGAGAAGGGCGGCGGTGAGGCTGAAGATCAGGATGTTGATGATCCCGCCCAGGAATCCGAGGGCGAGGCCGGCGATGATGGCGGCAAAGATGACGGGCGCGACGCACCCCGCCGCAGCGGCGGCGTAGCCCATTCCATAGCTGAACAGCTTCAGGTAGAATCCGCCGCCGGAGGTGACCACCGGGGCCACGACCGCTGCGTCCGCCGGCTTTCCACGGAGCCGGCCCCACAGACGCTGGAAGGGCGTCACGACACGCCAGTACTGGAGATTGGTAAGGAGGAGCGCCCCGAGGGCCAGCAAGGCTACGCCGACCGCGATCAGTAGGTCCGGAAGGTATCCGCTCACGGCGCGCGCGGCAAAGATGAGCGTGACCCCGATGACGAGGAAGACGACGATCATGCCCAGGGCCGTGATCGATCCGGCGAAGACGGCCCGGCGGGCCGCTCCCTTGTAGGTAGCACCGGCGGGGGAGTTGGGGTCGGACTGACGGGTGTTGAGCCCCAGGAAGAGGCCCATGTAGCCCGGAAACATCGGAAAGGCGCACGGGGAAAAGAACGTGGAGACCCCGGCGATGGCCGCCAAGGCGAAGACGCTCACCGTGACGATCGATAGGGAGTGGGCCGTGCCCGCGAACGCGGAGGAGATGGTGGACTGGATGGTGCTCTGGTCCTGCACGCCGGCGACGTCGTAGACCACCCGCCCCTGCGGGTCGATGATGAACACCGCGGGGATGGCGCTCACGCCGTACGCTGTCGAGACGGTCAGGCTCATCGTATCCTGAGCCATCGTCCACGTGATGCTGTTCTTGTCGTGGTACGCCTGAAGGGCCGGAATCGTGTCGCCGAACTGCGGCTCGATGTAGATGGAGATGATCCGAACCGAGCTGTTGCCGCTCTGGTTGTAGTTGGCGTAGAGCGAGTGGAGACTCTGCTCCACAATCTGACACTCGCTGCAGGAGAGCGCGGTGAATTCGATGACCACCACGTTGGTCGTTCGATAGTTGGAGAGGGTGAAGGAGTGGCCGTAGATGTCGGTCAGGGTGAAGTCGGGGGCGACGTTGGTCGACGTGGTGCTCCCGCGCGCAGTGGGAGCGAGCGGGCCGGCAACGATGGCGGCGACGAGCAGCCCAACGACGAGGCCGAGGACTAGGGCGATGCTCCGGAATCGCATGCGTCCCATCCACCTGTCCTAGGACCAAAATGGAGCATTAGGTTGGCTGACGGACTCGACAGTCGGCATCACTTGGAAACGTCGCTGGGCGACTCGGAAGACGCAGCCGGCGTGACCTGGGACTCGCCCCGCCGGCCCCGCCTCGACCGGGCGGCCAGGATGCCGACGACGATCGCGGCCACGAGGACAACCACGCCGATTTCTGGTAAGGTGAGCCCCCCATACGAGGCCGAGTACCACGCCTTCGCTCCGCCGGGTCCCGTCGTGGAGGCGGAGGCGTTCGTCAAGGCGATGTCCTTGACGGTGTTCTGGCCCGCCACCCCCACGGTTTCGTTGAAACTCCGGTAGCCGGCTCCGGTGACCCAGAGCTTGTAGCTGCCGTTCACGACCTGGGAGAACGAGTACGCCCCGGTCGCGCTGGTCGTGGTCGAGCCGAGCAGCGTCGAGTTGTTCGCCGGGGTCAGGGAGACGTGCGCCCCGGGAACTCCGACGCCCGTCACGGCATCGGCGACGATGCCGCTCAGCCCGTAGACGTCGGGGTTCACGGTCATCTCGTACATGTACTCGCCCGTCACCGAGGTCGAAATGGAGAGGTTCGGGAACGGATTCGGGATCGCGGGCTCCGTTTGGGTGGAGTTGTCGTTGTAGAGGATGGTGATGTTGTACCCGGCTTGCACGCCGACCGTCATCCCGTGGTAGGTGGTCATCGGGTTCGTGGTACCCACGTACCAGTGCGACCCATGGAGCGACATGAAGACCGGAAGGTAGCAGATCGGGCTGCTTAGCTGGCAGAAGGTGAAGTAAACATACTGAATGCCGACGGTGCTCGACACCGCCATGGAGACGGTAAAGTTGTCGTGCTCATTCGTGTAGTTGGACTGGTAGACCGCCAGTACCGTGGTGGAGTAGCTGGGACGCGGGCTTACCGCCGAGCTGCTCCCCAAGGGCACGAGGGCGACTAAGAAGACGCTCGCCGCAAGGCATGCGCCCAGCCCCCATGCGAGCCTGGGACGCCAACCGGCTTGCGCGCTTCGGTACCCCCGTATCGGGGACGGAAGACCGGCGCGCGGCGATGTCGCGCGGGCGCTCCGGAGGACTCGGTCTCCGCCGAAGCTCACGGCCCGTTCCGGGGGGACGGGGGAGGAGACCGGGGGCCCTTCCTCCCTGTCCGCGACGCCTGGGCGCGTCTCCCCCTTCCGGACATGACGATAGCCGCTCCGACGATCGCGGCCACGCCGACCACGCCAGCAATGATGATGATGGCATTGACCTCATCGCTCGAGAGGCCCCCGCTCGAGGTAGTGGTTCCTCCGCCGCTGGATTGGGAGCTCTGGAGCTCGACCGGGACGTTGGTGAGATTCCCGGGCGTCAGGACGACCGTCGTGACGTTCGAGTAGTACCCGTCCGCCGACACGTTGAGAAGGTAAGTGCCCGCGACGAGCAGCGCGGAGAAAGCCCCTGCGGCCACCACGATCGGGACTCCGTTCACCGACGCGGTTGCGTTGGCGCTCGCCGGGGTGATCGTGCCCTGGAGATTCGCGTACCGGGGCGTAAAGGTGGGAGACAGCGCGAGAGAGACGCCCGAGGCCGACAGGGGGTCCCCCGGGGCCCCCGCCAGGTACGCGTAGGAGTCCACCCCGAACTCGTAGGTGTAGAGGCCGCTCGGAAGGTACGGGAAGAGCGTGTCGTTCGTCGGTGAGCTGAACGTCATCGAATCCACGGAGAACCACCAGCCGACGGTCGACGGAAGCCCCTGGGGCACCACCGAGACGGCTGTCGCCGCGATAGGCGAGCAATTGGCCGAAAAGCCCGCATAGTTCTGGGCGCTGATCTTGTACCAGTAGCTCTGGCCCTCCATGAGGTTCGTGTCCGAGAAGGTCGTGGACGTCGACGTGCCCACGGACGCGTAAGGCCCGGACGCAACGGTGGCGCGGTAGACGTGGTATGTCACGCCCGCCCCGCCTGTTGCAGGTGTCGTCCAGTTCAGGTCGACCTTGAGATTGTTGGGCGAGAGGGCGAGTCCTGTGGGGACGGGGGACAGGACGACGGGGTTGACCAGGAGCGAAACGGTCCCGGTTCCGTCGGTGTAGTTCATCGCACTCACCTGAGCCGTGATGAGGTCGTGCTCGGGCATCCCCACCGCGGGGGCCGTAAACTTCGCCGTAAACGTCCCGTCGCTGGCCGTGGTACCGCTCGAAGGAGAAAGCGTTCCACCGTTGTCCGCGGTCAGCGTAACCGAAGCCCCGGAGATGGGCACCGTCGTACTGCTGTTGACCACGCGGATGGTAATGCTTGCACTCTGATTGGCAATGACCGTAGTCGTATTGGCGGACACGCCGGTGATCATGGTCGTCACGGGCGCCCAGTTGGCGTTCTCGATATGCTTTGTTGAGTTGGTCTGGAGGAAGGTGACCACGCTCAGGTTGAGGGAGTTCCACCCGCTGAGAATGGCCCCGCTGAAATCGACCTCGGTCGTGGTCCCCGCGACGAGGCTCACCTGGTGGTTCGCGAGAGTCGATCGAACCACGTGGTCGATATCGTGCGGCCCCCCGCCGTTACTGATGTTCAGCTTCCCGATGTACTCCAGAAGGTAGCTGACGAGATTGTACGAACCGGTGACGAGCGAAGTGATGTTCGAGTGGATCTGAACCATCCCCGACGAGACGGTCCCGACGTCGGTAATCGTCACGTTGCTCGGGATCGCCGACGCATTCGCAATCGCCCGATCGTAGATCCCTTGCATCTGACTCGCCGAGTTGGTAGCCCCGCAGGAATCGTGTTGGCCGTCGAAGAACACGTCCGGATACCCACAGACGTTGTACCACGCTCCCCGCGTGTAGGCCGTGTTGTCGGGGGCCACGTAGTTGTCGAGGCAGGGGGTGCTTCCCTGACCCGCCGCGCACACGTGCAGTTCGGGGACGTCGATAGCCGCCCGGCTGGTGCTGTCCTCGATGTAATGCAACGCCTGCGTCTCGGCGGGACAGTGAGGGCACCAAACCCCGGTGAACGCTTCGATGAGGACCGTACGGGGATAGCCGGTGGCCGGCAAGGGCGCTGCAGCGACGAGCGTGCCATGGGACACGGCCCCCGTAGTCCCCGGAACGAGCGCCGGAGCTGTCGCCGATGACAAGCCCCCCGGATGGACCTGGGCCGGGATGAAGAACATCGCGCACGCCATCGACGCTACGACCAACGCAATTGCCAGGTGACTGTTTTCCATGTATGCTGCTCCGACCTTACTCTGCCGCCAGTTCCGCTCGGACCGTCCGCTCTCCTATCTGACCTTTATCGTTATTCTTGATAGCTGGCGAGGGAGGAGATTGAGCCCTGAGCGCCCGGGCATCCGTCGAGGTAACTGCCTCTCGCACTGAGGTCGGGCATCCGAACGTTCAAAGCGTGCGAGAGGTCACCAGTATTTAAATCTCCATCCCGTGCCGGCCCCGGTTCTCTCCCCTCGACTCCCGACGGGCGCGGCGGCTCCCGTACCTTGGCCGGCGAGGAGCTTAGCGGGGGTTAGAACTCCCCGTGCACGGGGTCCGAAGCCATCCCCGCCGGCCCAGGCCCCCGGTGGTCGGTTCAGGGGGGCAACCTCTTCAGCTTCGTGAACCGCGACCCGAAGACGACCTCGGTGAAGTAGAGGCTCCCCCCGCCATCGATCGCGACGCTGTGCGGTATCCCGAACTTGCCGGAGCCCATCTGCTTCGGCACGCTGGGGTGGCCGGCCTCGTCGCGCACAAAGGGAAACCCCGGCTGCGTGAGCGGTCCCAGGTTCTCTCCCACCAAGTCCGTCAATCGATCCTGCCCATCGAACACCAGGAGTCGCGGAGGTCGGAACTCCAGCACGACCATTCGTTCGCCCTCCACCGCGAACGCCGTCGGCGAAGACAGCGTCCCCGCACCCACGATTCGCCGAAAACTCCCGTCCAGGTCGTAGACTTGAATTCTCGAGTTTCCTCGGTCGGCAATGTAGAGCTCGGGCCGCTCGCGTCGTCGATCTACGAATGCAAGGTGGGGACCCCGAAATCGACCTCCCCCCTCCTCCCCGGTCAAGGTCGACTGGTAGCGTCCGTCCGCCGAGTACCGGTGGACCAGGCTCTGCCCGTATCCGTCCGCGACCCAGATGTCGCCATTCCCCCCAAACCGTTCCTCGTTGACCCCTACCCACGTCGGACGATACGGCCCCTTTTCGTACGCAGGGTGAGGCGGGGGCGCGAGGGCCAGTACGACCCGCCCCGCGAGGTCGGTCTTCACGACCGCCGCCGAGTCAGCGGACTCGGGAGCGTCGTAGTTGGACTCCGGCTTCCGTTTGGTGGAGGCGTCAGCCATCCAGAGAAATTCGGTGCCCCCTTCCTCTACGAGCGTGATCCCGTGGGCTTCAGAGAGCGGCGAGGGGACCGCCCGCAGAAAGTGGCCGTCGGCGTCAAACGCGATGGCCGCCGACTTGGCAGGGTGAAACGTCCACAGCTCTCCCTTCCGGCTCCAGACGATGGCGCTGTGGGGCCAGGCGCCCCGGGCGCCCTCCGCATCGGGGAGGGTCGCCCAGTCGTCCACCCATTCGTACGTCCCCTCGCCGATCCGGACCTGCATTGGGCAAGGGGAAAGGCGGCTCGGCCATCTATAATCTCGGATTCGGGAGGGCCCGCGCCGGCCACCGCTCTCCCGCCGATCAGGAGCCGATGTGCGCGACCGCGTCGGGCTGCACTTGGGAGCGACGGACCGACCAACCCATCAATGCCTGGGCGACCCGGACCGCCACGTAGATCCCAAAGGCAATCGTGACGATGAAGAAGCTCGCGGGATAGGGCGAGTAGAACTGGATGAAGAGACCCGTCCAGGTCGCGAACAGCGCGACCAGTACCGAGAGGACGACCGCGTGGAGTGGGCGGCGGGTCAGGCGAACTGCGACCGCAGCCGGCGTGACCATCAAGGCGAAGATGAGGAGCACTCCGATCACCTGGACCGCGATCGAGATCGCGACGGCTAGGAGGACCATGAAGGTGAGGCCGAGACCCATCATCGGCAGCCCCTTCGCCTCCGCGACGTCCTCGTCGAGGGAGGCAAACAACAGCCTCCGGCCGATGAGGGCGACCACCGCGAGGACGACGAGGCTCGCTTCCAGCGTAAAGAGGACCCCGGCAGAGTCGATGGCAAGGATCTCCCCGAAAAGAATGCTGTACGCGAGTGTAGCGTACCCCGCGTACAGGCTGAGGAAGAACAGGCCCAGGCCCAGCATGAACGCCAACACGGTCCCGATCTCGATATCCCGGTGGGCGGCCCGTCGACCCAGGATCCCCATACCGGTGGCTCCGGTGGTCGTGAACAGCAGAAGGCCGAAGACCGGGTTGACGCCGAACAGGACCGCTCCGGCGGCGCCCGCGAAGCCCACATGGCCCAGGGCGTGCGTCGCGAACGCGGAGTGCCGGAGAATCACGAAGTACCCGATGATCCCGGCGACGATCGCGATGACCGTGCCGGCCTCGAACGCGTTCCGCATGAACGCGAACGACCACATGAACCTGAGGTCGGTGATGGGGTTCCAGCTGAAGGGGAGGCCCGCGCCGGTCACCCGTTCTCTCCTCCGTGGGAGTCCTCTCCCCCGACAATGACGAGATGATTCCGAGAATCCCGCAGCACCTCCACCGGGACCCCGTACAATCTCGTCAGCGAGTCGGGGGTGAGCACCGTCTCGGGGGACCCCGTCGCCACGTTCCCGTTGGCGACATAGATCACCTTGTCGAGGCACTGGATGAGCGGATTGATGTCGTGGGCGACGAGGAGCGTCGTCACCTTCTTCGATTGCACGAGGCCGTGCACGACCTCCACGAGCTCGCGGCTCCGGCGCATGTCGAGGTTCGAGAGGGGCTCGTCCAGCAGCAGCATGGACGGGTTCCCGACGAGCGCCTCGGCCAGGAAGACCCGCTGGAGCTCGCCCCCCGACATCGTGCCCAGGCACTTCGGACCGAGCTCGGAGGCCCCGACCGCCTCAAGTGCGGCCGCCGCCGCCTCCCGGTCGGCCCGCCGAGCGAACCCGGTTCCCCACCGCGCCCCCGAGTACCCGAGCCCTACGAGAGTGTCGGCGGCCACGTGGGTTTCATGGTCCACGGTGTGGCGCTGGGGCACGTAGCCGATCCGCGCATCGCCTCGGCTCGGGAGTCGGTCGAACACCCGGAGCGTGCCCGCGGTCGGCCGCACCAACCCGAGCAGGAGGCGGAACAAGGTGGTCTTGCCGGCTCCGTTGGGACCGATGACGGCCACGAACTCCCCGCGCCGAACGCTGAACGTCGCGTCCCGCCAGACGGTCTTCCCCGCGTAGCTGATTTCGAGGTGCTCCGCTCGGATGACCTCCGGAGCCCCCCCGGGTCCCGAGCTCGTAAGAACCGGTGCCGCCACGCTCAAGGTACGACCCCCGACGATGGCGGGCTTAGCGCTTCCTGAAGCGCGAGATACTCGGCCCCCATCCACGCTTGGAACGAGGTTCCGGGCGGCTGGATGGTCTCGGTGATACCCACGACCGGGACGTGCTGTGCGTCCGCCA
>DASRSW010000082.1:0-18069 GCA_035656275.1 Thermoplasmata archaeon
GTCGAGGTTGAACGACTGGAAGTCGAACGTCAGGGTGGGCGAGGAGTGGGGGAACCCGAGGCCGAGCCGGAGGTCGTCGGCGAGGCGCGGGGCGTCCCCGGGGCCGGTCTGCACGATGTCGGCGCTGCCGGCCTCGAGCGCGGCGAGCCCCGTCGAGGTCGACGGCTCGTAACTGACGTTCACGTCCGTGGCCCGCCCGGTCGCGTCCGGGCACCCGTCGAAGTCGCAGTTCGGATTCGCCGCGTACTTCGGGCTGGAGGCGAGGGTGTATCCGACCTGCGGCGTCAGCGAGCGCAGGTAGTACGGGCCCGACCCGGCCATGTTCCACTGGACCGACCCCACGAACGGGGCGTTCGCCCCATTCTCCTCCCACAGGTCCCAACCGGTGGGCGTGATCGAGGACGGCAAGACCCCGAACCCGCCGGTGCCGGGGGCGGAGCAGCTGGAATCCCCCGCGCCGCTCACGTTCCCTTCGGTCCAATAGGGAATGCCCGCCCCCTGGGCGGACGCGCTGAACCACCCGCAGGGGACGATGGAGCCCCCGAGCGGGTTCGCGATGAGCTGGAGGAAGCTGGGCCAGGTGGTCCCCTCGCCCGTGACGTTGAAGGTGACGCAGCCGTCTTCGAGGGCGGCGGCGGTAGGGCAGTAGGTCGTGTCGTTGATCGCCATCGAGGCGAAGACCGGTAAGGGAGTGTTGTTGACCAGGCTGTGGATCCCCCCGTCCCAGAAGAAGTTCCCGTAGGGCAGCAGGGACTGGGCCAGCGTCCAGCCATTGTTGCAGCCGAAGCAGGGGAGGTCCGCGAAGGCCAGGGTTCGGGCGATAGAGAAGACCACGTCCGTCGGGTAAACCCGCCAGCCGCTCCCGGTCGAAGGGTCGTAGAAGCTCGGCGTGCTGCTGAGTACGAACGTGTAGTGGGTGCCGCTCACGAGGGAGTTCGTATAGAGGCTCTGACAGAGCGAGCTTCCCGGAACGCACGTGGCGAGCACGGGAACGAACGACCCCGGGTCGTCCCCCGTGGCGGTGCCGTTCGGCGCGATGAGCGTTTGATAGACATTCTGGATCACCTCCAGGCCCGAGGTGTCGTAGTCGATGGCGGGGTCGACCGAGCCGGGTCCCAGTCCGACCTCGTACCCCGTGAGCGTCGCCGGATTCCCTGGACGGGCGTACCCCAGGACGCCTCCGCCGAAGCCCGGCCCGACGACGACAGTGAAAGTGAATGTCCCGCCCAAGGGCGTGCTCTGGTTGTCGATGACCGCGGAGGCGCCGAGGCTGAAGTTGACGGGATAGAATCCGGCAGCCGCCGAGGCGCTCACGGAGAAGACGGTCGTGCTCGTCCCGGCGGGGTCCGACACCGTCGAGCCGAACGAGGCGAACGACGAGGCCGAGGCGGGGAAGGAGAACGTCGCGGCCCCGTACGTGAAGAATGGGGCATGCACCGGCTCCGTCAGGCGGGCAGAGAGGTCCACGGATGCCCCGGGGGTCAGGACAGCGGTCGCCCCGGACGTCGTGGTGGAGTTCCCCAGGATCTCCCCCCCGAGCATCAGGTCGGTCCCGTTCGAGTCGACGGTATGCGTGGCGTACACGGGTAGGGAAAACAGGTCCGCCGCATTGTCGTGTGGAACACCGGAAATCGTCGCTTGTACGTAGATGAGATAGAGTCCCGGATCCGAGTAGGTCCAGGTGGCATTCGCACCGGTCGACGCGAGCTGATTGCCATCGCCGAGGGTCCAGGTCACCGACGTGCCCGTGAGGTCCGTTCCATTCGGGGGCACGGCCGTGAGCGTTACGGGTTCGCCGGTTCCCGCCGCGACGGTCGGTGCGCGAATGCGCAGGTCGTGCACCGTCGCAACGAGCTCAGGATTGGCGGGCGCACGAAAACCGCCGGCGGTCGGCGCCCCGTTGATCGTTGCGAACACGGTGGGGCCGGCCACCCCACTCGGCAAGGTCAGGGCTATCGCCAAGAAGACCGCGACAATTGCGATTGCGGCCCCATAACCGTGTGGCGGCATGCGGTGGCGGTTTCCTGAGCGCGGGAACTGGTCCGCACGCCTCGCGAGGAGACGTCCGGAGCCTATTTGTAAGTTCAGGAACCCGATGGAAAACCGTGTCGGACCCTCAAGGCACCGCATCGGGGGATCTCGCGCCCCCCGAGGATTCAGTGCGGGTCACCCGGTAAAGGGCGAGGGCGGCGGCGAAAACGACCACGTTCGAGAGGTAGGCGCCGGTACAGATGATGCAGAGGGCCCCGATCACGACGAGCTCGACATAGGCGAAGTAGACCGCGGCGATCAGTCCAAGACTCGAGAGGCCCAACACCAGATAGAGCCAGACCGGCTTGTACGTCCGGAGAAGGGGGACGTCCACCGCCAGCAGGACGAGGAATCCCGCGATTCCCGCCCAATAGTCGGGCACCCCGAACGTCGAGCTGTGGGCGCTCTGGTCGACTTTCGCGCAGGAGACGAACCCGTTGAAGGAGCACGCGCCCTCCGCCGCCGGATGGGTGGTCTCGTAGCCCGCAAAGATGGAGAGGCCAAGCCCGATGATGATCGCGACGGGCAGGAGCGCGTGAAGGGTCCGAGCGTCCATGCCTAGCTGATCTGGCCCAGGTCCTGTTGAACCTGCGGAATGGCCGCCACGTTCGCGGGCGCCCCATTATTCACCTTCACCATGAACGCGGTGAGCCAGTACGCCCCTGGACTGATGTCGTCCCAAGCGGGTCCGCTTTGATTGTTGATCTCCCCCATGATCTGCTGCGCGGAGTAGCTGTTGAGCGAGAACCCGGAACTCCCGTTCTGGGGAGGAACGATGGACGTAACGTGGAAGTACTGCCCGTTTAGGACAATGAACGGGATCCCCGTGGTGTCGTACGCGCTCACGAACGCCTGCTGGGTGCAGCTCCCCGGCGTGACCCCGGCCGTCACCGTGGGGTCATGATTCTCCGAGACCTGGAACGCCACATACGGGCTTTGCACGGAGAGTTGATCGAGGAGGATCTCCGGCGTGTTCGGGAAGGTGTCTACCGAGGAGGAGTGCCCGTACTGCACCCCGCTGACACTGCCAAACTTATGGAGGGCGAAGTAGACGGCCCAGCTCGAGGCGGAGCAAAAGGGACAGGCGTACGCCCCGTAGAAGAAGAGCACCGGGGCACCATTCTCGCTCCAGGGGCTGTTGGAGGCCTTGTTCCAGTTTTGGGGTTCCGAGGAGTAGGCCGAGGTCAGATTCGGACATCCCTGGGAAAGCGCCGCGAGTCCGAACCCGCCGGCGACGATCAAGCCGAGGACGAGTCCGATGGCTAGGCTGTTGCGGTAGACGCGGGACCACTTCTCCGCGCTCCGCAGAAGGCTGAAGGCAAGGACCGCCACGCTCGCGAGGGCGAGGATGGCGAGAAGGGGGATCGCGCTGACATAGACGCCCACCGGCGAGGGAAAGACGAACGCGAGGACGAACCAGATCCCGAAGAGCGGGGTCGCGAGGTAGGCGGCGCGGGCGAGCGTCCAGCGCGGGTGGTCCTCGGTGTCCCGTCCGGCCTTTCCAGCCTTGCTGCCGTCCCCGGGCTGGCGCTGCCGCCGCGACCGCCGCTGATAGTACACGGCCCGCAGCGCGCGGCCGGGTTCGCCGGCGCCCTCCTCGGCATGAAAGTCGACCTTCTCGTCGCCCGCGATCCGGTCCCAATCCCAGCCTTTCGAGCGGAGGCGTTCGACCCGGTCCCAGTCAACCATGCGTGCGGACAGGCACGACGGCACCCCTACATGCCCTTTTACCGTCCTCCGTCGCGTTCGTCGGGCTCTCTAATAGGGGCCCTCCTCTACGCCGAAGAGAGATGCGGCTCACCTTCCTCGGCACGGCCGGCTCGTGGCCGACCAAAGAGCGGTCCGCGAGTGCGATCGCGCTCGACACCGAGCGCGAGCTCGTCTTGTTCGATTGCGGGGAGGGGACCCAGCGCCAGTTCTTCCAGTCCTCCGCGAGCTTCATGCGCGTGCGACGCGTGTTCATCACCCACTTTCACGGCGACCACTTTCTCGGGCTTCCCGGTCTCATTCAGAGCATGGGCCTCAACAATCGGGAAGAGCCGCTCGACATCTACGGCCCCCGCGATGCGAAGGAGATGATCGAACGGGTGCTCGCCATGGGGTACTTCACCCTTCGATTTCCCGTGGAGGTGCACTCCTTGTGGCCGGGCGAGCGCGTGGAGCTCCCGGGCTACACCGTCCGCACGGCCCAGGCGGAACATCCGGTTCCCACCCTCGCGTATCGGCTCGACGAGGACCCGAAGCGCGGGCGCTTTGACGGCGAACTCGCTCGCTCGCTCGGGATCAAGGGGCCAGATTTCTCCCGGCTCGAAGCGGGGGAAGCCGTCCGGGTGGGCGCCCGGACCATCCATCCCGCCGACGTCATGGGCCCGCCCCGCAGCGGCCGGTCGGTGGTCTACTCCGGTGATACCGGGCCCAGTGAGGCGATCGAGTCTCTCGCCCGCGACGCGACGGTCCTCATTCATGAGGCCACGACGGCGGTCGAACTGGAGGCGGAGGCCAACAAGTGGGGCCACTCGTCCACCCGGCAGGCGGCGGCGCTGGCGCACGCCGCGCGGGTGGGGTCGCTCTTCCTGACCCATTTCTCGTCCCGCTACAAGGAGCTGGAGCCATTGGAATCGGAGGCGCGGGGGCTCTTCGCCGGGGCGCGAGCCGCCCGGGACTTCCTGGACCACCTGATCCGTCAACCATGATCCTCGCCGACCAGGTGTTCAGCGGCATCCACGAGCTCGCCACGCTCGCCGTGGGCGACGTGCCCCGTCGCGGGAGTGCGATGTCCGACCTTGGGGTCGTGGAGGAGGCCGCCGTCGCCGTCCGAGCCGGGTCGATCGTCTGGGTCGGCCGCCACGCGCGTCGGCGTCGGGAGGTCCGGCTGCTCCGCGGCGGGCGAGAGATCGACCTCGGCGGAGCGTGCGTCGTTCCCGGATTCGTCGACGCGCACACGCACCTTCTCTTCGGCGGGGACCGGGCGCACGAGCTCACGATGAAGGTCGCCGGACAGAGCTATCTCGAGATCGCGCAGGCCGGGGGCGGCCTCCTCTCCACCGTCCGATCGACGCGGGCCGCCTCCTCGGCCGCGTTGCGCCGCTCCGCTCTGGACCGCCTCGGGCGCATGGCCTCGGCCGGCACGACGGCCGCCGAGGTGAAGAGCGGGTATGCTCTCACGCCGGCCGGCGAGCTTCGACTCCTCCGGCTGATCCCGGGCCTCGCGCGCACGAGCCGCGTCCGGCTCGTGCCCACGTTCCTTGGAGCCCACGCCTTGCCGCCGGAGTTCACCGGGAGGAGCGACGACTACATCGACCTCCTCGTGAAACGGGTCCTGCCGAAGGTCGCCCAAGAACGGCTCGCGCGCTTTTGCGACGTCTTCTGCGAGCCGGGGTTCTTCACCGTGCCCCAGGCCGCGCGCCTCCTCAAGGCCGCCTTGAGCCAGGGGCTCGGCGTCAAGATCCACGCCGACGAGTTCGTCTACTCCGGGGGAAGCCGCCTCGCGGCCGAGCTTAACGCCCGGTCCGCCGAGCACCTCCTGGCCGCCCGAGAGGAGGACCGGGCCGCGCTCGCCGACGCCGGGGTGACCGCGGTCCTCCTCCCCCTGACCCCGTTCGCGTCGCTCTCGGGGAGCCGGAGCCCCGGGCGCGAGATGGTCGACGCGAACGTCCCCGTTGCCCTCGGGAGCGACCTTTCGCCGAACTCCTGGGTCGAATCGATGCCGCTCGTCCTCACTCACGCCGTCTACAGCGCGCGACTGACGCCGGCGGAAGCGATCACGGCCGCGACGATCAACGCCGCCCACGCGAGCGACATCGCCGCGAAGGCCGGCATGATTGCGCCGGGGCGTCCGGCGGATTTCGTCGCGTTCGACGTCCCCTCGCTCGAGGGGATCGCGTATCGGATCAGCGCGATCCCGACGCTGATTTCACGTCAGGGAATCGTGCGCTCTTCGAGGTAACTCCGACCTCACATTCAAATAGGAGAGCTTTCCTCCTCGCCGGTGAGGTCGCCACACATGGCCGAGAAGGTTGGGAAAGAGCAGATCAAGCGCGAGAAGGGCTACCTGTACTACCTCGGGAAGGACGGGTACCTTTGGAAGACGCCGACCAAGCTCAACAAGAGCGGGAAGAAGGCCCGGGTCGGCACGGAAAAGATCACCCGGCAGGACGGGTACATGTACTTCCTCGACAAGAAGGGCTTCATCTCCCGCGCCCGGATGAAGAACGCCTGAACGGCGGGCGGAAGATCCGAAACGGGGCGGCCTCCCCCCAGGCCGCCCCAACATTTTCACAGTTCTCGATTCTCGGCACCGCTTCTCCTCGAGCGCGCTCCCAAATACCCGCGCGCGTCCTCTCCGGTCGATGGTCTGCCGGTGGGATTCCGACGATCCCCGCAAGTGCGAGCGCTGCGGCGCCTTCCTCTGGGTCGCCGAGGAGGGACTCTACTGCGGCGACTGCGGAGTGACGATGCCGTGCACGATGCGCCTCCTTCCGCCCCCGGCAAGTTAGCGCGCCGCGCGCCCCGGAGCGACGCTCGGGTGCTCGCCCAACCCACTTGGCTTATACGGCTTCGCGTTCAGGACGCTCCGGAGGGTCCGCGACGCGTGTCCGAGGCGACGCCGCGAGGGTCTTTCGGTCCTCAGGAGGAGGAAACGGCGCGTCCCCAGCCCCGTTTCCTTGACTGACCGGAACCGAAAGGTTCTCCCGAGCGCTCGACGGGACGGAGCCGGTCCGTTCAACGACACCGCCGAGCGGCGTCCTCCAGGAAAAGGTTCCAATGGCACTGGCCAAGAAACGCGCCCCCCCCGTCCCTGAACTGGCGGCGACCCGAGCGGGAAGCCGTCTCGGCCGCGAGCCGATCCCGGTCCCCCAGCTCGTCCCGCGGGGGAAGGCGGCGTTCGACACCGTCGAGTGGCGCACGCACGACTCAATCATCAAGAACGCCGAGGGAAAGGTCATCTTCGAGCTCAAGGGGATCCACGCCCCGGCCTCCTGGTCGGAGAACTCGATCAACATCGCGGCGTCGAAGTACTTCCGCGTGATCCAGGGACGACGCGAGTCGTCCGTTGACGGCATGATCCGGCGGGTCTGCCACTGGATCGCCCAGCGCGGTAGCGAGCTCGGCTACCTCGACACCGCCGAGGAGGCGACGCGCCTCGAGGAGAGCCTCTCCTACCTCATGGTCCAGCAGATGGCGGCGTTCAACAGCCCCGTCTGGTTCAACGTCGGCGTCCGCGAGCCGCCGCAGTGCTCGGCCTGCTTCATCCAGTCGGTGGGCGACGACATGGACTCGATCCTCGCGCTCGCGACCAGCGAGGGCCGGCTGTTCAAGGGCGGCAGCGGAACGGGCTCCAACCTCTCGGCGCTCCGCGGGAGCCACGAGAAGCTCTCCGGCGGCGGCATCGCGTCGGGCCCGGTCTCGTTCATGCGCGCCTTCGACGCGCTGGCTGGGGTGATCAAGTCCGGCGGAACGACCCGACGGGCCGCGAAGATGGTGATCCTCAACATGGACCACCCGGACATCGTCGATTTCATCGACTGCAAGGTCCGGGAGGAGGACAAGGCGCTCGCGCTCATCCGCGAGGGCTACTCGTCGAACTTCGACGGGACCGACCCCGACTCGGCCTACGCCTCCATCGCCTACCAGAACGCGAACCACTCGGTCCGCATTCCCGACGCGTTCATGGACGCCGTCATCAAGGGCGGCGAGTGGAAGACCTACAACCGCACGGACCACTCCGTCGCGGCGACGCTCCCCGCGCGGGAGCTCTGGCGGAAGCTCGCCTACGCCGCCTGGCGCTGCGGCGACCCGGGCGTCCAGTTCGACGACATCACGAACGACTGGCACACGAGCCCGATGAGCGGGCGGATCAACGCGTCCAACCCGTGCAGCGAGTATCTCTTCCTCGATGACACGGCGTGCAACCTCGCGTCGATCAACCTCATGAAGTTTCTCGATGCGAAGGGGAGCTTCGACCTCGAGCTGTTCCGCGACGCGATCCGCACGATGATCCTCGCCATGGAGATCCTGGTGGATGCGTCGAGCTACCCCACCGCCGCCATCGCCCAGAACTCCCACGACTTCCGGCCGCTCGGGCTCGGCTATGCGAACCTGGGGGCGCTCCTCATGCACTACGGGCTCGCCTACGATTCCGACGCCGGCCGCACGCTCGCGGGCGCGGTGAGCGCCTACCTCTCGGCCGAGGGATACCACATGTCCGCCGAGATCGCCAAGCGCGTGGGGCCGTTCCCCGGCTTTGAGAAGAACCGCTCCCCGATGCTGAGGGTGATGGGGAAGCACGCCCAGTCCGCCGAGAAGATCCCGCTCTCCGACCCGCGGCTCACCGCCCTGGTCGAGGCGTCGGTCGACCGCTGGCGCGACACGGTGAAGGCCGGCGAGCTCTGGGGCTACCGGAACGCCCAGATCTCCGTCATCGCCCCGACGGGGACGATCGGCCTCCTCATGGGCTGCGACACGCTGGGGCTCGAGCCCGAGCTCTCGCTCGTGAAGACGAAGAACCTCGTGGGCGGCGGCACCATGCGCATGGTGAACCGGACCGTCGAGGAAGCGCTCGTGAGCCTCGGCTACACCGCCACCGAGATCGCGGGCATCAAGAAGCACATCGAGTCGACGGGGAGCGCCGAAGGCGCGCCCCTTCTCAAGCCCGAGCACCTCCCGGTCTTCGACTGCGCGCTCGCCCCCGCGGGCGCCACGCGGACGATCCCCCCGATGGGCCATCTGAAGATGCTCGGGGCCGCGCAGCCGTTCCTCTCGGGCGGGGCGTCGAAGACGATCAACCTCCCCCACGACGCGACCGTCGAGGACATCGAGCGGATCTACCTCGAAGCCTGGCGCCTCGGCATCAAGTCCGTCGCGCTCTACCGCGACGGCTGCAAGGCGAGCCAGCCGTACGAGACCGGCAAAGGGAAGGCGGCCCCCGCCGTCCGCGGACCGACGCGCGAGCGCCTCCCCGATGAACGAAAGGCGATCACGCACCACTTCCAGGTGGGCGGCCACGACGGCTACGTGACGGTCGGACTCTATCCCGATGGCCGCCCCGGCGAGATCTTCTTCCGGGTCACGAAGGAGGGCTCGACGGTCAACGGGCTCATGGACTCCCTCGGGATCTCGATGTCGATGGCGCTCCAGCACGGCGTGCCGCTCAAGGACCTCGTCCGGAAGCTCGCGCATCTAAGATTCGAGCCGGCAGGCGCGACCAACAATCCCAAGATCCGATTCGCGAAATCGATCCCCGACTACGTCGCCCGGTGGCTCGCGATCGAGTTCCTGACGGAGGAGCAGCGGCGCGCGATGGGCCTCGAGGGCCCGGCCGAGGGGAACGGCCACGACGCGGCGCCGCCGGCGAAACCTCCCGCGGCGGCGGCGACCGTCAAGTTCGAGACGAAGCCGCTCGACTCGTTCTCCGAGGGGGCCCGCCCGGGGCTCACCAGCGAGGACGCGCCGAGCTGCCACATTTGCGGCGGGATCATGGTCCGTTCGGGGACCTGCTACGCCTGCACGGTGTGCGGCGCGACGAGCGGCTGCTCGTAGATTAGGCGGTCGGCGGCATTTAGTAGCCCGAGAGCCTTTTCACCCTACGGCGCACCGCCGGCCCCGGCAAGACGGGGGCGCTGCGGCGGCCCCGGGGCCCGCATGACCCAGATCGACCTCTGCGTCAACACACAAACGCCTCCCCTGAGCCCCCGGGCGGGGGCCGCGCCCTCCGAAGGTCGCACCTGGAAGCTCGGGCGCGACTACGCGCCGCAGCTCGGGGGCGTCGTGCCGATGATGCGGGGCCTCCTCAAGGCCGGCATCGGGCGGTGGATCCGTCGGCCGGCGCGCTGGATCGCCCTCGGCGGCCCCTCGTTTCCCCCCGAGATCTCGACGGACGAAGGGTACGTCTTCGAGAGCGTAACTATCTCGGAGGCCGAACGCCGGCGGTACTCCCGGTTCAAGGAGGCGATCTGGCGCTCGTTCCACGGTCCCCGCGGCTTCGCCCCCTCCTCGCGCGACTACACGGGTTTCCTCGCCTACACTTACCGCACCGCCGAGCGGCTCCTCAGCGAGGCGAAGGACCACGACCTCTTCTACGTCAACGATTTCCAGCAGATCCTGACGGGCGGGCTCATTGGCCCGAACGCGCCAGCGCTGCTCCACTGGCACATCCCCCTCGACTTCCGCGGCTACCCGGAACCGGTGTCGCGCTTCTTCCTGAAATCGATGGAGGGGTTCGATGGCATGGTCGTCAGCACGCGGGCGGGGCTGGAGTCGCTCATCCAGGTCGGCTACCACGGACGGGCGTTCCAGGTCTACCCGTACATCGACCCGTCCGAGCGCCCGCGGCCGACGACGAGCGAAGTGAGCCGGTTCGCGGACGAGCACCATCTCGGGGACGGACCCGTGCTCCTCTCCGTCGGCCGGATGGACCCGATGAAGCGCCAAGACATCCTGCTCGAAGCGCTGCCGCGGATCCGACGTCGGCATCCCGGGGCGAAGTGCGTCTTCGTCGGCGGCTCGAGCTTCACCACCGCCGCCGGGGGCCTGGGGTCGACCAAGGGGACGACCTGGCGCCGGCACCTCGAGGAGCGGGCCCGCTCGCTGGGCGTGAGCCCGCAGGTCGTCTTCACCGGGACCGCCAGCTCCCGCGAGCTCGCCGCCGCGTACGCTGCGGCGGACGTCTTCGTGCACCCCGCGCCCTGGGAGGGGTTCGGGCTCGTCGGGGTGGAGGCGTGGACGTACGGCCTTCCGATCGTCGTGAGCCGGGGGGCCGGGATCGCCGAGCTCGTGAACGACGGCATGAACGGCTACACCACCCCACCGGGGCAGTCCGCCGCGATCGCGGACCGCGTCGTCGACCTTCTGGACCATCCCGACGCCGCGGAGCGGATGGGCTCCGTCGGGGCGGAGACCGCCCGGCGCTGCCATGTCGAGCGCGCCGCCCCCCGGCTGCGAGAGATCATGGAGCGGACGATCGAACTCTATGAGCGGAGCGGCCTTCGGGCCGGTCACCGCGCCCACGGCTGGCGGCCGTGAGCGGGTCCGAACTTCCGCGCGCCGTCACGTTCGACGTTTGGTACACCCTGCTCTACCTCACTCCGGCGAGCCGTCGCGCCTACGTACGGGCGCGCCGGGAGGCGTGGGTCTCGGCGCTGGAGTCCGCCGGACTTTCGCCCTCGCTCGCCCGCCGCCGGCTCCACGCGCTCGAGGGGGAGGCCCAGCGCCGGGAGCCGCGCGGCATCGCCTTCACGCTCGAGGAGCAGCGACGCTGGGCCGCGCCCGGTCGTCCCGTGAACGCTTCCAGACTCACGCGGGCCCTCGGCCGGGCCCTCGGGGGGGTGGCCGTCCGACCCGCCCCCGGCGCCCTGGGGCTCCTCGACTGGCTCCGCGAGGAGGGCTTCGCCCTCGGGCTGGTGTCGAACGTGGTCTATGAGTCTCCCGCCACTATCCGGGAGATCCTCCGCCGCACGGGAGTCGCGGGCCGCGTCGGCACGGTGGTGCTCTCCAGCGAAGTGGGCTCGGCCAAGCCGAACGCGCGACCGCTCCAAATCGCCCTCGATCGGCTCGGCGTGGCCCCCGCCGCCACGCTGCACCTGGGGGACTCCGACTACGATATCCTGGCCGCCTGGCGCGCCGGGGCCTCCGCCGCCCGGTACACGGGCGTCCGCCGAAGCTGGCCCCCGTCCACAGGGCACGGGACCGGGCGCGTGCGAACGCGCGTGCCCGAGGTCGACCGCTGGAGCCGCCTGCCCCGGGCCCTCCCTGACCTCTGGCAGCGGGCCCGACGGGCCGCCGAGCGCGGCCATCAGGCGAGGGCGTAGCGAGCGAGCTCCACGAGGTCGTTCACGGGCAGCTGGACCCGGCGGTCGGCCGCACCGCCCCACCGCGCTTCGATGGCGCCCTGCGGGAACCCGCCGACCTCTCCCGCTTCGCGGGCGATCAGCGACACCGGAACCCCTCGCCGGTCCATCTCGAGAAGGAGGACGAGGGCGCCGACCGGGCCCGAGTCGGCTACGAGGGTAAACGCTCCCTTCGTGGGGCTCTCCTCCACCCGGGACTCCTCATCATGCAGGTGCGCAATTCGGGCCGCTGGTCGCGGCGCGGCCTTTCGTCCACGGGAGGGCGCCGGGGCCGGGCGCCACGCGATCTCTCGGCCTGCGGTGCGGAACCGCTCGAGGAGACCCGGCTCGAGGGGCCAGGTGCTGGCCGTCATCCCCCGACCCTCCGTCGCCAGAGGAGGCAATCGGGACGCACGACACACGGCCCGCAGACCGCGAGGTCACGGTGCTTCGGGCAATCTCCCGAGATGCCGGTGTGACAGAGGACGAAATCGAATCGGACCGGGTCGATGGGGTCGATGCGGCGGAGCGCTTCCGTCACTTCTTCGACCGTGGCCCAGGTCCGGCTACGACGTCGGGTGAGCCCGAGGTGGTAGGCGATCCAGTAGACATGCTGGTCGAGAGGGATCCGGAGCTCCCCGGTCGGCACTCGATGCCACAGTCCGAGGTCGGGGAACGACGGCCGCGTCATCCAGCGCACGTAGAGCACGAGCCGCTTGCACGGGCTTCGGGAGGCCTCGAGCGGGGAGGGGAACAGACGGACGTATCCCGAAGGGGCCGGGGTGGCCGTCGACGAGGGGCCGGCCCGGAGCGCGGCCGAGAGCGAGTGCACCCCCTGCGCGAACCCCCCGTGCTCGTACCCGTCCAGGAACTTCTCCTCGACGGAGGAACCGTCCGCGTGGACCGAATGGAGCGTCCGGGCGAGGTGGGTCAGCTGA
Organism: Thermoplasmata archaeon; assembly: GCA_035656275.1. Classification (GTDB taxonomy): domain Archaea; phylum Thermoplasmatota; class Thermoplasmata; order Lutacidiplasmatales; family UBA184; genus Lutacidiplasma. The sequence goes on from DASRSW010000082.1 coordinate 12,794, forward strand.
TCCCCCCGGATCCACCGATGCCGGAACGACGCCATCGGACGCGCCCCGGCGGGACCCGAGGAGTTCTCGACCCACCCCTCGAGGTCCCCCCCGGCCCGCTCCTCCACCTCGTGGAACGCCCGGCGGATGGAGGCGGTCGTGCCTACCGCGAGGGTGGCGGCGACTAGCCCCGCGATCTCCGCCGCCCACGGACGAGATGCGTAGGGGCGGACGCAGGAGAGGGGATCGTCGGCGAGCGAGCGCTCGAAGGGGAACGCCGCGTAGAGCGCCCCCAGGTGCGCGGGGAAGCCGGGGCTCGGTCGATGGGCGCTCGCCACACCGAGGCGACCCCGGCGTCAGATTAACCGTTGCCGACCCGCCGGTAATGGCGAAGTAGCCCGGCGGTTCTGGGGAGGCAATGGCTCCGCCTGCCCTCGAGGTCACCGCCAGCATGGACCGCCGGTGGCTCGAGGACCAGGCGCGCCACGACCCGGTGCTCCATGCGTACGCCCTCTGGGACCTCGACTATGCTCCGGACCGGGTCGAGTTCCGAGTGCTCCACGAGGGAGGGGTGCCGATCGCCTACCTGCTCATCTGGCACGGACTCCCGGTCCCGACCGTCCACTGGATCGGGACGGAGCGGCCGGAACCGCTGCTCTCCGCGCTGCCCCCCCGACCGCTGGTCGCGGTGGTTCCGGAGAGCATTGGCCCCCTCGTGTCTTCCGCGCGGCGGCCCGCGGTCACGTACCCGGTCCGGCTCATGGCCCGGCCGGCGGGGTCGCGGCCGGGTCTTGCTGCGAACCCGAACGTCCGTCGTCTGAGGCCGTCGGACCAGGCCGGCCTCACCGAGTTCGCGGCACGGGCGGGCGAGTGGGCCGGGCGGTTCTACTCGCGATTGCGCCTCGCCGACCGACCTCCCGTCCCTGAGACGATCTGGGGCGCGTTCGACGGGGATCGCCTCGTGGGGGCCGCCCACACGCAGGTGAAGCTTCCGGCGGTCTGGGTGATCACGGGTATCGTGGTCGAGCCGGACCACCGCGGTCAGGGCCTCGGCCGGGACCTGACCGCCGCGGCCGTGGCGGAAGCGGACGCGGCCGGGGCGCACAGCGCGCTTTACGTTCGGGACGATAACGTGCCCGCGGTTCGGGCGTACGAGCGCGTCGGGTTCCTCACCGTCAGTCGTCGCACCTGGGTCGACGCCGGAGGCCAGCGGGCCCCATGACCACCAACCAAGAGCTCGCCGAGATCTTCCGGTCGATCGCCGACATCCTGGACCTCCAGGCGGAGCGGTTCAAACCCGAGGCCTATCGCCGCGCCTCGCGATCCATCGAGTCGCTCGCCGAGGACATCCGGCGCGTGGCGCAGCGCCGGGAGCTGCACCAGATCCCGGGCGTCGGGGCGGCCATCGCCGAGAAGATCGAGGAATATCTGCGCGATGGGAAGATCGGCTACTACGAGCGGCTGAAGGCCGAGGTCCCCGCGGGGGTCCTCGAGATCATGCGGCTACCGGGGGTCGGACCGAAGACCGCCCGCCGGTTCCTTGGGGAGTTCGGCATCGAGGGCCCGGCCGAGCTGGCGACCGCGATCGAGGCCGGACGATTCCAGGGGGTGAAGGGCTTCGGGGAGCGAAAGCTGGAGCTCCTGAAGCAGGCGCTGGGGGCCGGACAGAAGGGCGGCCGCCGTCGGCCGCTTCTCGAGGGCTGGCGCATCGCCCGCCGGCTCGTGGCCGCGATCTCCGCCGCCGCGCCGGTCGACCGGATCGAAGTCGCGGGCAGCCTGCGTCGTCGGCGCGAGAGCGTGGGCGACCTCGACATCCTGGTGACCTCGAACGAGCCGGCGCAGGTGCTGGATGCCTTCGGTCACCTCCCCGACGTAACCGCGGTGAAGCTTCGGGGAACGACGAAGGAGACCGTACTCGTGGAGGGGGAGCTTCAGGTCGACCTGCGGGTGGTGGAGCCGGAGGCGTTCGGCGCCGCGCTCCAGTACTTCACCGGGTCGAAGGATCACAACGTCCACCTCCGGACGCTGGCCCGCGACCGGGGCCTCAAGATCAACGAGTACGGGGTCTTTCGCGGCGATGACCGTGTCGCGGGCCGAACGGAGGAGGACGTGTACGCGACCCTCGAGCTTCCGTGGATCCCGGCCGAGATGCGGGAGGACCGGGGAGAGATCGAGGCCGCCCTCGCGCACCGGTTGCCCCCCATCGTGGGGCCCTCCGACATCGCCGGCGACTTCCACGTGCACCTTTCCCCCGAGGGGTCGACCGAGGAGATCGACCGCCGGCTCGGCGAGGCGCATGCGGCCGGATGGACGTTTCTCGGATTCGTCCTCCCCGAAGGGGATTCCCTATCCCAGGCCGCGCTCGATCATCTTCGGTCGCGCCGGGCCCCCTCCCCGGGCCGGGCGAGCGCGCGCGTAGGCTGCGAGGTCCCGCTCGGGGCCGCCCCCTCGTCTCCGGACGTCGACTACGTGCTCCACTCCGCGCGCGGGGTCGCTCAGCCGCCCTCGGGGCGGCTCGCGACGACGCCGTTCGCCGTGGTCCACCTCGCGCTCGGGTCCAGCGGCGAGGAGGCGACACCGGACACGACCCGAACCTGGGTGGACTGGGCGGCGGCCCATGCTGTGGGACTCGAGGTGAGTCCGTTCGGAGCCGCGGACGGCCTCGACTCCGCCGGGGTGCGGGCGGCCGCCAAAGCGAAGGTCCGGGTCCATTTGACGGCGGCGCTCCGGAGTCCGGACGACCGGCTCGACGCCTTAGAGTTGTCCATCGGGCTCGCGCGCCGGGGCTGGCTTCCCCCGGCGCTCGCCCTCAACGGCGGTCTGCCGGCCCCGACCGCTCCTCCGGTCGGCCGCCGAACCCGTTCGTAAACTCCGAGACGGATCGTCCCCCGGAGAGCGACGGGGTCCCTTGGGCCTCCCGCCGCCCGACACAGTCGGGGCAGTAGAGGAGACCCGCCGAGCCTCCGGAGCGGGCGGCGCACGAGTCGCACAGGAGTCGGCCGCAGCTTGAGCAGAGGCTCGGGGAGCCCGAGGAGGCCACCCCAACCCCGCAACCGGCGCACGTGCGGCGGGCAGCGGAGGGGGGCCGCGGGGACAATCGCCCCTCCGCTCCGGACGTGAGGGGGAGAGCGGTGCGGGTTCCGCCCGAGACATCCAGCCGGGGCGCGGGACTCGCGTTGGAGGAGTGCTCGATCTCCCGCAATCGGGCCCGGAGCCGTGCGAGCTCCACCTCCAGGACGGCCGTGGGCTCCCCCTGTTCGTCGCCCCGACCCGAAAGTTCGGGAGCGCGGGGCATCGCGGCAAACGGTAACGCTGCCGCGATGGGGGGCATCGGGTCGGCCCATCCCGCCGACGGGACCGAGTCCGGCGCCTCGATGGCGGCAAGGTACGCCCCGGGGATCGAGCTCGAGATCGGCGGGAGGGTGGGCACGTTCGGCCCTGCCGAGGATGTGGGGGGGAGCCTCGTCAACCCGGGCTCATCGCCTGAGGGCTCCGGTGGGAGTCCCGGCTCCCGGCCGAAACCCCGGAATAGCCAAGGGTCCCCAGGCGGGCTACGCGCTCGCGGCCCCGATCCCGTGGCCGTCAGCACGGTGGCCAGCGCCGCACCGAGGAGAAGGAGCAGGCCCGCCGCCAGCACCCACCGCCCCAGCTCCGTGGAGGTGAGGGAGGAACCGGCGAGGCCCCCCGCGAGCAGGACCGCGGCCAAGAGGATGAGGACCAGGCCCGCGAGCTCGGCCGGCAAAAGGGGAAGTTCAGCGGTGCGCAACCGCGAACGCGACGTGGTCGGCCCCCGGATAAAGGGCCGGAATGGGACGGTCAGTAAGTAGCTTACGAACCGCGTGCGGGTTCACGGTCGCTGCGGGTCGAACGAGAGGTTATTGTAGAACCCATCCGCGAGGCAAGGGCATGCGCCGGGCCTCCCCGCACTCGACCCACCACCATCCGCCACGGGAGGCGCCCCCCCGCCGCTCGAACGCGGCGATGCCGGTCACCGTCGCGTTCCTCCTGGTCGGGCTCTTGTTCGGCACCTACACCATCGTCGTCCCAGCCCTCCTGGGAGGCTTCCTCCTCCTCACGGGGCTCTCGTTCATCTCGACCCGGCTCAACCCGTTCTCCATCGGCTTTTACCTCACGACCAAGCCCTCTTGGCCGGCGATCGGGCTCGTCTTCTTCGCGTCGCTGCTCCTGTTGAGCGTGGCGTATGGGTACTATGTGAGCGGTATTGCCCCGCTCGTTCCCCATCTCTGAGCGGCCCGAACGATCAGGTCGCCACCATGCGCTCGAGCGCTTGCCGGGCCCGGAGCGCGGTCGCCGACGGGACGTCGATCACGTACTGCCGGTGCTCGAGTGAATCCCGGATGTCGCCGAGGTCGATCTGCTTCATGTACGGGCAGACCGCGCCCTCGCTCAAGGGCAGGAACTGGGTCGTGGGATTGAGCTCGCGCATCCGGTGAAGGATGCCGACCTCCGTTGCGACGAGGACCGTGGGAGCCTTCGTTTCCTCGGCGAAGCGGACCATCCCGTCCGTCGAGAGGATTCGGTCGACGTGGGGCAGCGCGGCCGTAGAGCATCCGCATTCCGGATGCGCGACGACCTCCGCCCCCGGGTGCTGGGCGCGCGCCATCGCGAGGTCCTCCGGTCGCAGCTTGGCGTGGACGGGGCAATCGCCCACCCACAGGTGCATCGCGCGTCCGGTCTTCTTGCGGACGTACTCCCCGAGGAACATGTCGGGCAAGAACAGGATCTCCTTCCCGGGGGGTACCTGGCTCACGACCTTCACGGCGTTCGAGCTCGTGCAGCAGTAGTCGGATTCGGCCTTCACCTCGGCGGAGGTGTTGATGTACGCCACCACGACCGCGCCGGGGTGCTCGGCCTTCCAAGTCCGTAGCTGGTCGGCCGTGATCGAATCGGCCAACCCGCAGCCGGCCTTGAGGTCCGGAAGGAGCACCGTCTTCGCGGGGTTCAGGATCTTCGCGGTCTCCGCCATGAACCGGACCCCAGCGAAACAGATGACCGACCGGTCCGCCTCCATCGCCTTCCGGGAAAGGTAGAGGGAGTCGCCGACGTAGTCGGCGATATCCTGGACCTCGGGCAGCTGGTAGTTGTGGGCGAGCAGGACCGCGTCCCGCTCGTCCTTGAGCCGCTGCACCTCCGCCGCGAGCGACATCGCTGGCTCCTCGCCAAATCAGGCAGCGGGGGCACTTAACGCGACGCTAACGCGGCGAGGGATGGAGCGGACCCTGGAGCGCTCCGGTCCTCGAGGGCCAGCCGAGGCGGACGGCGGGTCGAGGATCGTG
>DASRSW010000083.1:0-3759 GCA_035656275.1 Thermoplasmata archaeon
CATGGCCGGGCCAACGTCCCGTACGCCTTCGTCAACCTCCTGGGGAGCGGGTTCACTCTGGACGATGCGGCGGAGGCGTACGCGGAGGCGGTCAGCCACGAGATCGCCGAGATGACGGTCGACCCGGCCGCGGACGACTCCAACCCGGAGGTCTGCGACGGGTGCGGCACGAACTGCCTGGGTTCGGCAGCCCACCGGGCCTACTTCGATGGTTCGGGCAACTACCTCGGTGGCTCGACCGCATTCCCCCCGGCGTTCCCCTTCGCGTTCTTCCTCAGCAGCATCGCGCAGCCGGCGGTCTCCGCCGATTGCCCGGCGCCGGCCTCAGGATGCGATTACGCTCCACCCTGAGTGTCAGAGATTCTCTGGCGCTCGCGGGGATTACGACTCCGGCGCGCCGGACCGACCCCGCCACTTCGGCGTCGCCCGGTATGGTAGAACACGGCAGTCCTAGCACGGCGACCTATCGTTGCCCCAGGTCCGATTTGGGGGGCAGCGGTTCGAATCCCTCCCTCCGACACGCGGGGCACGATCCGCTCCCAGGACGTGGCACGGCTCGCTCGAGCTCCGCGGTTCGCGCGGTTCTCCGGGCCGCGATCGCGGGGTTCACAGCCCGGCCACGGCAAGCGTGACGTCGGAGCCAAACGCGCAAAAGAGCCCGAGCAGGATTCCCCCGACGAGGACGGAGCGCGGAATCCGCAACAGCCCGGTCCCGAGCATTTGTATGATCACCGATAGGATCGCTCCCACCGCCAGCCCGTAGGCGGCGACGAGCACCGAGACCGAACCTCCCACGACGGTTCCCAAGAGGGCGCCCGCGACGACCGGGCCGCCGCCGATCGCCCCGAGCACAACCAGCTGGCGGGTCGAGAACTCTTGCGAGGCCCCGGGAGCACAGCCACAGATGCAGTACCCCTCCGCGGATTTGTGGGCAATGACGCCGACGCACAGAAGCAGACTGAGTCCGACCAGTCCGGATGCGATCGCAATCCCGACTACGAGTCCCTCCGAGAAATTGTGTACCCCGATCGCCAACGCCGTCAGGGTCGAGACCTGGATCGGAGCGAGGGCGGGGCTCGGGACGGGCGGAGCCGATGCCAAGGCGGTCGTCGAGCGCGCCGAGGACCGGGCGCGCCGACAGGCGACCCATTCTATGGAGGCGGGAAGGGCGAGCCCGCCCACCGCGGCCCCGCCGGCGAACTCGAGCGCGACGCTCGCCGTGGCACCCACATTCGGTAGGAACGACACGGCCAGGTCATGCGCGCTCGCGAACAGGTCGTAAAACAGGTAGAGCAGGATACCGACCGCCGCGGCGGTGAGGACGCTCCGTGTGTGTTCGGAGAGACGCCGCGATCGCGCGATCGGCATGCCCCCGAAGATCGACAGGGCCGCGATGGAGGCGACCCCCAGGACGAGCCACATCGGACCCTCTGGGGGTGATGGTCACCAAACGATGCCGCACCCGAGTGGAGAGGTCTCGGGGCGGGCGACCGGCCGCCCAGCGAGGAGGGCCCCGAGCACTTCATCAAGGTCCCGTTGGGTGGCGCGCGCCGGCTCGCGGCTGTCGAACATCCGTCCCCGATAGCGCAGCTTGCGCTCGGAGTCGAGCACGACGAAGTGGGGTGTATTCCGAGCACCGTAGGTGCGCGCCACGCTCCCGTCAGGGTCTTTGAGGTAGGGGAAGTTCAGGCCATGCTCCTCGGCGAACCGGATCATCTCCTCGAGGCTGTCCCTGGGTGAAAGGTGGGGGTTGTTCGGGTTGATCGCGACAACCTGGACGCCCTGGGACCGGTACCGCAGCTGCAGCGCGGTGAGTTCCGGAAGGAGGCCCTTGGCGGCCGGACACGCATTCCCGAGGAAGGCGAGTACCAGCACCCGGCTTTGGGCGAATGAACCGATCCCGTGGCGTTGGCCATCCACCCCCGCCAGCTCTGTGAAGGGCGGCCCCGCCTCCCCGATGGGGAGGGCGGGGGATTCGTTCTTCCCCACGGATCCGAGGAGGGGGAGGCTTGGGACCGGGTCGAGCGGATTGGAGACCGTACCGACCTTGACGTGCATGGAGCGAGCCCCTCCTCTTCCGAGTGCTGAGCTCGGCCGTCGGTCCTAGAACCGATCCGGGAACTGTGCGACGATCCCGGCGGTCAGGGAGTCCGCAACGGTGTTGATCTCGACGAAGATGTCGTCGAACGCTTGGACGTCGGCCTTCCAATCTTTTTGGAGACGGGCGACCGCCTCGCCCTTCGTGAGCTTGAGATGAAGACCGAGCAGGTCGAGGACGTCCTTGCGGGGCCAGTGCGGGTTCGCGCCGCTCAGTAACGTCGCGATCTCCTCGATGTTGTGGGTCCATCGCGCGTCGGCGTCCTTGAACTTCGCGTCGTTCCCGACCTTCGCGGCTGCGACGAGGTCGACCGCGATCAGGATGTGTTGCTTCAGCAGATCCGTGAGCGCCTTGCCGGCCGCCGCACCGTAGAACGGCACGACCGCATTGCCGATGTCCTCCTGGTTTCGCAGGAGCCGACCCGCGGCCGCTTCCGCGTCGGGGGTGCCGGCGACGGCTGCAACGATGTATTCGCGCGTCCAGATCACGTGGTCGGCCCAAAGTTTCCGCATTCCGACAGCGAGGGATCTCGCGTTGTCAGGCATGCCGCGGGGCTAAACTTGCCATAATAAAAGCATTACTACCCTCTAAAAGCATTTTAATGGTCCCCGCGTCCCGCGGGTCGAGGGCCGAAGGTGAACGGTGATACGGGCACGCCGTTGGTCTCGGCGCCCATGATGGAGTTCAACCCGCTCCTTCCCCGGAGCAAGGTCGGTCTTCTCCGACTGCTCATCCGGGGCGAATCCACTGCGTCGGAACTCGCTTCGCGGGCGGGTCTGCACCCGACCGTTGTGCGTCGGCACCTCAACGACCTCACCGCCGCGGGGCTCGTCGAGTCCGCCCCTCGACCGGCCTCCCGGGGCCGGCCTGCGATTGTCTACCGAGTCTCTCTGAGCGGCCGGGAGCTCGTCGCGGCAAAGTACGATGTGGTCCTTGAACGACTCGCGAGCTCGATGCTTGCGCGGTCGGGGGACCGAGCCGCCGCCGAGCTGTTCTCGGGCGCGGCGAAGGATCTCGTCGCTGCGGCCGGTGGGGCGCGGCCGGAGGGGGAGGTTGTCCGGCTGTGCCAAGAGTTCGGTTTCGAGCCCGAGCTTCGTCGAAGCGGGAAGGAGCACCTTCTACTCAGCCACAACTGCCCCATCTTGCGAGTGGCGCGGCGGCACCCGGAACTCACTTGCGACGCATTTCACAGCACCCTGGTCGGAGACCTGTACGGTACCTCGCCTCGCCCCCTTCGGCAGGCGATATCTCGCGGGGCGCTCTACTGTATCCACGAGCTCGACGCCCCCACGTGACCACCACCCTCTTCGGGCCGTGGCTGCCGGCCTTGGAGAGAGGAGAGGTAATCGCCGGTGCCGCCCCTACATCCCCTCACCGGCCCCCTCGCCTTGGGACGCGGACTCGCGTGGCCGCTACCGGAAGTCGTGGTGAACGAGAACGCCAATCGAACCCCGAGGCCCACGCCCTCTTCGCGTTTCATGCCACTCGAGTATGGTCCGTCGGACGAACTTGCGCCTCGTGCGGACGCCCGCGCCGGCGTTTTTAAGTAGGGGCCCTCGGTGGGCGGCCCCACCATCGATGGCCGAGACGGAATCCGGCGGCAAGAAGACCACGCTCGCGCGCACGGTCAAGGACAAGTGGCGCTCCAAGCACTGGTTCAA
>DASRSW010000084.1:0-17438 GCA_035656275.1 Thermoplasmata archaeon
GGCGAGCGCGTCGGGCGGGCCGGCGACCAGGAACGGCGGGCGGAACTCCGCCCGGTGGCCCTCGACGCGGCGCGAGCGGCGGTCCTTGACCCAGAGGACGACCCCGGCGCCGTCCCGGGCCTCGGTGACGTCGAGGAGCCAGCCCTCCCGCATCGGTGCGGGTCAGGTCCGCGACGCGGGGAGCCCGTCGTCCGGCCCTTCGGGGGGCAGTCGCCGGGCGAGGTCCAGGAGGACGGAGAGGAGGATGGACTCGAGGAGGTCCGGGCTTCCCACGTACGTGGCCTGGGCGACGTAGCGCCGGGCCCCCGTCTGGAGGCGCTCGAACGCCGCCCGCTCCTCGGGGGTCGTGAGCAGGCGCCCGAACGCCTCCCAGCGCTTCAGCCGCTCCTCGAGCGCCTGTCGGTAGGTCGGGAGGGTCCGTCCCACGCCATCACCTCCTCCCGTCCCCGCGGGCCGAACGTCTCCAGCCCCAGCTGGCCCGGCGCCCGATGGACGAGCGAGAGGCGGGCCCCGTCGCGGTAGCCGTCCAGGACGAGCCGCCGGGAGGTGCCGCCCACGCGGATGAGGTCGAAGCAGCGCGGGCCGCGCTCGCGGAGGCCCGGGAACCGGCCGAACCCGCCTGCGCAGGTGAGGAGCAGCGGCCGGTCCGTCGCTTCCGCGACCTGCTGCAGCGTCCCGGCCACGTGCTCCAGGAGCGGGGCGCGCTCCTCCTCGGGGATGTCCTCGTCGTAGAACAGCTGGGGGAGCTCGTGGGCGATGAGCCAGTTCGGACGGGAGCGGCGGACCTCCCGGGCCCAGCCGTCGACCAGCGCGACCAACTGGTAGGCCGTGAACGCGCGAGCGAGGCGGATCCGGTGCAGCACCTGGGCGGGCTCGACCCCGAAGGCACGGCCCCGCTCGGCGATCGAGTACGCCGGGAACCGGTTCGCGCCCTCGATGAGCGAGAGGCGGTGGCCCGCGGCGGCGCTCGCCGCGTAGAGGACCTCGAGGAGATGGTCGACGGGCGCGGCCGGTCCGAACAGCAGCGTGGCCTCGCCCGGAGCGAGCCGACGGGCGAACCATCCGAGCCAGGCCGGGGACGCGGGCAGGAGCGCGCCCGCGGCTCGCGGGAGACGCGAGCGCAGCCGCCGCGACGGGCGCGGGGCGGACGGGGCGGCCGGAACCTCCTCGGGACCCGCCGGGAACGGCAGGGCCGGGAGGAACATGGGCATCTCCTCCACCATCGGGTCGAACATCGAAACCTCGCCGCGACGACGGGGGCGGCGCTTGTTAAGGGGCGGTCGGGAGGATGCGAAACGGGCCGGGGAGGACTGTTGCCCTCACTCCGTGCGCAGCTTGTCGAGCGCGTCCGTGTCGGCGAGGTAGAGCGTCGAATGGCCGCACTTGCGGCAGACGTGCGCCTCGAACCGGCCCACGGAGGCGATCTCGCCCCAGCGCAGCGCGAGGAAGGTGTTCCCCGTCACCCCCCCGCCGGTCATCACGCGGGGCACGCGACGGACATCCTCGCTCCCGCAGGCTGGGCAGGCCCGCACTGGTGCTGGCACGCCTCTCCCTCCGAACGGCCTGCCCCGACATCCTTCTCCTCGATGATAAGGCCGTTGTCCGACCACCCCCGCCGGGGGAGGCCGTCAGGGGCCCCGGCCTATGCGCAAAACAACGCGGAACCTTTATCGAGCCCCGGTGAGAAGTTACTCGACGGGGATGCTGTGACCAACTGCCCGAACTGCAGTAAGCCGATGTCCCCGGGTTTTCTCGGCTCGGAGAGCTTCGTCGGCGGTTCGAAATGGTTCCTCGAACGGACCCGCCTTGCCTTCGGGGGGGAAGAGGTCGCGAAGCCGAACGCCTTCGGGATGGTCTACATCCCGGGGTTCCGCTGCCGCGAGTGCCGGTACCTCACGCTGCAGTACTAGCCTACCGTCCCTAGGGCACGAGGCGGCTGCTCCACGGGGGCGGGGGGAGGCCGAGCTCCTGGGCGAGCGCCTGGCTGTTCACCGCGGCGTCGCCGCGGAAATGGTTGTTGAAGAACCCGTAGACGGCTTCGGCCTTCTCCGCGAGCGCATGGAGCTTGTCCACCCACGGATGAAGTTCCTCCGCCCGGTAGGTGTAGTCGTACCAGATCGATTTCCCGTGGCCGTGCCAGCGCACGTAGGCGAACGGCGCGGTCACCTCGAGCCGGACCGGGAGGGCGGGCTCATCCACGACCACGTAGGCGAAGCGGAACTCCCGCAGGAGCTCGAACGACTCGGGCGCGAGCCAGCTGGGCTCGCGGAACTCCACGGCCACGGGAAGGTCGTGCGGGAGCCGTTCGTAGAACCCGCGCACGCTCGCGGGTTCGAACGGGAGGCTGGGGGGAAGCTGGAGGAGGGCGGCGACGAGCTTTCGGGCGTCCTGGAGGGGTCGGATCACGTGAAGGAACCGCTGCAGCTCCTCCTCCGCCCCGATCAATCGACGCTCATGCGTGATCGACTGCGGGAACTTCGCGGTGAAACGGAAGCGGTTCGGCGTGCGTCGCGCCCACGACTCGAGCACGCTCACCGGTGGAAGCCGGTAGAACGTGGTGTTGACCTCAACGATCGGGAACAGGTCGGCGTAGTAGCGAAGCCGGTCCCGGACGCCGCGCAGCGGATAGACCCGCCCGACCCACTCAGGGTAGTCCCATCCGCTCGTGCCGAGGACGATCTCCCCCACAGGCGGGCGGACGGCGGTGAGGCGTTAATACTCTCAGGACCGTGCGAGCGCGGCGCCCGCCCTCGGACGCCCCGGCTGACCGTGAGGGATTGGAGATGATCGAGGCGGAGAGCCTGACCCGGCGATTCGGAGACCTCACGGCCGTCGACGCGCTCACGTTCCGGGTGGACTCCGGCGAGATCTTCGGCTTCCTGGGACCGAACGGCGCGGGGAAGACCACCACCGTTCGGATGCTCACCTGTCTCATCGCCAAGACGAGCGGGACCGCCCGGGTCGGCGGCCACGAGATCGGCGACCCCCGCGCGGCGATGGCCATCCGCCGCATGGTGGGGGTAGTCCCCGACAACGTCGGGCTCTACGAGGACCTGAGCGCCTATCGCAATCTCGACTTCTACGGACGCCTCTACGACATCGCCGACGGTCCTCGTCGCGAGGCGATCGAACGGCTCCTTCGGCTCCTCGGGGTGTGGGAGCGGCGGGACAGCGTCGTCGGGACGTTCTCGAAGGGGATGAAACAGAAGCTCGCCATCGCCCGGGCGTTGGTGCACGACCCGTCGGTGCTGTTCCTCGACGAGCCCACGGCGAACCTCGACCCCGAGGCCGCGAAGACCGTGCGGGACTTCATCCTCCAGTTGAGCACCGAGGGGAAGACGATTCTCCTCAACACCCACAACCTGACGGAGGCCCAGCGGCTGTGCGACCGCATCGGGATCCTGAACACGCGGCTTGTCACCGTCGGCACGCCCGCCGAGCTCGAGGCGTCGGTGGGGAAGCCGAAGGTCGTGATCGAGCTCGAAGAGGTCACGGACGCGATCCTTCAGGCGATCCAGCGAGTCGTACCGGGCCCGGTGGTGCGGGCGGGCACCCAGCTCACGGTCGACGTGAGCGACGCGGGGAAGGAGAATCCCGCACTAGCGGCCGCCATCGTCGGGGCGGGCGGGCGCATCAAGCAGATCTCCACCGTCAATCCCACGCTCGAGGACGTCTACCTCACGTTCGTCCATAAGGGCCATCCATGAACCTGAGGAAAGCCTGGACGATCGCGCGCAAGGACTTCGCCGTGTTCTGGCAGAAGAAGAGCATCCTGGCCACCTTGCTCGCCTTTCCTCTCGGCGTGGGCGTCGGCCTCCCCGTCGTGCTCCTCTTCGTCTCGCGGAGGCAGTCGCTGTCCTTCGCCTCGCTCCTCCCGCTCACGGACTCGTTCGCGTTCTTCTTCATGGTCAGCACCGCAGCCGTCGCGACGAGCCTCGGCTCGTATGCGATCGTCGGCGAGAAGGCGGAGAAGAGCCTCGAGCCGCTCCTGGCGGCCCCCATCTCCGATAGTGACCTTCTCCTGGGAAAAGTCCTCGCGGCGTTCCTCCCTACGGTCGGCTCGACGCTCCTCGGAGCCACGGTGTTCATGGGGGTCGTGGATGCGATCTCGTTCCCGCAGCTCCACTCGCTCTGGTACCCGAACTGGTCGATCGCCGCGCTCCTTCTGGTCGCGACGCCGCTGGCCTGCCTGTTCTGCGTCGAGGTCGACGTCCTCGTTTCCTCGAGGGCGTCGGACGTGCGAACCGCCCAGCAACTGGGCGGCCTCATGGCCCTCCCGTTCGCCGTGATCTACGTGCTGGGCGAGGTCCACGTCCTGACCCTCGACACCCCGACGCTGCTCTGGATCTCTCTCGGCCTCCTCGCGGTGGACCTCGCCCTGTTCCCGGTGAGCCGCGCGACGTTCCGCCGGGAGGAGATCCTTACCCACTGGAGGTGACGACCCCGCCGGAAGGCGCCCCGCTCTCGTTCGCGGAGCCCAGGGCTGCGGCCCCGGGAGAAACCCTACATAGACCGGGACCGTGGAAACGGTTCCAGAGGAACGCGGACATGGTTCAGGTCGACATCGAGATTGCGAAGTGCACCGGATGCGCTCACTGCCGCGATGTCTGCCCCGTCAACGTCTTCGAGCTCAAGCCGCGCGACCAGTTCCCCGATGTCGTCGACGACGCCCAGGTGGGAGCGAAGTTCCAGTTCCGCGGCGAGAAGTCGATCGCCGTGAACGGCCCCGAGTGCATCGTCTGCGAGGCCTGCCTCTTCGAGTGTGAAGGCGAATGCATCCTCATCACCGACGATGAGGGCCACGTCCACCACTCGACCTACAAGTAACGCGCCCCAAATCCCCCAACGTGCGCCGACGGCGACGCGCCGTCAGAAACGGCGGGGCCAGCGTTAAATAGCCCGAGTTCCCGCCGGGGACGCCGTGCCCGAGCCGCATGCCGAGGGAGGCCGAACCGTCGTTCTGGGCGAGCGGGAGCTCGCGATCGGCTTCCGGCTTATCGGCCTCAAGGACGTCATCGACGTCACGCCCGAGACCGCCGCGCACGAGTTCCAGAAGGCGATGACGAGCGGGGAGTTCTCGCTCATCATCGCGAGCCAATCCATCCGACCGCGGCTGACCGAGAACCAGCGTCTCGCGGCCGAGGCCTCCCTGAAGCCGCTCGTTGTCTTCGTGCCGACCCCGACAGGGGAGTACGAGGTGGAGAGCATCGCCTCCCTCGCGAAAAGGGTCCTCGGAGTTTCTCTCGTCATTCCAGGGTGAGCCGACAATGGGAGTTGTAGCACGGGTCTCCGGTCCGGTCGTTATCGCCGAAGGGTTGACGGGCGCCAAGATGTTCGACGTGGTGCGCGTCGGCGACCTCGGACTCGTGGGGGAGATCATCCGGCTCGTCGGAGAGACCGCCACCGTCCAGGTGTACGAGGACACGACGGGCGTCCGGCCTGGCGATCCTGTCGAGAACACCGGCCAAGCGCTCAGCGTCGAGCTGGGCCCGGGCCTCCTCCAGTCGATCTACGACGGTGTGCAGCGCCCCCTCGACGTGCTGAAGAAGAACCTCGGCGACTTCATCACGCGCGGGTTCGTCGCCCCGCCCCTCGACGAAACGAAGAAGTGGGATTTCACCGCGACGGTGGCGCCGGGGACCGAGGTCACCGCGGGGGCGATCATCGGGACGGTCCAGGAGACGCCGCTCATCCTCCACAAGATCATGGTTCCTCCCGGGGTCTCGGGCAAGGTCGCCGAAATTGCGAGCGGTCGCTACACGATCCGCGAGCCCGTCGGTGAACTCGAGACAGCGGCCGGCCGCCAACCGCTCACGCTGACCCAGAAATGGGTCGTGCGGATTCCCCGCCCCGTGACGCAGAAGCTCCCGCCGGGGATCCCGCTCTTGACGGGTCAGCGCGTCATCGATACCTTCTTCCCGGTGGCCAAAGGCGGGACCGCCTGCATCCCCGGACCCTTCGGATCCGGAAAGACGGTCTGTCAGCAGCAACTTGCAAAATGGTCTGACTCTGATATTGTAGTGTACGTGGGCTGCGGGGAACGCGGCAACGAGATGACCGAGGTTCTAGCCACGTTCCCGAATCTCCAGGACCCGAAGTCGAAGCGCCCGCTGATGGAACGCACGATTCTCATCGCGAACACGTCTAACATGCCGGTGGCCGCGCGCGAAGCGAGCGTGTACACCGGCATCACGATCGCGGAGTACTACCGGGACATGGGCTACGACGTGGCGCTCATGGCGGATTCCACCAGTCGATGGGCCGAGGCGATGCGCGAGATTTCTGGCCGCCTTGAAGAGATGCCGGGCGAGGAAGGGTACCCCGCCTACCTCGGCCGCCGGGTCGCCGAATTCTACGAACGGGGCGGCCGTGTTATCACCCTCTCCCCGGAGGGTCGCCCGGGTTCCGTCACCGTCGTCGGCGCGGTCTCTCCACCGGGCGGCGATTTCTCCGAACCGGTAAGCCAGAACACGCTGCGCGTTGCCCGGGTCTTCTGGGCCCTCGATGCCGCGCTTGCCTCCCGACGCCACTTCCCGTCCATTAACTGGCTCCAGAGCTACTCCCTGTACGTGGGGGACCTCGAGCCCTGGTACCGCGCAGAGATCTCGAAGGACTGGGTCTCCCTCCGTCAGAAGGCCATCGAGGTCCTTCAAAAGGAGTCGGAACTCCAGGAGATCGTACAGCTGGTCGGCGTCGATGCTCTCCCCGAACGCGAGAAGAGCGTCCTCGACGTGGCCCGGATGCTGCGCGAGGACTACCTCCAGCAGTCGGCCTACGACGACGTCGACACGTACACGTCCATCCAGAAGCAGTACCGAATGCTGCGCGCCATCCTGTCCTTCGGCGACCGGGAACAGGAAGCTGTCCTCAAAGGGGCGAAAGTCGCCGATATCTCCAAGCTCGGGGTCCGGCAGAAGCTTTCGCGCATGAAATGGGTCCCGGAAGCTGAACTCAAGGGCCAGTTCGACGCCCTCGAGCTTGAGATGAACTCGGCCGTCGCCGGTGTCGCCGAGGCCGCGGGAGGAGCCTGATGGCGACGGCGAAGCGTGCCGCGAAGTCCGCGGCTCCGACCAAAGTCCCCGTCGATTACCGGACGATCGACCGCGTGAGCGGCCCCTTACTCTTCGTCCGGGACGTCGCCGACGCCGCCTACGGGGAGATCGTGGAGATTTCCCTCCCCGATGGAACGCGGCGCCAGGGCCAAGTGCTCGACTCCCGCAAGGGACTCGCCATCGTCCAGGTGTTCGGGCCGACGATGGGGATGAACATCAGCGCGACCAGCGTGAAGTTCCTCGGTGAGACGGCGCGGCTGCCCGTCTCCGACGAGATGCTCGGCCGCGTCTTCAACGGCCTCGGGGAGCCTCGCGACGGCGGTCCGCGCATCGTGAGTGAGACGCAGCTCGAGATCGTCGGGAACGCGATGAACCCCTACTCCCGCGAGGAGCCGAGCGAGTTCATCCAGACGGGCCTCACCAACATCGACGTGATGAACACCCTCGTACGCGGCCAGAAGCTCCCGATCTTCTCAGGCGCGGGACTCCCGCACAACCAGATCGCCGCGCAGATCGTCCGCCAGGCGAAGCTGCGCGACTCCTCCGAGAGCTTCGCCGTCGTCTTCGCGGCGATGGGGATCACGAGCGAGGAGGCGAACTTCTTTTTGCGGGAGTTCGAGACGACCGGGGCGCTCGAACGCACCGTCGTGTTCCTCAACCTCTCCTCGGACCCGTCGATGGAGCGCGTCATTACCCCGCGGATGGCGCTCACCGCGGCCGAGTTCCTGGCCTACGAGCGCGACATGCACATCCTGGTCGTGCTGACCGACATGACGAACTACTGTGAGGCGCTCCGCGAGATCTCCTCGGCGCGCGAGGAGGTTCCCGGTCGCCGAGGCTACCCGGGATATCTCTACACGGACCTCGCAACGCTCTATGAGCGCGCAGGGAAGATCCATGGCCGCAAGGGTTCGATCACCCAGCTCCCGATTCTCACGATGCCCGCCGACGACATCACGCACCCGATCCCCGACCTCACGGGCTACATCACGGAGGGGCAGATCGTGGCGAGCCGCGACCTCCAGCGCCGCGGGGTCTACCCGCCCATCGATGTCCTGACCTCGCTCTCCCGGCTGATGAACCAGGGGATCGGGAAGGGCCGCACGCGGGAGGACCACCGCGGCGTCGCCGACCAGCTCTATGCTAGCTACGCCACCGGGAAGGACCAGCGGGCCCTCTCCGCCATAGTCGGGGAGGAGGCGCTGAGCGCCACCGACCGGATCTACCTCAAGATCGCCGACCGGTTCGAGAACGAGTTCGTGAACCAGCGGCCGGACGAGGACCGGTCCATCGACCAGAGCCTCGCCATCGGCTGGGACATCCTCTCCGAGCTCCCCGAGTCGGAATTGAAGCGGATCAAGCCCGAGTTCATCCAGAAGTTCCGGGTGAACCGCGCCGCGTAGGCGAGCGGAGTCTCAGCATGGCGGGAGAGACGGTCCGACCGACCCGGCTCGAGCTTCTGCGCACGCGCCGCCGCATCGTCCTCGCGAAGAAGGGGCTCAATCTCCTCAAGCTGAAACGCTCCGCGCTCATCGCGGAGTTCTTCGCGCTTTCGCGCCAGGCGCTCGCGCTCCGCGGCGACCTCCAGCAGAAGATCGCCCGCGGCTACGAATCGATCCGCATGGCGGAGATGATGGAGGGTCCGACGAAGCTCGAGAACATCTCGATGCTCCTCCCGACGCTCCGGCCGATCCGGGTCGATACGAAGAACGTCATGGGCGTCAAGACGCCCCGCGTGGACGCGGGGGCGTTCAGTCCGGTGCCGGCGCCCACGCTCCTCGACCTGCCGACCTCCATTCACGAGTCCGTCCAGCACTTCCAGGGCATCTACCGCGTCATCCTCGACATCGCGGAGAAGGAGAACGCGTTGCGGCGCCTCCTCAAGGAGATCGAACGGACGAAGCGGCGGGCGAGCGCCATCGAGAACGTCCTCATCCCGCGCCTCTCGGGCGTCGTGCGGTACATCAAGTTCCGCTTCGACGAAATGGAGCGGGACGCGTTCAGCATGCTGAAGACCGTGAAACGGAAGATCGGCGAGCAGGAGGCGGCGGATGTTTCGGCTGCTTAACCCGACGCAGCGCGCCATCGCGCTCTACCTGAGGTTCTCCCTCCTCGTGCGCATCCTCGTCATCGTCGCGTTCGTCGTCTGGCTCAGGGAGTTGGGGTGGATCTAGCATGGCAACGGAAGCGGGCCCGGGAGACGGCGGAGCGACGAACGGGTCGACCGAGACCCTGCGGCGGGTCAAGCAGGTCGAGACCGACCTCGAGGCCCGGCTTAAGGCGGCCAAAGCGGAGACCGAGCAGGTCCTGGGGAAGGTCCGCGCGGAGGTCGACCAGACGATCCGCACCGCCCAGGCGGACGCCGACCGGACGCGCGACCTTGCGGTGAGCGCGGCGCGAGCCCGGCTCGAATCCGAGGCGGAGGCGATCGAGCGGGCCGGCGCGACGGAGGCCCAGCAGATCGAATCCAATCTCAGGGTCGACCTGAGCGCGCTCAAGGCGAAACTCTTGAAGGTCGTCCTGGCGGGATTCTCGGGAGCCTCGGAGGACTAGGCGTGCCCGTCCTGCGACCGCTGCCTATGGTGAAGGTCGGCGTCCTCGGCCTCAAGGACGACCGGGAGACGATCCTCTCCGTGCTCCACGATTTGGGCGCGGTCCAGGTGGAACCGATCAGCAAGGAGTCGCTCCAGACCTTCGAGCCCGAGCACGGCAGCGACCTCGCGCGCGAGGTCGGCGACCTCCTGATCCGCTTCCGCGGTCTCAAGTCCGCCCTGCCCGCGCACCCGGCGCCCGCGCCGCGGGTCTTCCCCTCGCTGGACGCCGTCCTCGCCGCTGCGCGCACGGTCCCCGTAGACGCGGAGGTTGGGGAGCTGAAGCGCGAGGAGGACCACCTCCTGACGACGACCAAGGCCCTCGAGGACGAGCTGGACGTGCTCACCCGTTTCGGGTTCTACACGGACCGGCTCGAGTACCTCCAGGCGAAGAGCGTCTTCGCCTTCTTCGGCGAATCGTCGACGGAGGCGTACCGCGAGCTCACCGGGGCGGTCCCGGGCCTCTCGGACGCGGACTTCACCGCCCGCAGCGAGGGAGAGACCGTGCGATTCCTCGTGGCCGTGCGCCGCGAGCAGGCGGAGCAGGTGAGCCGCCTCGCCCAGCAAAAGGGGGTCAAGCTCTATCCGATCCCGCGGCGGACCGGGACGCCCGCCGAGGCCCTGCCGGCGATCCGCGCCGAGCGGGACGCCGCCCAGCGCCGCCACGCCGAGATCCAGGCTCGCCTGGACGCGATCGCCCGCGAGTGGTATCCGCTCGTCGCCGCTCTCGAGGAGGCGCTCGCCATCGAGAACCGGAAGCTCGAGGTGTGGACCCGCCTCGGCGCGGGCCAGCGGACGTTCGCCCTCGAAGGGTGGGTCGCCAAGCGCGACCGTCCGGCCGTCGAGAGCGCGCTCGCCGACTCGACGGCGGGTCGCGCCTACGTCTACGAGATCTCGACCAGCGAGGAGCCGCCGACCGTCATGTGGAACCCGGCGGGGGTCCGCCGCTACGAGTTCTTCATCCGGTTCTACTCGCTGCCGCTCTCCTCCGAGTGGGACCCGACCTGGGTCTTCGCGATCGCGTTCCCCGTCTTCTTCGGCCTCATGCTCGGCGACATCGGCTACGCGCTCGTCATCCTCCTCGTCTCGCTCTGGATGATCGCCGGGTTCCCCGGCCGCACCCGGATCCCGAAGTTCCTGAAGGAGTTCCCGAAGCTCATCATGCCCCCGGGCGCGATGCAGTCGCTCGCCTACACGCTCGTCCCGGGCTGCCTCCTCGGCATGGGGTTCGGCGTGGTGTTTAACGAGTTCTTCGGGTTCCACCTGCTCCCGTTCACCGTCCTCGACCCCATCAACCCGAACGGCAGCGGGCTCAAGTTCCTCCTCGTGCTCGCCGGCTACATCGGACTGACGATGGTGGTCCTGGGCTTCACGCTCGGGGCGCTCAAGGAGTACTTCCACCACCACGTCCGCGGGGCGCTCGGGAAGGCCGGCGGGGTCTTCTTCGCCCTCGGCATCTCCTATGTCGGCCTCACGCTGCTCCGCAGCGGGGGCGTCGCGGGCGTGGCCTCGGCCGCGGCCTTCAGCCAGAATCTCCTCCTCGGGCCCGCGTACGCGGCGCTGGGAGGCGGGTTCGTGCTCCTGCTCGTGGGCGAAAAGGGGCAGGGGGCGATGGCGGTGATGGAGATCGTGAGCCACGTGCTCTCCTACACGCGGGTCGTCGGGATCCTTCTCGCCTCGGTGATCCTCGCGTTCCTGATCGACATGGGCGCGACGCACTTCTTCGGCGGCGGGGTCGTGGGTCCGATCATCGCCGCGGTCATCCTGATCTTCGGCCAGGGGTTCAACCTCATACTGGCCGTGTTCGAGCCGGGCATCCAAGGGGCGCGGCTCATCTTCGTCGAGCACTTCTCGAAGTTCTACAGCGGGAACGGCCGCGGCTTCCGCCCGTTCGGCACCCGGCGCCAGCACACCGTGAGCCCCCACGCCGACCGCCTGGGGTCTCTCGCCATGGTGGGCCGGGGCCGACCCTAGGTTCGGCGCGTCCCCCGGAGCTCTTGAAGGGCTCTGGCTTCCCCCACCGATGATCGCGCTCGCCGACGTCGCGGTGGTGGTGTCGGACGCGAAGGCGTCCGCCGAATGGTGGCAGACGAATCTCGGCTTCGCGAGCTACACGGTGGGGGGGAGCGGGCACGCTCTGCTCGTCGCCCCGCCGGGGGACCGCTTCGTCCTCCACCTGTGCGAGGGATTCGCCCCCCTCGAGCCGGGCGACACGGGGATCGCGTTCGTGACCGATGAGATGGACCCGCTCCTCGCGCGGATGAGGAAGGGCGCCGTCCGGTTCCCGACCCCTCCCACGAAGCAGGAGTGGGGCACGATGGCCAAGTTCGCCGACCCCGACGGGAACATCTTCTGGCTGCTCGAGGCCCCGAGCGCGATGGTCCGCTCCACGGCCGAATCCCGGGCCCCCTCCTCCCTCCCCGTCCGCTCAGGGGCCGGCCCCGCCGCCCGTCGCCGATCGAGGAGGACGCGCGCTCCGAGGGCCGCGCTGCCCCGGAAACTCCGGCGCCCGAAGCGCGCTAAACGCGCGTCAGGATGAGGAGCGACTCTACGCGCTCCGTCGCGAGCCCGTAGAGCTTTCCGTAGATGATCCGCCTTAAGTCGCCGCGCTCGAGCTCCGCGAGCAGAAGATAGGTGAACAGGATCGCGAGGGAGAGCGGGTAGGAGCGCATCCGGTGGATCTCGCGGACCGCCCGCTCGCGCTGGAGCGCCACCTCGAAGACCGTGAGACTCCTCCGCTCCCGGTACTCGGCCACGCCTTCGGTGAGCGTCGGGAACCGGCCCTCGAGCGCCTTGACGAGTTCGGGGACGTCCCGCCCCCCGAACAGCTCGGCCACTACGCCCCGGGCGAGCGAGCCTCCGTCGATCCATCGCTCGAGCACCACGTCCGCGGAGAGCGCCGCGTCCTTCCCCTTGAGGAGCAGGAGGACGTTCCGCACGTCGATCTCGCCCTGGACGAACTGGCGGACGACCCATTCGTCCCCCTGGAAGTAGCGGAGGGACTCGAGGAGCCGGGCGTAGTAGTCCCGCTCGAGCGCCTGAACGAGGGGAAAGATGTCGTGGGTACGGGCGTAGCCTTCCAGCAGTGGCAGGAGGAGCGACCCGTAGCCGTACTTGACGAGGGCCGTCACGGTCGCCTCGAGCGTCGGCTGGTCGAGGAGGGTGCGGAAATCGTCCAGCGTCATCACCCCGGCAAACAGCCCGGCGGGAATGTCGCGGCTCGAAACCAGGAACGCCTCGGCCTCGGTCACCGGCCGGCCCTGGGCCTTCGCCGACAGCACGAGGGAGATGTTCTCGATGTCCCAGCGCCGAAGGTACGAGCCCACGATGGGCTTTCCCGCAAAAGAGGCCGACTCGTACGCCTGCCGGTTGCGCTGGACGAACGTCCGGTTGATGGCGATCTCGAGAAGGGTGGCCCCCCCGTAGCTGGTCGCGGCCTGGACGATCGCCGGCCCGTAGGGCGTGGGCTCGAGGGTCTTCGTGACCTCGGCGAGGTCCTTCGCGGCGAGGAGGCGGTGGTAGCTCTCCTTCGGAAGGAACGCGGGGAGATGGGCCTTGAGGCGGCCCAGCGCGCTCGCGTACGGAGAGCTGGACACGCCCGCCTCCTTACGCCGCGAGGAGGTCGCGGACCTGGTCCTCGCGCAGACGGAGGAGCTCGTCGAACGAGAGGTTGAGCCGGCGCGACCCGTCGGCGGTCTCCGCGAGGAGGCCCCCCAGGATGGCGACGGGGTCCGCAACGAATCCGGATTTCGCGATCGTCTTGAGCAGGGCCGCATCCTCGGCGCGGCCGCGGACCTTGACCTGCTTACCCAGCGACTGGACGGCGTAGCTGTAGAGCCGCTTCAGGAGGGGACCGTACTCCGCCGAACTCGTGACGTCCGAGAGCACGTCCCGCGTCGACCCCAGCAGCCGGCCCATCCGGCGCTCCCGGGCTTCGAAGACGCGCTTTCGCGCATCGAGCTTGGCCCGGGCCAGGCGCTGGGCCCGCTCTCGGGCGATCTCGAGCTCCCCCTGCTTACGGGACTCCGAACGGATCGCCTCGACCCGACGGCTTCCTTCGGCGCGGAGCTTGGCCGCTTCCGTGTCCCGCCGCTCGCGCTCGCCGGCGATCTCGGCCTCGGCCCGCTGGCGGATCTCCTCGACGAGGCGTTCGAGGCTCATCACCCGAAGACGCCGAGCAGGAGGATGATCCCCAGGACGAACCCGATGATCCAGAGGGTTTCCGGAATGACGAAGAAGAAGAGCACGTTCCCGAACTTCTCGGGTTTCTCAGCGTAGATCCCCATCCCCGCCGCGCCGATTCCCGACTGGGCCATCCCCGTCCCGATGAGACCGCCAGCAATGGCCAGTCCCGCTCCAATGACCGCGTACGGATCCGCTGTTACCATCTTCGGGCGCTCCGGGCCGCGCACCGAGGTCGCGTATATAACGCACGTCCTCCGCGCCCGCCTCGGGGCCCGCGCCGGCCCGCTGCCGCGCGACCGCGCGGTTCGGGGCCTCTCCCAACGCAGGGGACCACCCCATGGTTTCCATTCCGAAACTGTCTATAATCCCCGATACCATGGGCGGGCCGATGTCCGACTCGATGCAGAAGCTGGCCGAGGAGTTGACCCGGGACCTCGAGCTGACCCAGCCGCCGGTCCAGATCTCCTACCTCGACGCGCCCCCCGCCGGGGTCCCCGAACATCCGGGAGGGGTTCCCAGCGTGTGCACGTTCTTCGCCGAGGGGCGGAACCGCCCCTTCTTCGCGGGGCTGAAGGCGCATTCCGATTGCGAGATCGGGGCCTTCGTCCTCGGGGTCGCTCCCGAAGGGGAGGTCGGCGACCGGCTGATGGCCACGGTCGGGCTCATGCAGAAGGAGGGGTACCTTCAGCCCGGGGACGAGGCGAAGATCCCGCGGAACGCGACGCCCCCCAAGTTCGTCGCCTACGGTCCGCTGGGGTCCCTGCCGGTCCCGCCGACCAACGTGCTCCTGTTCGCCCGGCCGAAGTCGGCGATGCTCGCGATGGAGGCCGCCTACGGTCCCGTCCCGATGAACGGCCGGCCGATGTGCGCCATCGTCCCGACCTTGAACCAGGGGGCCAAGGTGGCGGTGTCGATGGGATGCATCGGTTCGCGCATCTACACCGAGATGAGCGACGACCTCCTGATCGTCGGGGTGCGGGGCGACCATCTGGGCGAGTTCGCCCGGGCCGTGAAGAAGATCCGGCACGCGAACCGGGTCATTGGCGCGGAGGACCGCCAGCGGAAGCAGGCGCGCCCGGCCCGCGGACGCGCGTAGCGGTCCTACGTCCTCGCGCGCTCCGGACGGCGGCCCGGCTTCCGCCCTCAGGCGCGGTCACCCGGGTCCGGGCGCTTCCTCGCTCGGTGCTTCCGGATCCGCGGAGACCGGCGCCTCGCTCGGCGAATCGGGCGGGGCTTCCTCGGACGCCACCTGGGGTGGGCGACGGCGAAGGAGGAGCGCGACGGCGATCACGGCGACGACGCCCACGACCACGGCGAGGACCGCGAGGCCCGTGGTGAGGGGGAGACCGAAAAGGGTCGACCCACCCGTCGGAGGTTCGGTGGGGGCACTGACCGTCAACGGGGTCGTCGTGTTCACAATCGCTCCGGCGCGGTCGGTGACCGTGACGCCCACCGTGTAGCTGCCGGGGGTGGTCGGGATGCAGACGAGGAGGCTCGTGTTCGCCGCGGGACAGCTCGAGGGGAGGCCCGAGTACGCGACCGTGAGCGGGAGGGTCCCCCCGCTGGTCCGCAGGGTGAGGTTGGTGATCTCGCCGGGGCTCACCTGCGAAGGGTCGGCGTAGAACAGCGCGATCGAGAGCGCCGGCTGGATGCTGAGGCGGAGTTGGGCGCTCGCCCCGTGCCCGTCCGCGTCCACGAGCCTCGTGGTGACGGTGAAGGCGCCCGCGCTGGTCGGGACGCAGGTCAGCTGGCTCGTGTTGGCGCTCGTGCAGCCCGAAGGCAGTCCGGAATAGCTCCAGGTGGAAGGGAGCGTTCCTCCGGCGGCGAGCGCCGTGAGCGTGACCATCGTCCCGACGTCAATGGCGGAGGTGGACGCGGAGAACGACGCGACGCTGGGGAGGGGATTCACCGTGAGCGCGGTCTGCGCCGAGACCTGCTGCCCAGCGGCATCCGTCATCGTCGCGTTCTCCGCATAGGTGCCGGCCCCCGCGGGGGTACACGTCAGCGAGGCAGTCCAACCGTTCGTTCGCACGGCGGCAGTGACGACCTGACTGCACCCCGGGGTACCCGTGAAGCTCACGTTGTAGGGGGCCGCCCCGGCGGAACCGTTGACCGTGAACGTGACCACGTCGCCGAGGTCGACGCTCGTGCGGCTCGCCACGAAGGCCCCGATCGAGGGGAGCGGCGGCAGCACGTCGAGGGGCGTCGTGTCGCGGGCGGAGAGGGTGCCTACGGTCACGGCGACCTGGACCGTGAAGTGGCCGGTGCCGTTCGGCTGGCAGAGGAGCGTCGCCACGTCCTGGCTCGCGCAGCCGGGCGGGAGGCCCGAATAGACATACCGGGGGGTGCCAGCCCCACCGCCCAGCTGGACCTGGAGGGTGGCCGAGCTGCCGAGCCGGATCGACGACGGCGTTGCAGTAAAGGACGTGATGGAAAGTCCGCTCACCTCGACCGTCGCGTTCCCCCCCGCGTGGCCCCCCGCCTGGTCACTGACCGCGACGTGGACGGTGAAGTTCCCTCCCGAGGTGGGCCGGCACTGGAGGACGGGGGAGGAAGTGGTGGAGCACCCGGGCGGAAGCCCGCTCCAGAGAAAACTGCGGGTGCCGGTGCCTCCCGTGAGCGTGACGGAAAGGGTCAGGAGCTGCCCCTCGGCCAGAGAAGAGGGGCTCGCCACGAAGTCCTCGACGCTGAGGGGAGTCGCCGGAATCGTCCGAAGCCGCACCGAGTACCAGGTCTGGGCCGCGCCGCCGAGCCACGGGTTCGAGTTGAGCGTGGCGGGGTCGACCCAGGGGGCGAGGTCGGTGACCGCGTTCACCTGACCCTGGGCCACGTAGAGGCCCAGTCGCTCGGCGATCTGCTCGGCCTCGGCATAGGCGAGGTCCCGGGCGAACCCGGCGGAGAGTCCATCGGCCTGCTGGAACAGGGCGACGCTGGCGTTGTAGGCGGCTCCCTGGCAGTCGTACGGAATAGGCGTGGTGGCCCCCGAGTAGGTGGAAAACGAACTGCTGCACGCGTGGTTGAGGAGGTAGAACGCCTCGGCGACGGCGTTCGGGAACGTGTACTGGGAATCGGGGAAGTAGAGGGGGGTGGTGGAATCGCTGGGGTCGGGGTAGTCATTGACCCAGCCCAGGGGCCAGACGCCAAACGGGTTCTGCCCCGGCGGCGCGAAGTAGCCGTACACGATGAGCGTGAAGAAGTCGACCGGGACCAGGGTGAGCTGGATCGCGCCACCCGATAGGTTCGCGACGGAGCGGCTCCAGAGCGCGTCGGTGGACGCCGTGATGGAGTCGTTCTGGTCGTAGGCGAGGGGGATCGAGCAGGGCGCGAGCGTCGAGCAGGAGGTGCCGGTCGTGTTGTCGTGGGTGGTGAGATTCCACCACCAACCCGCGCTCCCCGGCACCGCGGTGCTCGCGACGGGATCGCCGTTCGCCCAAGAGACGTTCGCCGGGACGGCGCCGCTCGCGTAGAGCGGGATACCGCCGCCCCCGTACGGGAACCGCCACTGGGTGCCGTTCTCCGTGTAGATCGAGGACTGCGTGGTCGTGTAGGGGAACGCATGGATGAGGAACTGGCGGAGGTTGAGGTCGGTCAGCACGCCGGCCGGGGCCGT
>DASRSW010000085.1:0-1600 GCA_035656275.1 Thermoplasmata archaeon
GAGGAGGACCCCATCGAGCCCCCAGGTGGAGTAGAGACCCGCGAGCGAACTACCGGTGGGTGTCAGATGAAGCAGCGCCCAAACCGCGCCGCCGACCCGAAGCTCGACGTGACGCGTCGCTGAGGTCGCCGGGACAGGCACCTGGACCACCGTAAGGCCACCCGGCGCGAGGCTCGACGTGACGTTGGACCACTCGGGGTTCTCTCGTACGTCGACCTGGACCGGTACGAGTACGGTCGTGTTCCCCTTCGACTCGTTGACGTACCGGGTGACCGTCCCCGGGTCGAACTGTTCGAGACTGATCGTCAGAGACTGCGCCTGAGACAGCGAACTCAGGACGTAAACCTGAATCGTCGTGTCGTAGACGAGATCTCCATCGTTGAAGATCGAGGGACCCCCAGGCGAGCTCCCTTGGCCGTAGGGGAGGGCCCACGCCCCCGGGAGGACCGGCTTTCCGCCGACCGTCAGTGACGCCTGGGCGGAGCCGACGGAACCGAGTAGGAGGAGCGAGGTCATGACAGCCGCGAAGACTGCCGCGGCGACCTTCATGGACGCCGCCGGCCCGTGTGAGCATGGGCGTGGTGAGCTCGGCGGCATTCGCCGTCGCACGCGCCCCGGTGGTGCCCTCGGCTGTGGGGATGGGCGTGGGCATGAACGCGCGCTGTGTGCGGGCGAACTCGGAACCGTGTGCCCCGATCGGAGTACGCGACGTGGCCCCTCACCTCTTCGACTTTGACGCCGCCGGGGCGCTCTGCCGCTTGCTCCGCAGCGACCTTCCCGACTGTAGCGCCGTAGATGCGGTCCGCGCGCTCCTTCGAGTACCCCTCGTTCTCGTAGTGCCGCTCGAAATCGCGTTTCGACGCGTCCGAGTAGAGCTTCCTGCGGCGCAGCACGCTTCTCGCCTCCTCCGCGGTCCGCTCAGGCTCTTCGGGCCCGACGGTCGGCCACAAACGTCTCGGCGAGACCTAGGAAGACGAGAATCACACCGATGATCGGCAGTGCGATCGCGGGCCCGGTGAAGATGCTCCCATTCGCGACGAGGAGGTAGAGCCCCGCTCCCAGGACGAGGAGCCCCATGACGAGCACCGCCGCGTGACCTGCCGACATCGCGCCATAGCGGACGCGTCGGATCCGGCCCGCCGTAGGACGTCCCCTCGGCCCGGCCCCTGTGCCCCTCTTTCCTTCCTTTGCGTTCACGTTCCCTCCTTTTCCCCCGGTTCCCTTGGACGCCATGCAATCCCCTCCGTTACCGGCCACGACCCCGGGGGGCGGCCACGATGGAGATGACCAGGAAGAGTAGCCCGAAGCCGAAGAGGAACCAGCCGAGCTCCACCGCTGCCGGGGTCGAGGACAACCAGATCCCGACCGCTGCGGCGACGACGACGGTTCCCAGTACGCCGTATATTCCCCAGCGGGCTCCGGCCCGTTTCGCGCCGGCCTGGAAGGCGGCGTAGAGCGCAAAGAGGAGCAAGGCGGCGACGAGGAGAATCGACTCGCTCTGAATGAACTGCCAGAACGCGCCGAGAACGTCGGTCATGGGAGTCCCTCACTTCCGCCCCTTCGAGCTCGACCCGCGGGCGGACGCGCCGGCTCGACGGAA
>DASRSW010000086.1:0-25952 GCA_035656275.1 Thermoplasmata archaeon
GTTGATTCTTCTGCTGATCGCGGCGGCGGTATTGTACGGACTCTTCGGGGAACCCCGGGACGCGGCGCTCCTCGCCGGGTCCGTGGTGGTCATCACCGCCCTCGACCTCTACCAGCAGAACCGGGCCGAGGGGGCCCTGGACGCCCTCCGGGAGCTTTCCGCTCCCGAAGTGATGGTGGTCCGCGAGGGTCACCGTCTGAAGGTCCCGGCCCGCGAGGTCGTTCGCGGGGACGTCGTGGTCCTCACCCAAGGGGAGCGGGTCCCGGCGGATGCCGAGGTTTCGGTCGACCAGGGGCTCGTGGTGGATGAATCCCTCCTCACGGGGGAGTCGGTGCCCGTTCGCAAGTCGGAAGGAACGGGTGCGTCGGAGTGGGAGCGGCCCGGGGGAGACGGCCGCCCGTTCGTGTATGCCCAGACCCTCGTGCTCGACGGACAGGGGTTGGCGGTCGTCCGGTCGACGGGTCCTCGTACCGAAGTCAGTCGGATCGCCCGGGCCCTGGAGAGCGTGGAGGTGGAGACCCCACTGCTCCAACGCCAAATGCGGAGGCTCATCGTCACGGTCACGATCTTGGCGGCGATTCTGAGCGTCGTCGTCGCCCTCGCCGTCGGGCTCCGAACCTCCGACTGGTCGGCCGGGCTATTGGCCGGACTCGCGCTCGCGATCGCCCTCGTGCCGGAGGAGATGCCGGTGGTGTTGACGGTGTACTCCGTCCTTGGCGCACGTCGCATGGCGAGTCACCAGGCGCTCGCCCGACGGTTCGGGGCGATTCCGGCGCTCGGGGCCGTGACGGTGCTGTGCACGGACAAGACCGGCACGTTGACGGTGAATCGGATGCGCGTATCCGAAGTGCGCTCCGGCCCCGAGGCAGCCGGGACCTTCCCGACTCGTCCCGCTGGCGGCGGGGACCACGTCCTGGGCTGGGCCTACCTTTCGAGCGACCCGACCTCCGCCGATCCGATGGAGTCCGCGCTGGCGGAGGCAGGCCGTCCCCACCGGTTCGAGGCCTCTCCGGGAAACGAACCGGAGTTGCTTCGCTCTCAACCGTTCCAGGCGTCCGTCGGCTACTCGGCCTCGATCTGGAGGGTCGGAGGGCACCCCGGCCGCCTGGTCGCCGTCATCAAAGGTGCGCCGGAACGTATCCTCGCGCTCGGGGGGCTCGCGGCCACCGAGCGCGGCCGATGGAACTCGCTACTGGAGGAGATGGCCTCCCGCGGGCTTCGCGTCGTCGCCCTTGCGATGACTCCCATCCCCTCGGGCGACCCCGAGCTCGACCTGCGGGAACTCACCTTCCGCCCGTTGGGATTGGTGGGGTTCGAGGACCCGATGCGCCCCGGGGTTCCGGAGGCCATCGCGGAGTGTCGTAAGGCCGGCATACGAGTCATTCTCATCACCGGAGATTTCCCGACCACCGCCGCCGCGGTGGCGGAAGCCGCCGGGATCGAGTTCCCTCGCCGCGTAGTGACCGGTCATGAGCTAAGCTCCCTGGACGACCCCGCCCTCGACCGGGTCCTCGAGGAGACCAACGTCTTCGCCCGGAGCACGCCCGAGACCAAGCTTCGCCTTGTCGAGGCTCTGAAACGACGCGGGGAAGTCGTCGCGATGACTGGAGACGGCGTCAACGACGCGCCCGCCCTGCGGGCCGCCAGCGTCGGGATCGCCATGGGCCGCCGGGGGACCGATGTGGCCCGCGAAGCGGCGGATGTGGTCCTGCTGGATGATTCCTTCCCAACCATCGTCCAGGCGATTCGATCGGGCCGTGGCATCTACTCGAACATGCGCAAGGCCATCGCCTACCTGCTCGCGGGTCATTTGGCGATCGCCGGCCTGGCCGTCGTGCCGGTCCTCCTCGGGCTTCCCGCGGTCCTTTTCCCTGTCGAGATTGTCTTTTTAGAATTGCTGATCGACCCGAACTCCTCGCTGACCTTCCAGGCCGAACCGGACGAACCCCGGATCATGCAGGTACCCCCTCGGGACCCCTCGGAACCGATCTTCGGGGTCTCCGCGATTGCCTGGACCCTCGTCGCCGGAGTAACGGCGCTCGCGGGCACGCTTGGAGTCTACTTCTGGATGCTCGTGAGTGGACACGGTGTCGATGAAAGCCGCGCTCTGGCCTTTTCCACGCTGATCGTCTCGAACTTGACTCTCGTCCTGGTGAATCGCTCGTTCTCGACATCCTGGATCCAGAGCCTCCGCGTCCCGAATCGCGTCTTCTGGGTCGTCATCGTCGGGGGAGGAGCGCTACTGGCCGCGAGCCTCTACCTACCGGCCGTCGCGGGGCTTTTCGGCTTCATCCCCCCGGCCCCGGGGGATCTCTTGCTGGCGGTCGGCGTCGGTTTCGCGAGCGTTGCATGGTTCGACCTATTGAAACGCCATCTTTCGGAACACCGAGTCGCGCCCGCGGGGCGTTCCTGAAGCGCGAGGCTCTTGTCCATGGTCGACTTGGCGTAGCGCGGACGCGACTCCCTCCCGGCACCATTGGGAATGCGTCCCAACGGAGGGACCCTCGGGGATGAGCAGACCACCGCGGGACCCGGACAAAGAACGGGAACTCAGGCTGCTCATGGGCGGAGAGGTCCCAACATCCGACGGGCGGAAGGCGCCGGGACTTTCCGTTTCACCGGCTCAGGCGGGCTTGTTCGGCCTCGGGCCCGTCGTGGAAGTGCGGGGGGCCACCTCGACGGAGCTCGCCAACGACCTGGAGACTGCTTTCACCGCCGAGGGGTTTACCCTCACCGCACGGAACCTTCCAGAGTACTCCTTGACGACCGATGCGGCGAGGAGCCGACCGGCAAGCGGTCTCCTCGTCGCCGACCGGGACGTAGCCCCCAATGTCCCCTACAACCGATGGACGAACTGGGTATCCGGCGGGATGTTCCTGGCGTGGATCCTTTTGGTCGCCCTCACCGCCCTGGTCCGGCCCGACTTTTGGATCCAGATGACCTTCCTCGGAGCCTTCGTCCTGGTGATTCCAGCCTTTCTCCTCTCCTCGTACCGCGGTCGCGGGTACACGAGCGTGGTTCTGCTGGCGAGCCTTCAGTCCACCGCTCCGCCGGACCCGCGTCCGC
Source organism: Thermoplasmata archaeon (assembly GCA_035656275.1). Taxonomy (GTDB): domain Archaea; phylum Thermoplasmatota; class Thermoplasmata; order Lutacidiplasmatales; family UBA184; genus Lutacidiplasma. The sequence goes on from DASRSW010000086.1 coordinate 3,067, forward strand.
AAGGCGGTTCCCCGCCGGCGCCCATGAGCGTCACTCTCGGTATCGGACGGGTCCAATCGAGACAGCCGATCGGCCGGAATCTCGGCGGCCGGCACATCGTTCGAGTCGACACGAGTCCCCAGCTCCAAACCCTGCTCAACGCGGTCTACGCGCGCTGGCGAGGGAGCCTTCCCGCACCGGCATGATGCTTGGGTGAGTCGCCTCGCAGACGTGTTCGGGGACCCGCCCGGTCCACGGCCGGAATCGTCTGCCTAGACCGCGAGCGGTCGTCGGGGTCCTGCCTGGGGCCCCCGTCGGTTCGCCCATTCCTCCCCGTCGCCTAAGCACGCCCCCCCTCCCCCGTTGGCCGAAACGGCTATACCCCCTCCCCCCTGGGGGGGGGATGTATGGGTGGACATCGTCGGGAGGAGGTCGCCGTGCGTCTGAAGTCTATCGAGGGCCATTTCCACGCTTTGCACCGCATGGTCGACGAGGAGCGCCCGTACACGGAGATTGTGGCCCAGCTGGTAGCGGTCCGCTCGTCCATTGATGCGGTCGCCCGGGTCATCATCGGCGACCTCTCCGACGATTGCGTGGCGGGGGCGGCTCCGAACGCGCGTAGTCGGCGGGCGGTGGAGGAGCTTCGGGCGGTGGTCCGCAGCGTGCTCTGAGCCGGAATAGGAACTTCGTACTTCGGACTATCTATGGCTGAGCTCGTTCACGGCGAGTCGGAAGCCGCAGAGCAGGTGCTGAGCGGGCTCCGGCTCGCGCTCGGGCTCTCGTTCGTCATCCTGCTCCTCGAGGGCGTCGGGGCGTTCTTCTCCCGGTCACTGTCGCTCACCGTCGATACGGTCCACAATATTCCGGACATCCTCGCCTTTGCCGCGTCCTGGACAGCGCTCCGTGCGACCGAGCGGGGCTCCACCGCCGCGTACACCTTCGGGATGCATCGGTTCGAGGTGTTCGCCGGTCTCCTCAATGCCCTCCTGGTCCTCGCGACCGGGGCGGTCTTCGGTTTTGAGGCGGCCACCGCCCTCTGGCGCGGCAGCAGCTTTTCCGGTCCCGTCGATGCGGTCTGGGTTCTCGCGGTCGCCATCCCAACGTTTGGACTTCGGTCGATCAGCCTTGCCGTGCTCGGGCGCCTACCGAAAGCCGCCCGCGAGCTCAATCTCCTCAGCGTGGTTGTCCACCTGGCCAGTGACGTGGTGATCACGGGGGCGCTTCTCGTCGCCGGGGCGATCCTACTCCTCCACCCGCAAGCCGCCTGGGTCGATGCGGTGGCGGCGCTCGTCATCGCCGTCATCCTAGTCTACGAGTCCCTCCCGTTGTTCCGCGCGGGCTGGGAGGTCCTCACGGAACGGGTCCCGCGAAACCTGTCGGTGGAGCGGATCCATCGTTCGGCGCTCGCGGTGCCCGGGGTGCGCGAGGTGCACGACCTCCACGTGTGGGCGGTCTGCCCGACGCTTGTGTGCATGACCGCCCACGTCCGCTTGGACGCCATGTCGCTCCTCGAGGGGAGAGGGGTCATCTCCGAGCTGCGGACGCGTATGGCCTCGGAGTTCGGCATCCTCCACTCCGTGTTCGAGATGGAAGGACCGTCGGAGCCTTGAGGAGCCCTCAACGGCCAGCGCGGGGTCAGCGACCCTTCGACGGGGAGCCGATCGGCGAGTCTAGGTCCTCCGCCTCGGCGTGTGCCCCCCGCTTGACCCCCAGTTTTTAAGCCCGGACGCCAAGTCCGGCGCATGCCAGCGCGTCGCGTCGTCATCGTGGGAGCCGCCGGCCGGGACTTTCCCAACTTCAACCTCCTCTACCGGGGGAACTCGGAAGTCAAGGTAGTGGCCTTCACGGCCGCGCAGATTCCCAACATTGCGGGCCGGCGCTATCCGCCCTCCCTCGCGGGCCCGGGGTATCCCGAAGGAATCCCCATCGTCCCTGAGGCCACCCTGCCGGAGCTGATCCGGAAGGAGAACGTCGACCTCGTCATGCTCGCCTACTCCGACCTCCCCCACGTGGAGGTGATGCACAAGGCGTCCATCGCGCTCGCCGCCGGCGCAAGCTTCCTCCTGGCCGGGCCCCACGACACGATGCTGAAGTCGACGAAGCCCGTCGTCAGCATCTGCGCGGTCCGCACCGGTTCGGGAAAGAGCCCGCTCACGCGGTTCGTGTCCCGGTACCTGCGCGCGAAGGGGAAGCGGGTCGCGGTGGTCCGCCATCCGATGCCCTACGGCGACCTCGCCGAACAGGCCGTCCAGCGGTTTGCGACGTTCGACGACCTGGACCGTGCGCACTGCACGATCGAGGAACGGGAGGAGTATGAGCCCCACCTCAAGGACGGGGTCGTCGTCTTCGCGGGCGTCGACTACGAGCCGATCCTGCGGGCGGCCGAGAGGGAGGCCGACATCGTCCTCTGGGACGGGGGGAACAACGACCTTCCGTTCTACGTCCCCGATGTGAGCCTCGTCGTCGCGGACCCGCACCGGGCGGGCCACGAGCTCCTCTACTACCCCGGAGAGGCCAACTTCCGCATGGCGGCCGCGATCGTGGTCAGCAAGACCGACTCCGCCCGGCCCGAGGACGTCCGGCTCGTCGAGGAGAACGCGCACCGGGTCAATCCTAGGGCGCCCGTGTTCCGGGGCGCGCTGACGCTCGCCGTGGCCCACCCCGAGCGGCTCCGCGGGCGTCGGGTGCTCGTCGTCGAGGATGGGCCCACGGTCACCCACGGGGGGCTCGCGTTCGGCGCTGGGACGCTGGTGGCCCAACGATCCGGAGCCGTGATCGTGGACCCCCGCCCGTTCGCGGTCGGGAGCATCGCCCGGGTCTACCAGGAGTATCCCCACCTCCAACAGGTCCTGCCCGCGATGGGCTACGGGCCGGAGCAGGTGCGCGAGCTCGAGGAGACGATCGCGGCTTCCCACGTCGACCTGGTGGTGGACGGTAGCCCGGTGGACCTCCGCCGGCTGGTCCATGTCCCGCCGGAGATCGTCAACGTGACGTACGACTACTCCGATCTCGACGGGACGCTGGCGAGCTTCCTCGATCAGCAGACGGTGCTACACCGCGGAGCGGAGAAGCCCCGGGGCCGGAAGCCGCGGAAGGGCGGCTAGCCCGGCGGACCCGGCTCCGTTGTCGAAGGAGCCCCCCGAGGGGAGGCGGCCTACGACTCGCGGCCCGCCAGGGGCGGGTGGGGCCCCTTCAGCAGCGGCAATCGAACGATGAACCGCGCGCCCTTACCGACCTCGCTTTCGATGCGGATCTCCCCTCCGTGCGATTGGACGATCCCGTGGCAGATGGCGAGCCCGAGCCCGGTCCCGTTGCGATCCGCTTTCGTGGTGAAGAACGGCTCGAAGATGTGCGGAAGGACGTTCGGCGGGATGCCGGGGCCATTGTCCTGAATCGTAACGAGCGCGAACCCGTCGGCGGCGCCGACGTGGACCTTGATCTCCCCGGGGCCATCCAGCGCCTCGTAGCCGTTGTTGATGATATTGGTGAAGACCTGGATGAGCTGGTCCCGGTCCCCGCGGATCGGAATGGCTCCCCGCGCATACTCTTCCGCGAGCTCGACGTCCTCCGACTGCTTTCCCTTGATGAACCCCACGGCGTCGCGCACGACGTCCGACAGATTCAGCTCCCGGATCTGGGGCTCGTGCCGCCGCGAGAAATCGAGGAGCCCCCGGACGATCCGGGCGGCGATCTCGGTCTGTCCGACGATCGTCCCCATCCGGTCCTTGACGAACGCTTCTTTGCTCTTGCGCTGGACGCTCTCGGCGACGAGCATGATGTTGGCGAGCGGGGTGTTGAGTTCATGCGCCACCCCCGCCGCGAGCTGCCCCAAGGAAGTGAGCCGCTCCGCATGCACCGCCTGCTGCTCCCAGGCCCGCTGCTCGCTGAGGTCGACCGCCACGCCGACGTAGTTGGTCACCACGCCTGCCGGGGTTCTAATCGCGGAGATGGCCAGGAGGACCGGGTGCTCGCGGCCGTCGCGGCTCTGGTTGACGATCTCGCCCGACCAGTGTCCGACCGAAGGGTCCAGGAGCGCCCGCCACATCTCGTCGTAGATCGCGCGCGCCGTTTTCCCGCTCGAAACGACGTTGGGGCGCTTCCCGAGGACCTCCGCCCGATCGTACCCGTAGATCTTCTCGAACGCGGGGTTGACGTCCACGAGGAACCCCTTCGCGTCCGTGACCTCCATTGCGTTCGTCGATTGTTGGAATGCCTCGTAGAAGAGCCGAGCCCGCTCCTCCTCCGTTACCCGGCTGGTGACATCTTCGACGATGCCCATTACTTCCGCGACCCGGCCCGAGGCGTCCAAGATCGGGAGCAGCTCCACGTCGAGCACCCGCCGCGGATCTGGCGGGGACGGGGCGAGGAGAAGTTCTCGGTGCCGGAGGGCTTGGCCGCCTTCGATGACCTGCCCCACGCCCGCCAGGAGCACCTGCGTGCTCGCCCGGCCGGCGAGCGAGAACGGTCGACCCACGAGGTCGTTCGACTCCCGGGTGATGGCGAGGTAGGCCGGGTTGGCGAGACGGATCACTCCCGCCCGGTCCACCATGACGATGCCGACGGGAACATGCTCGAGGATTGCACGCAGTCGAACGTCGTCGGACATGAGGGAGGGGGACGTCCCCACCACGGGCGTGCGCGCGGATGAGCTCAACGACCCCTTTCGGGGGCTCGGGTGGACTCGCGTTGACCTCGCGTTCATTACCCGCCCTCGGGTGGTTCCGGCGTGGTGCACGAGATTGTGATGGTGGTCCGGGAGACCCCGAGCCTCGCGGACTCCGTGGCGGAGCTCCTGAGCTCGGAGGGGTACCGGGTCCGCAGCGTCGCCTCCGCGGAAAAGGCCCGCCAAGTCCTCGCTTCTCCCCGCGGTCGCGGCGTCCGCGCCGCCGTCATCGTCTGTAACCAGCCGTTCTGCACCGGTCCGGATACCTTGGCGTGCGCGGACGCCGACATCCCGATCATCGTGCTCGGCTGGAGGGGGGCGCCGGAACACGCGCAGCGCAACTCGAAGCTCCTGCTGCTACGGCTCCCGATTTCGGCGGGGATGCTCCTCGAGAATCTCCGTTCCGTCGTCGGCGACGGATACCCTCCTGCGGTTCCCGCGGCGGGGTAGCGGGCCATTGCCCGTCCTACGAGCGCGGGGTCTTGAGACGCTACGTCAACCCGAATTGACCTGGCCCTTTTGAGCGGCGTGGTCCGCCCCACGCGCATGGAGGCGGGGCAGGCACTCGGGGAGGCTACGCGGGGGGCCCACGCCCGGTGCCTTACTGCCGCTGCCGGCTCGGCCGAACCCAGGGGGACGGCTGACCGGCCACGCGGCCGAATGCCCTGGGGTCTCCGACCGAATTTGTACGGCCACCGCGAGGGCGGGTCGGCTGCCGCGGTTTCACGGGAGTCGGTCGCCGGGTTTACCGAAGTCGTCGTCGGCGGGCACGTCCCCCATTCCTGCGTCCGCGGCGAGCGCTCGAACAGAAGCGGGGCTCCGGGACGCCTCCGTTGCTCCCTACCGCGCGCGCCTCGAGCCGAATACGATTAAGCAGGGCGGGCACTCGGGGCGCCGTGCGGATTCTGGTCGTAGACGACGACGAGGTGTTCCGCGAGGAACTCCAGTCGCTGCTGCAAGACGAGGGGCACGACGTGACCACGGCGGCCTCCGCCCCGAAGGGGATCCAAGAGCTCGAGGGTAAGGAATACGACCTCTTGTTCACCGACCTGAAGATGCCCCGTCAGAGCGGCATGTCGCTCCTCAAGGAGGCCCGGGCCCGATGGCCTCGGCTCTTCGTGGTCATGATCACCGGCTTTGCGACCGTGGAGACCGCCGTCGAGGCGATGAAGTTCGGGGCCTTCGACTACATTCGTAAGCCGTTCCAGGTGGCCCAGATCCAGCACGTTCTCCGGCTGACCGAGCAGCAGATGCAATTCTCGGGAAAGGGCATCGAGGTCCAAGACCCCGGGAAGCTTGCCCTGGCCTGGGCCAAGAAGGACGGATTCAACGTGCTCTACCTCGGGTCCAAGCCCCCGCGCGCGCACGAGCGGATCGCCTTTCACGCCCTCGACCCGAACAACCCGGCAGAGATGGTCGATGCCGTGAGCGCGTTCGTTCCCCAGGTGGCCCGCCCCGCGGTCATTCTCTCGGGGGTGGAGGGATTCTTTGTCTCGCACCGTCTGGAGGAGGTCGTGGAGGCCCTCTCCCGCGTTCGGGCGATGCTGGACCAGAAGGGCCCGCTCGCCATCGGGTTCGACCCGCACCGGTTGTCCGAGGCCGCCGCGGTCGGGATCCGAGCCACCGTCACGAGCCCCGACTCGGGCGCGACGCTCGAGGCGCTGACGAGCCCGATCCGGCGGCAGGTGTTGCGTCGGTTCGCGGAGGGCCCGGGGACGTTCACGGACGCGATGAAGGCGGCGAAGCTGGACGACTCGCCCAAGCTCTCCTTCCATATTCGACGCCTCGTCGACGAGGGGTTGATCGTGCACGCCGACGAACGCTACCAACTCACACCGAAGGGAGAGGCCGCCGTCCACTTGCTGGGGGAGATCGACGAATTGAACGTTGGCAAGGGTGGGGACCGGCTCCTCTTCGCCCTCCCCACCAGCGCGCCGCCGGTGTCGGGCGGGTGACCCCGCCGCTCTTGGGGTCAATCCCCGTTGACGCGCCCCCGAAATACCCAGGCGGCCCCGGGGTACGCGTATGGCCGCTCTCCGTGTTCAGGATGTAATGAGCCGCGTTGTTCACACCGTGTCGACCCGGTCGAGCCTCCTCGGGGCGGTCCGCATCATGCGGCGTCAGCGGGTCTCCGGGCTCCCGGTGCTCGATAGCTCGAGCCAGCTGGTTGGCATCGTGAGCGAGAAGGACATTGTGCGCGACCTGAACCGGGCCGCGGGCGTGGCATCGGACCGGGGCCTCCTTGAACTGCTGCTGGCCGCGCGGCGGCCGAACCATCCCAACCTCCTCGACGTCTGCGAGCACCGGCGCCTACGGGCCCGGGTGACTGAGGTGATGACGCCTGACGTGCTGACCGTCCATCCGCAAGACCCGGTAGCTGAAGCGGTCCGTAAGCTGCGCTCCCGCGGAGTGAAGCGGCTTCCCGTGGTCGACGGACGCCGGGTGGTGGGCATCGTAACTCGCAACGACCTCTTGGAGCCGGGATCCCTCGAACTCGGGCTTCCGCTGGCGGCAAGCGGGACCCAAGGCCGAGCCGGGAGCGCAAGCCACGGCGACACCGAGGGCCCCGGACCTCTGCTCACCCCTTTCTAGAACCCCCCCTCGGCGCGTGGTCCAGTAGTCTCCCCCGGCCTCACCGGGCTCACCAGAAGTGCGCTTGGCGGCCTACGGCGGTCCTCGGCGGAACCGCCCGCGGGTGGGGGCGTCGCCGCGCGGCCCGGGCTTCCGCATCGCCTCGACCAGATCCTGACGGGTGAGAATCCCCACTAGGCGTCCGTCTTCGACGACGGGCAAGCGATTGATGCGGAAGTGGTGCAGCAGGCGGGCCGCTTCTGCGATCGATGCGTCCCGGTCCACCACGATCGCCGGCGAGTGCATCGTCGATTCCACCCGTTGATGGCGCAGGTGGTTGAGCGTCTGGTCGAGCAGGTCGCGGCTACGAAATCCTCCGGCGGTCAGCAAAAGGTCGAGGGTTCCGCGCGCGCTTCCGATCCCGGCGGCACGATGTACTTCGTGGACGATGTCGGATTCGCTCACGACCCCCACGACGCGGTCGTTCGGGTCGATGACCGGCACGCCGGAAACGTGGTGGTTTCTCAGCAGCCGCGCGGTGGAGAGCAGCGACCAGGACGGGGTCACCGAGTACACTCGCGCGGTCATCACGTCGAACACCGCCCGCGTACGGCGGAGCGGCGCCGCGACCCTCTTCGTCAACCCCCCTCCATCGCGATCACTCCGCCGGCTCTCATAGCAGGTCCGTTCCCGTCGGCTTTCTTCATCCCCGGGCCTTGCGTCCGCAGGTCATCCGTCCGGCCGCGGCGTCGCAACGATGACGTAGTGCTCCGCCCCCAGCCGGCCCTCTGCCACCGGAACTAGCCCGACGCCGCGAAGCCGGGTCTCCGCCTCTGAGAGGCTCAGCCGCCGGGCGAGCGGAGGACCGTGGTTGCTTTCGCGCTTCTCCCAATCGACCACGACGAACCGGCCACGGGGCTTCAACAGGCGGGTCGCCTCTCGGACCGTCCCGCCGGGAGCCCCGTGGAGAAAGTTGGCCAACAGCACGACGTCGGCGATGGCCCCTGGGAGCGGAATCCGCTCGGGGGTGCTGCGGACCGGCGTCAACCGGGGCCGACGCCAGGCGCGGCGGCGTTCTTCCAGCAGGGCCACGAGGTCAGGGGAGATGTCGATCGCCCAGACGGTGGCGCGCGGGCCGACGCGACGGGCCGCCTCAAAGGCGAAGTAGCCGGTGCCCGCCCCGACGTCGGCGACGGATTCCCCGCGCACGAGGCCGACCATCTCCCAGAGACGCTCATTCTCCCGGGAGCGGAGACGGGCGGGCGTCTCGAGCCGGGCCAACCCCTGTTCGCGCGACCAGCCACCTTCGTGGATGAACGACGATTCGGCCACGGACTGCGTTCCTTCGCGGAGAGCGACGGGAGCGCTCCTACGCGAGCGTAGGGAAGATCTCGTGACCCTCAGGGGGATAGTGGCCGGGTACCCGATGCACCAGCGCGCCGGTTTCGGCGTTGGCCTTCGCGTGGGTGAGATGCTCGAGGCAGCTGAACACGCGATGCCCGCTCGGCATCTCCACGTAGTAGCTCGCGGGCTTGCCGCACGGCTCTTCACGTTCCCCGTCGGGCGAAAGTCCCATCCACGAACAGACCGGCCGTTCTAGCTTCATCGCAACTCCGTTCCTTCGGTCCCTGGGTCCGGCGCTCCGCGGGAGCAGAGGGAACCAAGAGAGCCTAGCCGGTCGCACCTATTAGCCATCCGCTGAACGAGGGTTGACGGGTGGGCCCCGGCACCTAACCCCTGCCCGCGCCCGGGACGACGAGGGCGGCCTTCCGCGTCGCAGGATGAAGAAGGGGATGGAAACGGTTGGGTCCACCGGGCCCCGATTCCTAGACCGAAACCACGGTAACGGTTCCAGACATGTAGCCGGCCGTGGACATGGAGCCCATGTCGCAGGGCGCCATGCACTGCCAGCTAAACGTGCCGGTGCTGTTGAAGTAGGCCCCGAACGAGACCGTGGTCGGATTCGCCCCGTCCGTGGCCATCGGGATCGGGACATTCAGCATGTACCCGCCGCTCTCCATCGTGAAGGTGTGGGAGATGACCGCGGAGGGGACGGAGCCCGCGGTTTCCGGGGAGGCCATCGAAGAGTTCGACCACGTGGAGACGCCGCCGACGGTTCCCAGGACCTGCGTGTACTGGCTCGGAACCACGTTGTGCCCGTTGTCGTAGCTCGTGATCACGAAGTGCACGAGAGTGTGGGCCGGGACGCTGAAGTTCGCAGGGAAGTACTGGTCCATTCCGTTCACCGGGTTGAACGCGATCGTGAGGTAGAGGTAGACCGGAGCCCCTGACGCGGGAGTGGTCGAGTTCGTGGTCGCCTTCGCCCCGTATCCACTTCCGAGACCCAAGCCGGCCACCAGGCCCACCACCACGACCAACGCCATTCCTGCCGCTACCCACGTGTACCAGCTTGACTCCGTCATGCTCTCGCGCCTCAACCAGCCAGCGGCCGTTCTCTCTCATAACCCGTAAGTCAAGCTGGATTGACCTCCGAACTGGGTTTCCCCATCCCGCGGTCGTCCACTCGAAAAAGGGGGGGTCGTCCGCCAACTGTCCGCCCTGAACCTCCGAGGAGGGGCCAGCCGCACCCCCCTCCTTTTCCTGTCGAGCGTACACGTTTATGTATGACATCCGTCTGACAATTGGGCCATGGGACGACCCCGCCGAGACCGAATGGACGCGAATCCTGCCGTCGAGACCGGAGTCCGTCGTGAGCTGGTCCCTCGCTCGACACCGAGCGCGCCAACGGCGGAAACGGTCGCCGAACCGCCGGCCCCTCAGAAGCGGGTCTTCCTGGGAAAGGCCGTACAGCGGGGGTACGGTGGCCGTCCTCGGCTCAGCCTCGACGCCGCCGCATCGTTCGCGACGCTCGTGGACACGGCCCGGGCACGGGCGGCCATGGAAGGCCGGACCCTCGTTTACACGGTTCGCTGGGGCTGATCCCCGCCCTCCGTAGATCTTGTCCGTCGGGACTCGAGTACACCCGCCGAGGTAGCGGGGCTATCGCGGTCGCCGCACTCGCCGAGCTTCGGGAAGCGCCGCACGGAGCGCCTCCTTGGAGAGTTCGTCGGCGCGTTGATTCTCCTCTCGTGGCACCCAGACGAATCGGACTTCCGGAAACTGCGCGACCAGCCGTTTCAGGTGGTCGTGGTAGGCCTTCAGATGGGCGGCCCGCACCTCGTACTCTCCGGTCATCTGCCGGATGACGAGCTGGCTGTCCCCCACGAGGAGCACAACGCCATGGAAGCCGTGGTTCACCAGCCACTCGAGCGCCCGTATCGCTGCCGTGTACTCCGCGACGTTGTTGGTCGCGGTCGGAGCCCAGGGGGCGACGGCGAGGCCCCCCTCCTCGTGGAAGATGCCCGCGCCCTCGACCGTGAACCCATACGTCGCGACTCCCCCGCCCTTCGGAGGTTCACAGGCCCCGTCGAAGTGGGCCTGCACGATGGGCGGAAGGACGCTCTGGCCCCGGGGGATGGACCGGTCGAGGGACGGGTCGCTCATGCCCTCGCTCCACGGCCGGCGGCGCCCGAGCCTACCGCGGGTCGCTTGAGCCGCGGGCAGTTGCAGAACGTCTCATCCCGCACGCAGGGGAGGCAGCGTACCGCCCCCGAGAGGAAGTAGAGGAGCCGCCCACAGGCCCGGCACTCGCGCCGTCGGCCACAGCGGGGGCACTCCGCGATGTTCCAGGGGATGAGGGTGTAGCAGTGACGGCAGTTGACCGACTCCCGGGGGCCGGGCAGATACCGCACGTCGTACGTCCGCGACGGGCCGCTTTCGGCTCGCCGCATGATGTTCTCTTCCGGATTTCCCAGTAGGCCCGCGACCGTCGTGACCGCCGGGTTCGGGCTCGACGCGCCCCAGAGGATGGTCGTCAGACCGACGGGAAGCACAAAAATCCCGAGCTCCAGGAAGGGAGTGACCGTCTCGACCCCGTTGAGAACGATGGGCGACGCGATGAGAGCGATCCCGAGGAGGAGGATGAACAGCCCGAAGAAGGTGATCGTCCGGTTCAACGTCGAGAGCGCAGATCGGCGCGCCCGTTCCCGGAGCTAGACGACGGCCCTGCGGGTATAAAGAGGGTCGGCGGGGGACGGGGCAAACTTTCTTACCCTTACGTTCGCCTCCGTCCTCCCACCGATGGCCGGCTACCCATCGCCCCGTCGAGAACGCCCGCTGGGGGTCGCCGTTCTGGCGGTGCTCATTGGTCTATTCGGGGCACTGATCCTGGTCGCGAGCATCGTGCTCTTCGTCTTCGGGACCCACCTCTACGGAGTTTCCGGGTTCGGACTTTCGGGCAACGTCCTCATCGACGCGATCGTGCTGCTGATCCTGGCCATACTCCTCTTCGTGGTGGCCACGGGGCTTTGGGACCTTGAGATGTGGGCCCTGGTCCTCTCCGTCATCGTGGTGGGGTTCCTCTGGCTGAGCACGATCATTGGGGGAGGCCTACTGACGCTCCAGAGCCTCATCGAGGTCCTGTTGCTCGTCTACCTCGTGCTGGTGCGCCACCACTTCCGCTAGCGGCGCCCCAAACCGCCTTTACCCCCTGCGGTGTCGGCCGCGCATGCCCAATCCCGTAGTGTCGCTGCAGACCAACCTCGGTGAGATCGCCCTCGAGATCTATCAGGACAAGGCCCCGAAGACCGCCGGCAACTTCCTGAAGCTCGTCCGGGACGGGTTCTACAACGGGCTTTCGTTCCACCGGGTCATCCCCGGCTTCATGATCCAGGGAGGGTGTCCCAAGGGAGACGGTACGGGGGGACCGGGGTACACGATCCCCGACGAGTTCCATCCGTCGCTCCGCCACTCCGGCCCGGGGATCGTGTCGATGGCGAACGCCGGTCCCAACACGGGCGGCAGCCAGTTCTTCATCACGCTCGCCCCGACGACCTGGCTCGATGGGAAGCATGCCATCTTCGGCAAGGTCGTGGCGGGTCAGCCGGTCGTGGACAAGATCGCGGCGGTCCCGCGGGACAGCTCGGACCGACCGCGCAGTCCCGTGCGGATCGAGAAAGCCTCGGTCCGCTGAGCCGGCGAAGGGCCCTAGCGGGCCGGGTAGTCGAACGGCAGCCGCTCGCCGGGATGGACCAGGTCCTCGGCCGTCGTGACCAGCGCAGCGGCGATTCCGAAGAGCGGCACGATGGCGAGAAGCTCCAGGATCGTGCCATACTCGAGCCCCAGGGTGACGTGACTCGGCCCGGCGAACGAGAACTGGGCCGATTGTCCGAGCGTGAACAGATAGGCCGCGGTGATCGCCGATCCGACCGCCCCGACGGGGCCGAAGGCTACGGTCGGCTTCACGATGTATCGGATGGAACCGAGCACCGCGAGGACCGTACCGACGATCACGATCGTGGAGAGATTCAACGACGATTGGAGCCCCAGGGACCCCAGGCGAGTGAGCGCGGCGTACGGCAGCACGACCCAGAGGAGGATCGTCGGGATCAGCCGAAGGACACCGAAGACGAGCCGACGACCGAGCGAGGGGACTCGGGCCGGGGGCATGGGAGGGGGCGGCGACGCGTTCAAGGGATCGGCTCCTTCGGAAGGGCGAGGTTGAGGCCCGCCCCCGTGTAGGACAGCGCCACCGCCCCCCCTGAGGCGGAGCAGGAGGCGGGCAGGTAGACGGTGGCGCCCTGGTTGAACGCCCCACCGGGTGGCACTTGAACGGGAATCGTTCCCGAGGCACAGGTGGCGCCGGTGGAGGAGAGGATCGCGTAGTTGAACTGTCCGTTCTCGTCAAACTGCGCCCGGTTGTTGAACGAGATCTGGACGGGAACCGCTACCGTGCCGTTCGGCTGGGCCATCGGCGAGCCGACGGTGGCGTTGAGGCTATCAAACGGGGCCCCCCAGTCGAACCCCGAGCTGTCGAGCACGCGGACCGTGACGATCCCGCCGAAGGTGACGTTCGCCGAGGTCTCCGCTGGCAGGTGGACACTGTGCGTCAGCAACGCCGTGGCCTCCGCCCCGGCGCTCAACGGGACCGAGATCGAAACGGGGATCGTCGAATTCGTCGCCGGAGGTATCGTCAACGTCGGCGAACTAGCGACCCCGAGGAGGGTACCGTCCGGGTAACGGACGACGCTCGTGATGGATACGCCCGTGATCGCGAGGAACCCGTGGTTCGCGAGGGAGAACCCGCTCGTGAGGGTCACGACGTTCTGGGAGACGTTCACGGTGGTCGGGCTCCCTCCCGAGCCGACCCCGATCTGGCTCGCGGAGTAGACCGTGAGGCCCACGTAGGAGAGGATGACGACCGCCACGACGATCCCGATCCGCCCCAGCAGCCGGCTTACGCGGAAGAGGGGCGGGGGCCTCGTCACGCCGAAACGATGCCCGCTTCTCCCCCATAGCTCCTCCGTTCGGAAAGCGGCGCGCCGGAAGTCGTCTCTCGACCGGCGAGGCCTCGGCAACGGCTTTAATGGAGTACAGGGTGGGCCGGATCAACCGGGTCCAGGAGTGGGAATCGAGCGCCCGCCAGCGAGCCGCGCCACCCCCACTTCAGGGGGCTCCGTTTGGGTGCCGAATGCACGGGGAGGGCGGGTACACGGTGGGCGTGGACCTCGGGGCGACGAAGGTCGCATCGGTCCTCCTGGACGCGGAGGGCCGGGTCTCGCGCTCCGACCGGCGGCCGACGGACGCGGGCCGAGGGTCGGCCCTCGTCATTCAAACCGTCGTCGACTCCGTACGGAGCCTTACGGGGGCGGGAACGGAGATTCCCTCGGCCGTGGGGGTTGGCGTAGCCGCCCAGGTCGACCTCGCTGGGTTGGTTCGCTTTGCCCCGAACCTCCGCTGGAAGGACGTCCCGCTCGGGGAGGAGCTGCGGGTCGCCCTCGGTACTCCGGTTTCGGTTCTGAACGACGTGAGGGCCGCCACGGTCGGGGAGTGGCACCATGGCGTCGGCCGCGGCGAGGCGGACCTCGTCTGTCTGTTCCTGGGAACGGGCCTAGGTGGGGGCGTCGTCTCGGGCGGCCACCTTCTCCGGGGGAGCAGTAATGCGGCCGGGGAGCTCGGCCACCTTACGATCGTCCACGGAGGTCGGCGCTGCACCTGCCTAAACTCCGGTTGCCTCGAAGCCTACGTGGGAGGCTGGGCGATCGCGGAGCGGGCTCGGGAGGCGGCACGCACCGACCCTGCGGCGGCGGCGCGACTTGAGTCGGCGAGCGCCGCGCCGTTGGAGCGTCTCGACACCGAGGCCATCGTCCGGCTGGCCGGCAGTGGGGAGCCCTTCGCGGTCCAGCTTCTTCAGGAAACGAGCGACTACCTCGCTTCGGGGTTGGTCGGGATCGCCAACGCGTTCAACCCGCACCTCATCGTGGCCGGAGGCGGGGTCCTCACCGGAGCCTGGGAGGTCTTCGAGAGGGCGCTCGAATCGGCGCGGCCGCGGATCCTTCCGTCGATCGCCGAGGGCCTGCGGGGTGCGCGGACCGCGTTAGGAAACGACGCCGTCGCGATCGGGGCCGCCGAGTGGGCCCGGGGGGAGACCGCGTGACGGGATCCTCCTTCGGCGAGGTCGACCAGCGGTGCGTGAATGCGCTGCGCTTTCTTGCGGTCGACGCCGTGGAGGCGGCCAAATCGGGGCACCCGGGACTTCCCCTGGGCGCCGCCCCCATGGCGTACGTCCTCTGGAATCGCTACCTCCGGCACTCACCGGCCAATCCGTCCTGGTGGGACCGGGACCGCTTTGTCCTCTCGGCCGGCCATGGGTCCGCGCTCCTGTATGCGCTCCTCCACCTCTCGGGCTACGACCTACCGCTCGACGAGCTCCGGCGGTTTAGGCAGTGGGGAAGCCGCGCGCCGGGCCACCCCGAGCGCGGAGTGACGCCAGGGGTGGAGGCGACCACCGGTCCGCTCGGGCAGGGGTTCGCGATGGGGGTCGGGTTCGCGCTGGCCGAACGATACCTCTCGGAACGGTTCGGGGGCACCGCGGAGCGAATCGTCGACCATTCGACGTACGGCCTCGTCTCGGACGGCGACCTCATGGAGGGGATTGCCTCCGAGGCCGCTTCGCTCGCCGGCCACATACGCCTCGGGAAGCTCATCTATCTGTACGACGACAATCACATCTCCCTCGAGGGCCCGACCCAGTTCGCCTTCACCGAGGACGTCGCGGTGCGCTTCGCGGCGTACAACTGGCAGGTGCTCCGTGTGCCCGAGGGGAACGACCTGGCGGCGATCGACCGGGCGATCGGCGAGGCGAAAGCCGACACCGCTCGGCCGTCGCTCGTCATCGTCCGGACCCACATCGGCTACGGGAGCCCGAAACAGGACACGCACGAGGCCCATGGAGAGCCCCTGGGCCCGGCGGCCACTCGGCAAACAAAGGAGAAGCTCGGATGGCCCGTGGACCCTCCATTCCTGGTGCCCGAGGAGGTGGCGACCCACATGCGGTCCGCCGTGGAGCGCGGCCGCGTCTGGGAGGCCGAGTGGGACACCCGATGGAAACAGTTCTCGGCCCACCATCCGGACCTCGCCTCGGAGCTCCAGCAATCGATGGAGCGGACCCTACCAGCGGGCTGGGATGGAGGGCTCCCTTCGTTCCCGGTCGATAAGCCGATAGCGACGCGTGACGCCTCGGCGGGGATCATCAACGCGCTGGTCCAGCGGGTCCCCGGGTTTCTTGGAGGGTCGGGGGACCTGGCGCCGTCGACCAAGACGACCCTCACCGGATTTGGAGACCTCGGGAGCTCCGAGTCCAACGGGCGGAACATCCACTTCGGGGTTCGGGAGAATGCGATGGCCGCCGTCGTCAACGGCCTCGCGCTCCACGGGGGGATCCGCCCCTTCGGCGCCTCCTTCCTCGTCTTCTCGGACTACGCGCGCCCCTCGTTGCGGCTCGCGGCGCTCCAGCGGGCCCCGTCGATCTTCATTTTCACCCACGACTCCGTGGGCCTCGGCGAGGACGGACCGACCCACCAGCCGGTCGAGCACCTCACGAGCCTCCGATTGATACCGGACCTCACGGTCCTCCGCCCCGCCGACGCGAACGAGACCACGGCTCTCTGGCGGGTGGCCCTTTCCCGGGAAGGCCCCGTCCTCTTCGCCTTCACCCGTCAGAAACTCCCCGTTCTCGACCCAACGAACTTCCCGGTGATGACGGGTCCGGCCCATGGGGCGTATATCCTCGCGGAAGCGAGCGCGGGGACTCCCGAGATCATCCTCGTCGCAACCGGCTCCGAGGTCCATCTCGCCCTGGCTGCTCGTGGAGCGCTCGAGTCCGCCGGGCGTCGCGTGCGGGTCGTCTCGATGCCCTCTTGGGAGCTCTTCCGGGAGCAACCGGAGGAGTACCGCCGCCAGGTGCTGCCCGGCGGGACCCCCAAGCTTGCCATCGAAGCGGGGGCGACGGCAGGGTGGTGGCAGTGGGTTGGCGCCGACGGCGACGTCCTGGGCCTCGACCGTTTCGGGGCCTCCGCCCCCGGCCCCGTCGTCTTGGAGCACCTGGGATTCACCGTGGACGAGGTGATTCGCCGTGCGCGAGAACTCCTGAACCGAGCAAGGGTACCTGCACCCCGATGAACGCGATCGCCGACCTTCGCGCCCAGGGCCAGTCGATCTGGCTCGACTACATCCGCCGAAACCTGCTCACGAGCGGGAAGCTCGAAGAGCTCATCCGGGACGAAGGGGTCACCGGCGTCACCGCCAACCCTTCGATCTTCGAAAAGGCGATCGTCGGGAGCTCGGACTACGACACCGCCATCCAGACGGCGGTGTCCACCGACCCGACGGTCGCCCTCGCCTCGCTCTACGAGGCGCTCGCCGTCGAGGACGTCCGGCGCGCCGCCGACATCCTGAGCCCCGTCTACCGAGCGACCGAGGGAGCAGACGGGCTCGTGAGCCTGGAAGTGGCCCCCGGGCTTGCGCACGACACCGAAGGGACGGTGGCCGAGGCCCGTCGACTGTGGAGGGAGGTCGACCGCCCGAACCTCATGATCAAGGTCCCCGCGACTCCCGAGGGCGTCCCGGCGATCGAGCGGCTCCTCAGCGAGGGGCTCAACGTCAACGTCACCCTCATGTTCTCGGAAGCCCAGTATGAAGCCGTAGCTGCGGCCTTCCTCCGGGGGCTCACCAAGTCCCCCGACCCGGCGCGCGTCGCCTCCGTCGCCTCCTACTTTGTGAGCCGCGTGGACACCAAGGTCGACGCCGCGCTCGACGCCTTGGGCTCGCCTGCCGCGACGGCGCTGCGGGGCCGGGTGGCGATCGCGAACTGTCGTCGGGTGTACCGCCGTTATCGCGAGCTGTTCGAGGGACCCGCGTTCGCCCCACTCCGCGCCCGCGGAGCCCGGCCCCAGCGCCTACTCTGGGCGAGCACGAGCACCAAGGACCCCCGGTATCGCGACACGCTCTACGTCGAGGAGCTGATCGGGCGGGATACGGTCAACACCATCCCGCCCGCGACCCTCGAGGCCTTCCGCGATCACGGCGTGGTCCGCGGCGCTTCCCTCGAGGCCGAGGGACCCGAGTCGGAGGAGATCCTCCGTCGGCTCGCGAGTGTGGGCGTCGATTTGGAAGCGATCACCCGCGGGCTGCTCGACGAGGGCGTCGCGGCGTTTCTGACGTCCTTCGCCACGCTGCTCGACGCGCTCGAATCGAAGCGGAGCGCCTTCCTCGCCCAGGGGCTCCCCGCTCCGACGTGGACCCTCGGCCCGGTTGAGGCGGCCGTCGACCGGCGGCTCGAGGCATGGCAGTCGGCGGACGCCTCCCATCGCTTTTGGCGGAAGGACCCCAGCCTCTGGCCGCAGACCCCGGCGAGCGACGTGCGATCTCGCATGGGCTGGATCTCGCTCCCCGAATCGATGCACGCCCAGCTGGCCGAGCTGGAGGCGTTCGCCGACGAGGTCCGTCAGGAAGGGTTCCGTCACGTGGTGGTCCTCGGAATGGGCGGCTCGAGCCTGGCCCCGGACGTCTTCGCCCGGACCTTTGCGGCTCCAGCGGGCTACCCGGAACTCTTCGTGCTCGACAGCACGCACCCGCGCGCGGTGGCGGACCTCACCAAGCGGCTCGACCTCGACCATACGCTCTTCCTCGTGTCCAGTAAGTCCGGCACGACGATCGAGCCGCTCTCCTTCTACGCCTACTTCCGCCAGCAGCTCCAGGGGCGGACCGACCGTGTCGGTCGCCGATTCGTGGCCATCACCGACCCCGGGACCCCGCTCCAGGCGCTGGCCGAGCGAGACGGGTTTCGGCGGACGTTCACCGCTCCGCCCGATGTGGGAGGCCGCTATTCGGCGCTGACGGTCTTCGGCCTTGTTCCCGCCGCCCTCCTCGGGGTCGACCTCCGGGCCCTCCTTGACCGTGCCTATCGGGTCGCCGAAGCCTCGGCGTTCTGCGTTCCCGCGAAGGAGAACCCAGGGTTCCGGCTGGGCGCGGCCCTCGGTGAGCTGGCCCTCGCCGGGCGCGACAAGGTGACCTTCCTGACCGAGCCCGCCTTCGAGGCGTTCCCGGATTGGGCCGAGCAGTTGATCGCGGAGAGCACGGGAAAGCAAGGGCGCGGCCTGGTTCCTGTCGTGAGGGAGGCACCGCTCGCCCCGTCGGATTACGGGGCCGACCGGGTCTTTGTGACCCTCGAACCGAAACCCGTGGCGACCGCCGCTGCGGGCCCTGCCGCTTCGCTCGCCGCCGCCGGCCACCCGGTGATCCGACTCCCCCTCTCCGAACCGTCGGACCTCGGGGGGGAGTTCTTCCGCTGGGAAACCGCGATCGCCGTGAGCGGTCCGATCTTGGGGATCGACCCGTATGACCAGCCGGACGTCGAACTTGCGAAGGAGTTGGCCCGCAACGCGATGGCCGCCCCGGGGGGACCCCAGGCGCTGCCGGCCTCGCTCACCGCCCGTGCGGACGACGCGCCCGGACTCGCGACCGCGATCGAGGGGTGGGCCCAGGGGGTCGGTCCCACGGACTACCTCGGACTCCAAGCCTATCTCGCCCCCTCCATCGCCACCACGGAAGCGCTGGGGAGCGTGCGACGGGCCTTCCTCAATCGGTTCCGCCGGGCGACCACCCTCGGGTATGGCCCCCGATTCCTGCATTCCACGGGCCAGCTGCACAAGGGCGGCCCTCCAACGGGACGATTTATCCAGCTCCTCGACGACGTGCGCGAAGACCTGAGCGTGCCCGGCACGGACTACACCTTCGGTAAGCTCCTGCGGGCTCAGGCGCTCGGCGACTTCCAGGCCCTCCAGCAACGGGGACGCCGGGTGCTCCGCATCGAGCTCGGGGGAGACGTGATCGACGCGCTGGCGCGACTCACGCGGGTCGTCCATGGCTGAACCGACGGTGCTGCTCTGGGACATTGGCGGCGTCCTGTTGTCGAACGGGTTCGACGAGGCCAGCCGACAGTCGGCCGCGGAGCGGTTCGGCCTCGACCTCGCTGAGTTGGATCGCCGGCACCTGGAGGCGATGGGCCCGTTCGAACGCGGGGAGATCACCTCTGAGCAGTACCTCGACCGGGTCGTGTTCCACACGAGCCGGTCGTTTCCGCGCACGGCGTTCTGGTCGTTCGTTCTGGGCTGCTCCACCCCGAGGCCCGCCGTGATCGACATCGCCCGCGCAGCGAGCGCGCACCCCGGGCGGCTCACGGCCTGCTTCAACAACGAGAGCCGGGAGCTCAACGAGTACCGGATCCAGACCTTCGGTCTGGACCGGTTCCTGTCGCTCTACTTCTCGTCGTGCTACCTTGGTCGGCGCAAGCCCGACCCCGCGGCCTACCAGCTCGTCCGGGACGTGCTCGGCCGTCCGCCGGGAGAGGTCCTGTTCATCGACGACCGACCCGAAAACCTCCTCCCCGCGGCGGGTCTCGGGTTCCAGACGATCCTCTACCGCACCCCGGCCGAGCTCCGCTCGGACCTCGCGGCGGCGGGGGTACGCCTGTAGGAGTGAACAATGGAACTCGGCATGGTCGGGCTCGGCAAGATGGGAGCGAACATGGTGCACCGCCTCGTGAAGGGGGGACATCGCGTCGTCGGCTACGCCCGCACCCCCGCGACCGTGGAGGCCGTCGTCGGGCTCGGGGCGGAGGGAGCGACCTCCCTCGCTGACCTCGTGGCCAAACTGACGCCGCCCCGCGTCGTCTGGCTGATGGTCCCGTCCGGCGCGCCCGTCGACGAGAACATCGACGCGCTCCTCCCGCTGCTCAGCCCCGGGGATATCCTGGTCGACGGGGGGAACTCGTACTACCGGGACACCCTCCCCCGGGCGGCCCGTGTCAAGGCGAAAGGGCTCCACTACGTCGACTGTGGAACGAGTGGAGGGATCTGGGGGCTCACGGCCGGCTACAGCCTCATGGTCGGGGGCGACGACGCCCCCGTCGCCCAGCTGCGCCCGATCTTGGAGACGCTCGCCCCGTCGCCGACCCAAGGGTGGGGGCACGTCGGACCGTCGGGCGCGGGCCACTTCACCAAAATGGTCCACAACGGGATCGAGTACGGAATCATGCAGTCCTACGCGGAGGGGTTCGCGATCCTCGCCGGAAAGACGGAATTCCCGCTCGACCTTCCGCAGGTGGCCGAGATCTGGCGGTTCGGCAGCGTCGTCCGCTCTTGGCTCCTCGACCTCACGGCCGAGGCCCTTCACGAGAATCCGACGCTCCAGGGGATTGAGGCGTACGTGGTCGATTCCGGTGAGGGGCGCTGGACGGTGACCGAGGCGATGGACCTGAACATCCCGGCACCGGTGATCACCCTCGCCCTCGAGGCCCGGCTCCGGTCGCGGGAGGACAACCCGTTCACGGAGCGGATGCTCGCGGTCATGCGCAACAAGTTCGGCGGCCACGCCGTCAAGACGGAGTGACGGGATGGCCGACCCTGCCGGGCTCGAGCCGCACGTGTTCGTCGTCCTCGGCGCGACGGGGGACCTCATGCATCGAAAGCTCCTGCCGGCCTTGGCGCGGGTCTGCGCCGAGGAGGGGGCGTTCGACCGAGTCGCCCTCCTCGGGGTCGCCCGCGCCCCGCTCGACGACGCGGCCTTCCGCGCCTCCCTCCTCTCCGCGCTGGCCGATGCCGGCGTCCCCGCCGACGCTAAGAGCCAAGCCTGGCTCCGAGATCGGGTGCACTACCAGCGGCTCGACCCGACCTCCGGCACGGGCTACGCCGACCTCGCCGGGCGCCTCGCTGCGCTCGAAGCGGCGGACCACCTCCCCGGTAACCGCGTCTTCTACCTCGCACTTCCGGTCGACGCCGTCGCGGATACGATTCGGGGCCTCGGGGAGGCGGGGCTCGGGAAGTCGCCGGGGTGGTCCCGCCTCGTCGTCGAGAAGCCGTTTGGCCACGACCTGGCATCAGCGGAAGCCCTGAATGCGACGATCCACCGATGGTTCGACGAGAGCCAGGTCTACCGGATCGACCATTACCTGGGAAAGGAGACGGTCCAGAATCTCCTCGTCTTCCGGTTTGCCAACACCCTCTTCGAGTCGCTGTGGAGTCGGGACCGGGTGGATTGCGTCGAGATCACCGTCGCGGAGGACCTCGGGGTCGAGGAGCGGGCGGGATACTACGAGAGCGCGGGGGCGCTCCGCGATATGGTCCAGAACCACCTGACGCAGCTCCTCACGCTCACGGCGATGGAGGTGCCCGCGATTCTGAACGCGGACGCCGTGCGGAATGAGAAGGTGAAGGTGCTCCAGGCGGTGGCGCCCATCAAGGCCGAAGACTCGGTCTTCGGCCAGTACGGCCCCGGGACGGTCAGCGGGAAGCCCGTGCCGGGATACCGAAGTGAGGACGGCGTCTCCGGCCAGTCGACCACCGAGACGTTCGTGGCTCTCAGCGTGCGGGTTTCCAACTGGCGGTGGCAGGGGGTGCCCTTCCTCCTCCGTACGGGAAAGCGGCTCAAGTCGAAATCGACGCGCATCGTCGTGAGCTTTCGTCGTCCCCCGGTGACCTTCTTCCCCACGGAAGACGCCGCCGGTATGCGACCCAACACGCTGACCATCACCGTCCAGCCCGACGAAGGGTTCGAGCTCTCCTTCGAGCTCAAGCCGCCGGGTCACGCTCTCGAGATGGAGACCCACCGGATGCACTTCCGCTACGCGGAGGCGTTCGGTCCCCTCGCGGACGCGTACCAGACGCTCCTCACGGACCTGCAGAGGGGCGACCAGACCCTCTTCGTCCGAGCGGACGAAGTGGAGGCCGCCTGGCGACTCTACGCCCCGCTGGTCGCGCGCCGTCCCGCGCTCACCACCTACGCGGCGGGGAGCGAGGGCCCCGCGGAGGCGGACCGCCTCGCCGAACGCGTCGGCTACCAGTGGTCGACCGTCGGATGAGCGAGGTCCGACGCTTCGCCGACCCTACGGCCCTGGCGAGCGCGGCGGCGCAGTACGTCCTTGAGACGCTCCAGGGCGTGATCGCGACTCGGGGCCGCGCCCTGGTAGCGCTCGCCGGGGGGGCCACCCCGAAGGAGCTCTACGAGCGCTTGGGCGAGGTCTCCTCCGCGACGTTCCCGTGGGGACAGGTCCACTTGTTCTGGGGGGATGAGCGGTTCGTCCCGTACGACTCTCCCGACTCCAATTTCCGGCTGGCGGAGGAGTCGCTGCTCTCCCGCGGAGCGGTCCCCCTGGGCAATGTCCACCCCGTCCCGGTGGAGGAGGCCGATCCCGAGGCGGCGGCCCGGGCCTATGAGCTCGCGCTTCGGGGGTTCCTGCCCGAAGCCGGCCCCAGCTTCGACCTGACCGTTCTCGGCG
>DASRSW010000087.1:0-4528 GCA_035656275.1 Thermoplasmata archaeon
CCGAGTGGCTCTATTTAACGAAGCCTAGCCGCGTCCCGTATCGCGAGCGGCAGCTCGGTCAGCGAGGTGATCTCGGGCGGGTCCTCGCCGAAGCCGGTGCCCCCGCGGTTGAGCCAGACCGCGTGCAGACCGGCCGCCCGGGCGGCACGGGCGTCAACGTTGGGAAGATTGCCGACGTAGAACGCCGCCTCGGCCGGCACATTCAGGCGCTGGAGTGCGCGGCGAAAGATCTCCGGATCGGGCTTGGCCACGCCCTCGGTCCCGGAGGAAACGACCGTCGAGAAGTAGCTCAGGATGCCCGCCCGGGCGAGCAGTCTCTCGATGTGCTGCTGCGATCGCGAGTTCGACACGACACCGAGGGCCAAGCGACGCCGCCGGAGCTGGTCGAGACACCAGCGGACATCGGTGTACAACGACGCCGGAGGTCCGCCGTCCAGTCCGCGCTCGGCGAAGACGCGCACCCTCTCCAAGGGGACCGTCGTACCTGCCGCCCGCTCCAGGACGGTCTTCCAGAACGCCTCGAAGTCGATACGGTTCCCCGACGAGTCGTTCTCCTTCTCGGCTTCATCGAAGCAATGGGACAACGCCTCCGGGTCGACCTCAATCCCGGCCGCGTGGGCGCACTCCGCCCAATGGACCGGGTCCCTCTCATCGATGAGCGTTCCCCCGACGTCGAACAGTACGGCGCGGATCGCCCCGTGACCGCGCCGGCCGCGCATCAGAGAGCGAGGGCGGGGCCCACGATATGGTTTGGCGAGGATGGGGGCCGCGGAATCGGCCACGAAGTTTCTCGTCGAGGCTACTCCGATCGGCCGGCGGTCACCCGTCCACCCCGATTGGCTACGACGGAGGGTTAAGTCCTCCGCCACGGTCGCAGCACCGTCCGGCCAGGGACCTCGCACACCGATTCGTTCGAGGGCGGAATGGGATACAGTATCATGACCGACTATCGATGGGCAGGGCCAGGGCGAAGGAGCGGAGGGGACCTCCCCGGCTGGGGCGTCGGTACGGCAGCCGTCACCACCGGAATGGCGCTCATGGTCCTAGTGGCGACCTCGGCGGTCGGCGCGACCGTCTCGCCTCCGTTCACCGGCAAGACGGTGAAGTTCGTGTACGACGAGATCGGTGGCTGCGCCGGAGGTTCGTATGGCCACCGGGCGTCCTGGAGCCTGTCGACGGGTTCGTACCTATGGGCGGCGTCTGCCGGGGCGAAGACATGCGCTCCCCCGCTCCCGCACGCCCTCGGCGGGTTCGCCTACCAGGTCGGCCAGTTCTACTCGTTCATCCCGCTGACCATCTCGGCCGGTGTCCACAGCGTGGCCGCCAACTGGACGGCCAAGTACAGCATCGCCGGTTCGATCACATGGACGGGCAGCTGCCCCGGCCTGACGACCCACACCTCGAGTTACAACTACACCACCGGAGAGTGCCTGATCGAATCCTACGCTCAGGTCCAGGTCTACTCGGCGATCTACGACGCGACCAACCAGTCGGTCCTGACCTCGAACACCGGCAACATGGGCTACACCGTCAGTGCCTACAATCAGACGGATAATCTGACCTACATCTACTGGTCGTGCACCCGCGGCGCGAGCTCGTGCACGAGCATGAACATCAGCGTCGGCGACCCCGCGAACACGTCCTGGAGTCTCTCGGGCTCGGTCGCGAGCACGGCGTGGATCAACGGCACCTTCGTCAAGGGCCATCACTACTACCTCGAGGTCTCGATCCTTTCGCAGACGGGCACCCTTACCTTCGGGTGGCTCCGCTCGACGGCGCGGGCGTCGGTCAACGCGGGCACCGGCGGAAACGGGATCGACCTGAAGTCCATCTACATTCGTTAGCGCGGCCCGCCCCGGCGGGGAGCGGTTCCCATCCTTCCTCGTCCGGGACCGGGGGCGCCCGCTCGCAGTCGAGCAACCCGTCAACCGCGTACCCGAACGTGCTCGCACGTGGGGGCCGAAGTGTCAGCTCAACCGCAGCGCCCAGACGTCGCCCAGACTGGCGAAGCTGGGGACGAGGAGCGACGACACCCCGATGTACAGATCCCGGCCGGTTCCAGGGACGAAGGCGAGGAGCCCACCACACCGGGCCTGCGGCCCTTGGGAGGGCGAGACATTGACCGCCGACCAGTGGCCACCGGTATATGCCCAGGTGCCGTGGTAGTACGGGGCGCCATAGTACCCCCGGTAGGGACCACAACCGCCGAACACCACCACCGCCCCGATGTGGGCGTCGTAGGTAGCGGCAGCCGCCAAGAACGGTCGGGGTGCGACCGAGGACGCCAGTAGGGTCCATCCGCTGCCGTTGAAGCTCCACGTGTCGTTCATCGCGGTACAAATCTGCGAGGCACAACCCATTCCTCCTGAGAGCAGTAGGTAGCCGTCGGCGATGTCGTCGACGAACACGGCGGATTCGCGCCCCGGCGGAGCCCTACCGAACGCTACCGGCACCCGCGACCACGTGCCGTGGAGGAAGGTCCAAGTGTCGTTCAGCTCCGGGCATCCTCGGTAGCCCAGCAGGACGTTGCACGGAGTACCGCCGAAGAGGACGACCCGGCCGGACCTGCCATAGTAGGCCAGGCCGGCATACGCACGCGGCGACGGCCCGACAGCGCCCGTCCGACTCGTCCACTGCCCGGCGGCGAAGCTCCATGTTTGGTTCGGTTCTCCCGCGAAGAGCAACACGTAGGAGTCGGCGGCGTCGTAGGTCATCGACATTCCGCCCAGATAGACGGGGGGCACGCGGGTCAGATTCGTCAGTTGTGTCCATACGCGATGCGCGAAGGTCCAAGTCTGAGCGTAGTAATTGTTCGCGCCGCGGTAGGGGTCGTACCACCCGTACCACACGACCTCCGCGTCCCGGACGTCGTAGGCCATCACGGATGGTCCCGCATGAGCGGGTACGAGACTGTCATTCACGACCGACCAGTTCCGTCCAACGAGCGCCCAGGTCGGACCACCGATCAGCACGACCCCCCCGAACCTCGGGTCGCTGGTACAGACGGAAACGTTCAGCGCGGTCGGCTCCCGGGGGAGCGCCAGCTGCTGCCAGGTCCCATTGAATTCCCACGTCTGAGCCGGGGCCCCTAAGCCGCCCGGGTTGATCGTGACCATCACGAGGCCCCCGAGACCGGCATCGTAGTCGAGACAGTTCCATGGCGCATACAGGCTGGTTTGCGCGCCGGGGGGCGACGAAACGTTCAGAGCGGTCCATAGGCCGGCGTGGTAGGTCCACGTGATCGCACGATTGTGGCCGGGACGCCAGCTCCCTTGTCCCCCGATCAGGACCACCTTGCCCAATGCCGCGTCGTATGCCATCAGGCCGCCGTAACGCACGCTGGGTCCCGTCGGTGAACCCGCCAAAAGCTGGGTCCACCGGCCCCCGGAGAACTTCCACGTGTCGCCGAGACCAACACCGCCGAACAGCACCAGATAACGATCCGCGGCGTCGTAGGCAAGGGAAGGACCGAAGCGCGGCGACGGAGCATGCGTTTGACGCGACGTCAGGGCGCTCCAGTTCCCACCGTGGAACACCCAAGTCAGGTTCCCGAAATGGCCCCCGGCGCCGGTCAATCCCCCGAACAGTACCACCTCGCGGTCGGCGGCGTCGTAGGCCATGGCCGCGCCGGAGTCCACACGGGGACCGACCGCCCGCAGTTCCGTCCACCTCCCATGATAGAACGCCCAGGTGGGAAGTTGTGCGAACGGCGCAACGAACCCGCCCAGGAGCACCACATAGCCGTCGGCGGCATCGTACGCCATCAGGATCGTCGGCAGATTCCCGTAGGTGCTCTCCAGGGTGGGGTATCGCATGGTCCAGTTGCCGGCGAACAACGCCTTCGAGGCCGGACCTCCGTTGGAGGCGAGGGAGGCTCGCGCCGCGGCCACCTCGGCCCCGGCCAGTTCGAACGAGGAGGTTTCACCGGCTCGTGGAGGAGCGTACGGGAAGCGCGCTCCCGGCGATGCGACGTAGGTGATGGGGGCAGCGAGCAGACCGACCTCGAACAGGACCATGGCGGCGGCGAGCCACCCTCCCGACCGTGAGGGCATCCATTCCCGGGTAGCCCCGGGACCCACATGAACCTCCTCGAACCATCGTTCCTCGGCGTGCTCGCCCCTTCTCAACGTTCGGCCGAACGGATGCGTCGAGCGGCAAGCACGGCCACGGACCGCGCCAGAAATCCAGGTTCGGGTAGAGCGTTGGTCCGGGGCAACGATGAATCGGGGGCGGGGGCCGTTAGGAGACGCTGACCGAGTGGATGTCGGTGTGACGCATCAGGATCGCCCGGGCGATCTTGAGATTCTTGCCGGACTTGCCGATCGCCCGCGCCTTCCAGACGGGGTCGACCGTGATGGTCGCGTGACGCCCCTTTCCTTTCGGGCTCAGGACGACGGTCTTGGACTCGTAGGCGAAGAAGACGTTCTTGGCGAACTGCTCGGGGTCGTCGGAGTACTCCACGACCATGATCTCCTTCTTCAGCATCTCCTTCAGGCGCTCGACGACCGTACCCGCCGGTCCGACGGCC
>DASRSW010000088.1:0-33473 GCA_035656275.1 Thermoplasmata archaeon
AAGGACAGAATGGAACACACACGAACTCAGAAGAGGAAGAATGAGTGAAGTTCCTCCACCCAAGAATGAGAGAAAGCCGATCAGCCGAAATGCAACGCCCGAGAAGGTGACGGCGGAATGAGCCGATTTAGCAACAGAACCGGCGTGCACCTAACTTTAAATAGAAGTCCATTTTTACTGAACCCGACAGCCGAGAGGACTCTCGGAGGATTGAACCACATGTTGACAGGGCAAACGCCGATTCTGGTGCTGAAGGAAGGGACGAAGCGCGAGCGGGGCCGCGGAGCCCTCGCGAACAACATTGCCGCCGCGAAGGCGATCGCCGACTCGGTTCGCTCGACCCTCGGTCCACGCGGACTCGATAAGATGCTCGTGGACTCGATGGGCGACGTCGTCGTCACCAACGACGGCGTGACCATCCTCAAGGAGATGGATGTCGAGCATCCGGCCGCGAAGATGCTGGTCGAAGTCGCCAAGACCCAGGATCAGGAGTGTGGGGACGGGACGACGACGGCGGTTGTGCTCGCGGGCGAACTCCTGAAGCGGGCGGAATCCCTCATCGAGCAGAACATCCATCCCACGATCATCTCCCAGGGTTACCGCCTCGCAAGCCAGAAGGCGCTCGAGGTGCTGGACAGCATCTCCTCCCCCGTGAAGATGGAGGACCACGACACGCTCCAAAAGATTGCCTACACTGCGATGGCGTCGAAGTCGGTCTCCTTCAACCGGGACCTCCTCGCCGACATCTCGGTCAAAGCCGTCGTCGCGGTCGCGGAGAAGAGCGACTCGGGCCACTCGGTCGACCTCGACAACATCCAGCTGATCAAGAAGCAGGGCGGCTCCGTCGCCGACACCCAGCTCATCGAAGGCGTCATCGTCGACAAGGAGAAGGTCCACACCGGGATGCCGACCCGCGTCGCCGAGCCGCGCATCGCCCTCCTGGACGCGGCCCTGGAGATCAAGAAGACCGAGATCGATGCCAAGATCGAGATCAACGACCCGTCCCAGCTGAACGCGTTCCTCCAGGAGGAGGAGAACATGCTCCGGCGGATGGTCGACCAGGTGAAGAAGAGCGGCGCCAATGTCGTCTTCTGCCAGAAGGGGATCGACGACCTCGCCCAGCACTACCTCGCGAAGGAAGGGGTCTACGCCGTCCGGCGCGTCAAGAAGTCCGACATGGAAAAGCTCGCCAAGGCCACGGGAGCGAACATCGTGAGCAAGGTGAGCGAGCTCACCAAGGAGGACGTGGGCCAGGCCGGGCTCGTCGAGGAGCGGAAGATCGGCGAGGACTCGCTGACGTTCGTCACGGGCTGCAAGAAGGCGAAGGCAGTATCGATCCTCATGCGGGGCGGCACCGAGCACGTGCTCGACGAGATCGAGCGCTCGCTCGATGACGCGCTCAACGTGGTGGCGGTCGCGGTCGAGGACGGCCGCATCGTCATCGGCGGGGGCGCGGCCGCGGAGGAGCTCGCGATGCACCTTCGGGACCACGCCGCCAAGGTCGGCGGCCGGGAGCAGCTCGCGTTCGAGAGCTTCGCGGAGGCGCTCGAGACGATCCCGCGCACGCTCGCGGAGAACGCGGGTCTCGACCCGATCGACATCCTGATCGAGCTTCGGAAGTCCCACAAGGCCGGTAAGAAGACGGCCGGCGTGAACGTCTTCACGGGCAAGGTCGACGACATGCAGAGCCAGAACGTCATCGAGCCGATCCGGGTCGGTCGCCAGGCGATCGAGTCCGCGACGGACGCGGCCGTGATGGTGCTGCGGATTGACGACGTCATCGCCTCGAAGTCGGGCGCTCCCCCCGGCGGCGGCGGCCCTGGTGGCCCCGGCGGCATGGGTGGGATGGGCGGCGGCATGGGCGGAATGGGCGGCGGCGATTTCGGCGAGGACTGAAGGCCGCGCGCTCCCCATCCCGTCCGACGCCCGGCCCCGGTCGACGACCGGGACCGGGCCGAACCCTTTCCCTGGGATCTTTTGCTTCCGCTACCGGGCAGGCCCCCGACGCGACTGGAGCACGATCAGCCGGACGACTCTTCGGGGGCGCTCTCGGCCGCCGGCGCGCGGGCGGGCGGCGCCCGTCGGCGGCGCATCACCAGGACCAGGGCCGCCACGACCACCAGGACGACGACGGCGATGACGACGTAAAGAATCACCGATCCCGACCCAAAGAGGCTAGAGCCGCTGGAGGCCGCGTTCACAGACAAGGCAAGATAGCTGGTCGTGGACAGCCCCCGGGAATCAGTGGCCGTGACGGAGATGTTGAACGACCCTGCTGCGGTCGGTGTGCAGTGGAGGACGGAGGTGTTGGCCGATGCGCAGCCGTCCGGGAGGTGGGCATAGACGAAGGCGAAGTCGCCGCTTCCCCCGGTCGTCTGGACCGTAAGGTCGACCTCTTGGCCGACCGTCGCGGGACTCGCGGAGGCCGTGAACCCCGCGATCGCCGGAACCGGGTTCACGATGACCTGCACCCCGCCGGTGACGGTGTTGCGCCAGAGGTCGGTCCCCGTAACCGTGATGGCGAAGGTCCCGGACGATTGCGGTGAACAACTGAGCGTCGACGCCGTCGTGGTGGAGGGACATCCGGCCGGAACTCCCGACCACGCATAGGAGAACGGCGCCGTCCCTCCGCTCACGCTCAGCGTCAGCGAGAGGTTCTGCCCCGCATCGAGATTGTCGGGAGTGGCTACAACGCCCGTCGAGGCGTAGTCCTCATTGACGACGAGCGTGAACGTCGTCGTTGCCGAAAATCCCGCCTGGTCCGTGGCCGTCGCCGTGATAGTGAAGTTCCCGGACGAGGTCGGGGTACAGGTATTGAGCGAGCGGTTGAGCAACCGGCAGCCCGGCGGCGCACCCGCGAAGGTGTACGTGAGGGCCCCGGTTCCGCCGGTGCCATTGACCCAGATGGCGATGGGGGTTCCCGCGTCGATCGGTGTCGGCCGAAGCGCGGAAGAACTGATCTGCGGGGCGGCGTTCACGGTGATGGACGCATTTCCCGACGCCGCGAATCCGAACAGGTCGTGGGCGGAAACGAGAACGAACAACGCCCCGGCGGCCGACGGCGCGCACGTCAGCACCGAGCTGTTGACGGAGGCGCACCCCGAGGGAAGTCCCGTGTAGAGGTAGGTAAAGGGGGCGGTGCCGGTGTTGGTGGTGAGGTTGGCCCAGACCGTGAAGGTTTGCCCGACGTCCAAAACCGACGGCCGGGCGGTGACCCTGGCGAACGTGGGAGTCGGATTCACATTGAGAGTGAGGGTCAGGTTCACCGCGTAGTTCGCCTGGTCCGTCACCTTCACGTTCACCGGATAAGCGCCCGAGGCCGTGGAGCTCGGAGTGCACGTGAGGTTGTCTACGCTCGACGTCACACACCCCGGGGGAAGTCCGGTGTAGTGGTAGGTGTAGCTCCCGGTTCCACCGGTGGCGGCCACCTCGAATTGCACCATTACTCCCCGAGTAACGGTGGCATGGTCCACCGTGTAGCTCGTGATGGCCGTGTCCCGATTCACCACTAGGGTCCCGGTTTCGTTAGTGGTCGTATGACTGGAGTCGTTCAGCGACACAACGATGGGGAACGTTCCGACGGCATTCGGCGTGCAAGCGAGGACGGAGACGTTCTGGTTGGTGCACCCGGGCGGGAGGCTCGTGTAATTGTAACCGACGTAGTTCGAGTACGCGAAGGGGGTCGCGTTCAGCTGGGCCGTCTGGCCGAGGTCGATCGCGCCGGGAGCGATGGTGAGCTTGCCCAAGATGGAGGGGCCCAAGGCCCAGGTCTGGTCGATGAAAGTCCCGTTGGACCACTGCCCGCCGAAGATGATCGAGTAGTTGTCGGAGTAATCGAACGCCATCGCCACGTACGGTCTCGCCGAGGGAGACCGCGTCAGGTTGGGAGTGAGCGACTGCCACGTGTCATTCGCGAACGCCCACGTGTCGGAAAGCGGGACGTTTCCGGTACCGCTCGAGCTCCCGCCGAAGAGGATCACGTGCTGGTAGGTCGGAGAGTAGGTGATGCCGAAGTACACCCGCGCGGACGGGTGGGTCGTGAGGGAAAGGCTCGTCCACGTAAGGTTGTGGTAGGTCCATGTGCCCGAATCCGGACAGGTGGACGTGGTGCATCCGCCGAAGAGGACGGCGTACCCGTCCGCGGCGTCGTAAGCCATGCTCGCCCGGTACCTTCCCGGCGGGCTCCCGCTCACGGTGAGCAAGGTCCACTTCCCCTTCACGAACGACCAGGTGTCGGAAAGCGCGGTTCCGACGGAGTTGGTCCCGCCGAACATGAGCACATACCCATCCGCCGCGTCCCACGTCATGGATTGGCGCCAACGGGCCCCCGGGGTCTGGTTGGTTGTCCCCGTAATGTTTGTCCACGCTCCGTGGACGAAGGTCCACGTCTGGTTGTAGTAGGCGAGCGACCCGCTATACCCGCCGAAGAGGACCGCGTAGTTGTCGGTCGCGTCCCACGCCAACGGGGATGCGTAGACGCCCGGGGGAGTGTTGGTTGGAGAGAGCTGGTTCCACTGGCCGTTCGAGAACGACCAGGTGTCGCTCATCACTCCAGAGGAACCGTAGCCCCCGTAGAGTACCACATAGTTGTCCACCGGGTCCCAGACCATCGACGCGATGTACCGGGCCGGCGGCGGCCCACCGGCGGAGCCGGTCAGATCGGTCCACGCCGCTGGCGCGACAACTCCCGAGCCGAGCGGGTGGGGCGCTAGTTTGGAGGCCGTGCAACTGATCCCGCCTGTGATCGGAGCACATCCCGATAGCCCAGCAACGGGTCCCGTCCCCGCCACGATGCTCTGTTGAGCCGCGGCGACCGGGTCCGGGCGCGCGAAGGTCGCGACCGCGGGGACACCGGAGTGGTTTGACGGAGAGGGGCCGAACGCCGGGCTAGGAAGAACAAACATCAAAGCGAGCGCCCCGAGCAGCAGGGTGGGCAGGAGTCGGTCGAAGCAAGCTGGGGTTCGCCGCGATAGCGGTCCGCGCGGTTCCATGGGGGCGGGTTACCTACTGGCTCGCTTTGTACCTTTGCTTTTCCTTTTCACAGGTCCCGGCCCCCGTCTGACGCCCTTCGACGCGCCCGAGCTGAGAAACCTGGCCAAACGAACGAACGCCCGGGCCCGATGGGAATGCCGATTCTTCTCCTCGAGCGGCATCTGGGAGTACGTACGTCGGGTCCCCACCGGCTGGAAGATCGGGTCGAATCCGAAGCCCGCCTCCCCGCGGGGCCGGGGAGTGATCGTGCCGACACATTCCCCCACGAACAGATGCGTCCGGCGACCAATCCGGAGGCCGGCCACCGTTCGGAACACGGCCCGGCGTGATCGACCGCGGAGGAGGTACTGGATGGGCCCAAACCCCCAGACCCGATAGAAGTGGGCGGAATAGACCCCCGGAAAGCCGTTCAAGGACGGAATGAACAGGCCGGAATCCTCTACCATCGTTGGAAGGCCGTTGGGGGGAATCGCGCCGAGCTTTGCCGCAACGACGGTCTCGAGTTGGTCGGTCTGCGGCTCGGGGAGGACCCGTCGCACTCGCCGAACGCGGATGCCGTAGGGTGCCAGAATCGCGGCGACTTCCCGAAACTTCCCATCGTTGGACGTCACGAAGCGGACGTCCATGGCCCTACCAGGGGTACTCGTCGTACGAGATGATCTCGTCCGGGCTCTTGCGGCCTTCCCCGGGGGCCGGGTGGTTCGCCCCGTTATTCTCGGCCGGGTACCCGACTGGCAGAATCGCGATGGGGTGGATTCCCTCGGGCACGTGGAGAACGCTGCGAACCTTCTCCTCGTTAAAGTCGACGAGCCAGTTCGAGCCGAGCCCTTCGGCCGTCGCCGCGAGCTGGAGCAGATTGACCGCGACGGCGACGTCGAGCGGGTAGGCCGAGATGAAGCCGCCAATCGTCACGGGAATGTCTTCTTCCACCGTGAAGGCCACGATCGCAATGGGCGCCTCGGCGATCAGGCGGCCCCGCTGGCAGGCCTGGGCCAGGATTCGCTTTCGTTCGTCATCCTGGACGACGACGAATCGCCACGGCTGAAGGTTGTTCTGCGACGGGGCGAGTCGGGCAGCGGAGAGAATAGACCGGAGCTTCTCGGCGGGAACCGGTTTCGTGGAGTACTGGCGGCACGGCCGATACGAGCGTATCGCCTCGAGAAGGTCCATGAAACCGCCAGAAGAAAGCTCGGGCTTGGACGGTCGGGGGATTTACCCCCCCGAGAGGGAATGGGCCATTCGGAATGTACGAGTGGTCACCCCGTTAAAAGGGTTTGGGCGTGGCGGCGTCGCGTTAGTCCTTGGCCGTGGGTGTACGGATAAGCTCAATCCAGAGGCCATCGGGGTCGGTCAGGAAGGCGACCTCGAGGACTCCCGCGTCCTCGATCCGATCAACGAGGTGGGCTCCGGCGGACTCCAGCCGTCGGACCATCTTCGCGACATGCGCGGTCCGGAATCCGAGGTGGTCGAGTCCCTCGCCCACGGTGTACCGGGCGGCATACTTCGACTTCGGGGGGTACCAGTTGAGTTCGAGGCGCTGACGCGAGTGGCGGTCCTCCAGGAGCACCCAGACGCCCCCGTGGTCCATCGTCCCCCTACGCTTTTCCCGGAGGCCGACCCCCCGGGTGTAGAACCGAACGCTGCGATCCAGATCCCGCACCCGAATCCCGCCGTAGTCAAGGAACATGCGCGGCCACCCGCGGGTCAACCCAAAAAGCTCGTGCCGTCGTGCAACGGGGTGGGTGCGCCTCCGCGGCCGTGGCCCCCGCCCGATGCGAGCTCGCCTCCCGAGTCTTCCCGAGGGGTGTAGGACGAGTTACCCGGATGGGGCAGGGGACGGCGGGCCGTGGAATGCCCGATCCCGGCCCCCCACGTGAGCGGTACACCGCCCCGGAACCCCCCAGCTTCGCTCGCAAACGAAGATTTATATGGCTGACATGCTCAAGAACTCCCGCTGACAACTGTCTGACAAACGGGCGGAAGTCGGCGTCGGTCGGAGGAAGCGCGCTCAGCTCGGAGGGCCGCCGATGTATCTCAAACGGGTGAAACTGCGGAACTTCAAGTCGTTCGCCGGTAGCACGGAGATTCCCTTCCAGCCCGGGTTCACCGGTGTGGCGGGCCCGAACGGGATGGGGAAGTCCAACATCTCCGACGCGATCCTCTTCGTCCTGGGCCCCACAAGCTCGAAGGCCCTCCGCGCAGACCGGCTGACTCACCTGTTCTTCAACGGGGGGGCTTCGAAAAAGCCCGCGAGCGAATGCGAGGTCTCGCTCCTCTTTGACAACAAGGACCGGCTGCTCCCCGTCGAGTCCGAGGAGGTCGAGGTCACGCGCTATGTGAAGCTCGCGCCCAGCGACCCGAATGGGTACTACTCCTACTTCTACGTCAACGGCCGCCGCTCTACCCAGACCGAGATCGACGCCCTACTTTCCCATGCCCGGCTCTCGGGGGACGGGTACAATCTCGTCCAGCAGGGCGACGTGAATCGGATCGTGAGCATGGGTCCCGTTCCGCGCCGGGGCCTCGTGGAACGACTGGCCGGGATCTCCCAGTACGACGAGGAACTTCAGCGCGCGGACGCGAAGAAAGCCGACCTCGAGCTCAACCTCGACCGGATCCGCACCCTACTCACCGAAGTTCGTAGCCATCTCGCCCAGCTTGACTCTCAGCGAGAGTCGGCCATCAGGTACAAGCAGGTCCAAGAAGAGAAGCGGCGCGCCGAAGCCCGCCTCGCCCGGGCCGGCCACCTCCTCGCCAAGCAGGAGGTCCAGAGTTGCGAGCAGAACCTCTCGAAGCTGACCCAGGAGCTGACGGACCTTCGGGCGGAGCAGGCGAAGCTCGAGTCGGAATCCGCAGACGTGAGCGCTTCCATTGACGCGCTCGAGCGAGAGATCGGAAAGCGCGGGGGCGCCGAGGCCGCCAAGTTCCAGCAGGAGCTCAACGACCGCCGAATGGCGTTCGCCCGCTTGGACGAGAACGTCAAGCAGGCCGACGAGGAGCTCGACGCCCTGGGCCAGCGGGTCCAATCGCTCGCTAACCAGCTCAAGACGGACGAGAAGGAGAGCGCCCGGCTCAAGGCCGCCTCGGCGACCGTCGGCGAGAAGCTCCACCAGGCCGAGGTCAAGGTCGGGGACCTTACCGATCAGCTCAAGGCCGCCACGGGCGACGCCGAGCAGTCCCAGGGAAAGCTGGCCTCGACCCGGAAGCAGATCCTCCAACTTCAGCGGGAGCTCGAGGAACGCCAGCGCGCCTGGCAGGCGGCGGTCGGAACCCACGAACAGGCGAAGGC
This sequence comes from Thermoplasmata archaeon, assembly GCA_035656275.1. Taxonomy (GTDB): domain Archaea; phylum Thermoplasmatota; class Thermoplasmata; order Lutacidiplasmatales; family UBA184; genus Lutacidiplasma. The sequence goes on from DASRSW010000088.1 coordinate 8,282, forward strand.
CGCCATCGACGGCGCCGAGCGTGACCAGGCCCAGGCGGAAGACGACGCCCGCACCCGTGAGCTCGAGCTCAAGGACGTCGAGCTCCGCGTGAAGCAGAGCCGGCCCTCCAAGGAGGGGGCCGCCAGCACCCCGGCGGTCCAGAAGGAGTTCTTCGAGGTCAAGGCCAAGGAGAAGTCCCTCACGGCGCGGGCCGAGGAGCTGCAAAAAGAGGTTCTCGAACTCAACCGACGCTACACCGCGCTCGAGGCCCGACTCAAGGCCCGCACGGACGGTGGGTCGAGGTCCAATCCCCTCGCCGCGGTCGATTACCTCCTCTCCCAACGGAACCTCGGACGGATCGAAGGGATCCGGGGCACCGTGGAGGAGCTGGCCTCCTTCGATGCCGAATTCCAGACCGCGCTCCAGGTCGCCGGGGGAAGCCGGTTCCAGGCCCTGGTGGTCGAGACCGACCAGGTGGCGGAGGAGTGTGTCAAGCTCCTGCGCCAGGAAAAGCGCGGTCGGGCCACCTTCCTCCCTCTCAACAAGATGCTCGCCGGCCGACCCCGGGGGAAGTCTCTCATCGCCGCCCAGAGCGGCGGCGCCGTCGGCTTTGCCATCGACCTCGTCAAGTTCGACGAGGCGCTGCGGCCGGCGTTCTGGTACGTCTTCGGCGAGACGGTCGTGATGAAGGACCTCTCGCACGCGCGAGAGCAGATGGGTGGCGTCCGCCTCGTGACGCTGACGGGCGAGCTCATCGAGGCGACCGGGGCGATCACCGGAGGCTACATTGACACCGGCGATCGGGGTCGCGGGGGCGACAACGCCGCCGAGCTCAAGCGGCTGGGCGACGAGCTCCGCCAACGCTCGGTCGAAGAGTCCGACGTCCGCGCCGAGCTAAAGCAGCTCGAAGAGCGCGCGCGCGCCCTCGGCGAAGAGCTCGTCCGCCGCTCCGCCCAAGACGAGGCCCACAGCTCGACGCAGAAGCTTCTCGACCAGGACCTGGTCTCCGCCCGCCAGCGCCTTTCGGAGGCGCGCGAGCGGATCGAAACCGCTCGAGCGACCCTCGAGAAGGCCACGCGGGCGCTCAAGGAGGCCGCGTCGACCGTGGAGGCGACCGCGGCCGCGCTTCAGAAAGTGAAACAGTCGCTCGCCCAGTTCAACGACGACTACCTGGGCCATCTTCCCCAGAACGTGTCGAGCCGCATCCGCACCCTGCAGGAGGCGCACCAGGCGGCCGTCCAGCAGCAGCTGGACGCCACCCGGGAGCTGGAAGCCGCCAAGGGGTCCCTGGCCGCCGCCGATTCCGCCCTCGAGCAGCACCGCGCGGAGCTCGAGAAGGAACGGGGGTCCCTTGCAGGGAAGCAGCGGGAAATCAAGACGCTCCGGTCGAACCGGGACGCCGCCAAGGAAGCGCTCGAAGCACTCCGGTCGGTCGAGCAGCAGCAGAGCAAAGCCGTCGAGGCCCACCTGGAGAAGAAGCGGGCGCTCGAAGGCCGGCGGCTCAAGCTTTCGGAAGCCGGTGGACGGCAGCAGGAGGCGCTCCGCACTCGCACCCTCATGCTCCAGCAGGAGGAGGTTCGCCTCGCCACGGCCCGACAGCGTCTCACGGAGGTCGAGGCCGCCCTGAAGGAATTCCCCGAGCCCGAGGCGAACGAGAAGCCCGTCCCCGTGGACGAGCTCAAGCGCACGATCCAGACCCTCCAGGCCGAGCTCGACTCGATGGGCTCGGTGAATCTCCGGGCCCTCGAGGAGTACGACGCCGAGAAGAAACGCCTCGACGAGTTCGATGGAGAGTCGACCCGCCTCACCTCGGAGAAGACCGAGCTCACGGGGCTCGTCGGCGAGATCGAGAAGAAGAAGCGGGTCCGGCTCACCGAGGTCGTCGGCGCGGTGAACGTGGCGTACCGCGAGATCTACGCTGACCTGTCCGGTGGCGGCGAGGGCGAGATCGCCCTCGAGAACTCGGAAGACCCCCTCGCGGGCGGCCTCCTCATCAAGGCCCGTCCCGTCGGGAAGAACGTCCAGCGGCTCGAGCAACTGTCGGGCGGCGAGAAGTCGCTCGCCTCCCTCGCGTTCGTCTTCTCGCTCCAGCGCTACGACCCGAGCCCCCTCTACGTCTTCGACGAGGTGGACATGTCCCTCGACGGGGTCAACGCCGAGAACGTCGGGCGGATGCTCCGTCGCAACGCCGAGCGCGCGCAGTTCATCGTCATCTCGCTGCGGAAAGTGACGTTGAAGTGCGCCCATCGGCTCTTCGGCGTCACGATGCACGGCGATGGCTGCTCGCGCGTCGTGAGCCTCAAGCTCGATGAGATCGTGGACGTCGACGAGCGGGACCGGGCGGAAGAGAAGCCCGCCCTCGTCGCACCGGGGGCCGCATGACGATCTCGGAGAACGAGGCCCTCGAGCTGGCCGACGGCAGCTCCCCGGTGCCCCGGGAGGCGGCGCAGCGGGTCCTCGACTACCTCGTTTTCCACCGCTCGCTCATCGACGAACCCGGCGGGCCGCCGGCGCTCCTCGAGCGGTACCTCAATCTCGTGCGGAACCTCAAGGAGGGAGTCCACATCGTCATCGACGATCCGCTCCAGAAGGCGACGGCGCTCCTCTTCGAGCTCGTGATGGACGAGGAGTTCGACCCGTGGGAGATCGACCTCGTCCGGTTCACCCAGGTCTATCTGGAACGGGTCCGTTCGGAGAGCACGATGGACTTCGCCGTGGCCGGACGACTCGTCTACATGGCGTGGAGCATCCTCTACCTGCAATCCGAGGCGGTGCTGCGGCACCGCGAAGAACCGCTCCTTCCCCCCGAGGGGGCGGCCCCCGACGGCGTTTCGACGCTCGACGATAGCTACCTTGGCGAGCTCACGACCCCCGAGGCGGTGGACGTCACGACGGCCGTCCTCGACACCGCCGGCTCTCCGCTGCTCCAGATGGTCCGGCACAGCGAGCCCCGCCCGGTGAGCCTGCTCGAACTGGTCCAGGCGTTTGGCGAGGCCGAGATCGAGGCCCGCCGCTCGCTGCGGATCCAGGAGCTGCGGGAGCGGCTCCGCGAAGAGCAGCGCGCTCCCCCCGAGGTCCTGGTCCACGGGGACATTCCCGAGCAGGACCTGGCCGACGCCTGGGAGATCGCGCGCACGCACCCGCTGGGGGAGGCGTTCCCGTTCCTCGCCCTCTGGCGCCACGAGCATGGCCGCGACCGGCTGGTGGCGCTGTTCCTGGCCGTGCTGTTCCTCGCGCGCGAGCAGTCCGTAGAGCTTCACCAGGAGCAGCTCGGCGAAAGCCCGGTCCTCGTCGTGCGGACCCGCGAAGAACGTATTCCGATGAAGGAGGAGTGAGCTCGATGCCCTCGAAGGTGGACGACCTAGTGTTGCGGGTCGAAGCGATTCTGTTCGCGGCGGGAAAGCCGCTCTCGGTCCGGGAACTCACCGATGCCGCCGAGGCGCCGGACCACCGGCCCGTCCAGCATGCGCTGCGGACGTTGCAGCGGACCTACGCGTCGCGGGCCACCGCGCTCGAGGTTCGGCGCGTGGGCGACCGCTACGCCCTCCAGCTCCAGGAGAACTTCGTTCCCGCGGCGCACAGCGTCTCGCCGGTCGAGATGGCGCCGCGCACGTTGAAGGCGCTCACGCTCATCGCCTACCACCAGCCGGTGCTCCAGAGCACCCTCACCCGGATGATCGGGGAGGCGGCGTACGAGGAGGTCGGTCGCCTCCGCGGTCTCGGGCTCATCCATGCGGAGCCGAAGGGAGCGACGCTCGAGCTCAAGACCACGCGGAGCTTCGCGGAGTACTTCGGGATCGAATCGACCCGTCCCGAGGAGATCCGTCAGTTCCTGGAGAAGAAGCTCGGGGTCACTCCGGCTCCTCCCCCGGGAGCCGCGATCTCGCTCGAGGTCACGAACGACGCAACCGTCGCCGACGCCGCTCCCGAAGCCGTCCCGCCTCCCGTGGAGCCGGCACCGCCTTCGTAACGTCGACGTCGAACTAGAACGCGCCACAGCCCGGACAGCGGACCGGCTCCGCCGGCCGCATCGTCCCGCAGTAAGGGCAATGGAACGTCGCGGGGGACACTGGAGGAGCCCCGCCGTGTCCGGTCGGGGGAACGCCCGGAGAGTAGGCGTAGCTCGGTGGGCCCGCCGGCGGTGAGGGGCCCGGATACCCCGGGGGGGGAGGGGCGGGGGAATACGCCGGGACCGGGGGCGCCGGGGGCCCGTAATAGGGTGGGGGCAGCCCGCGGGGAGGCTTGGGTCGCGCGACCAGAATCACGATCACGACCGCCACCGCGATCGCCACTCCGAGGATCACGAGGGTGAGGGTCGGGACCGAGGCGGACGGCCCGTGCGCAGGCAGCCCGCCGGGGGGGAGCCCGGGCGTGGGGCCCACGTAGACATAACCCTCCACCGAAGCGTTGGCGTCCGCGCTCAGGAAGGCGGGGGCGAGGAGGAATCCCCAGCCCGTGACCGGATCCCAGCCGGGTCCCGCGGAGAAGAAGTAGTTGGCCCCGGTGCTCACGTCGACGAACGGGTCACCCGGACCCGGGTGGGCCGCGTAGAAGCTGGCGATCCGATAGAGCTCAGGGTCGAGGACCCCGAACGGATGGCCCGCTACGGCCGCGCAGGCGGCGAGGAACCCCGCGAACGTCGGCGATGCAATGCTCGTCCCCTGGAGGGTCTCGAAGTACACGCCGCCCGCATCGTGCGCCGTGTAGGCGACCGTCGTGTTCCCCGCGAACGCCAGGTCGGGTTCGGAGCGGCCGAGGCTCGATACTCCCTGCGCTCCGCTGACGTTCGCAATCGTCGGCTGGGCGGCGGAGTCGAACTGCCAGGCCGGCTCGGGGACCGACGTGCTGACCCCCCCTTCCGAGCCGGAGTAGCTCCCCGCCCCGCCGAGATTGTCATACCACGCGCTGGCGGACGCGACTCCGGACACGCTGGGGTCAAAGGTCGCATTCACCCCCGAATCATTGTACGTCCCCGCCGGGCTGCCCCCCAGCTGGATCGAAAGCCCGCCGACCGCGATCGTGGCGCCGCCGTCGAACGCCGCGGTCCCGGGCCAGGTGGGCCACTGGCCCTGAAATCGGCCCGAGAGGTCGTTGGGGGCGTTGCCCTGGTCCCCGCTTGCGGCCATGACCGTCACGCCCAACGCGGCCGCGTGCAGGAGCTCCGTGTTCCACAGCGAGTCGTTGAGGTCCGGGAGGCCGAACGAATTCGTGACCGCCACGAGACTGGCCCCCGTGTAGTTGTAGGACAGGGCGGCCGACAGCGCGGTCGCGAAGTAGTCCGCGACGTCCCCCACCGACGGGTTAGCCGCGGTGGAAAGGTAGAGGCTCGCGGGGAAGTAGAAGTTCGCGACCGTGGCCCCGGGAGCCAGGCTTCCCGCCATCTCGAGGTCGAGGGCGTTCTCGGTGGCGTCGAGGGAGGAATCCTCGATCGCCCCCGAACCTCCGGGCGGGGGCGCGGTGCGGCCGGCGACCGTGACCGGGACGCCCACGACCGTCGGGTGGGGCCATGCGGCCGGGAAGGTGTCGTTGAAGTAGGCGCTCACCGCGATTGGATCGAACCCGGGGGTGTCGCTCTGGGTCGTGTTGTTGAACCCCGACATCAGGATCGTCGCGACCGCCTCCTGCGTCGGGAACGTGGCGTTGGCGAGCGTTGAAGTCCCGGGGAGGAGGGCGCCGACGCCGAACGCCTGAGTGAAGTCCGATCCGATGAAGAGCTGCGGGCCGCTGTTGTTGTTCAAGACGAACGACCCGGGGCCAGAGGTCGGCGCAAGGGCCGAGAGACGGTGAAGCTCGCCGGAGAATCCGGCATTGGCAAGGTCGCTCAGGCCCCCGATGCCGGCGATGGCCGCCCGAAGTGCCGAAGGCATCGATGGTGTGCCGACCGCGGTGTAGAGCGGCCGACCGGCGAAGGAGCCCACCTGCTCAAGCTGGACCCCAAGGCTGGCCTCCACCGCGTTGGCGGTCATCACCGCATCGACCCCGAGGTGGTCGGTCGTCACGGTGACGTGAGTGGCGGCGTATGAGGCGAGGTAACTCTGCACGAGCGCCACCTGGGATGAGTTGGGGGAATAGCGGGCCTCGAACTGCGCCTCTGTAAGGTACGACCCTCGGTTGAACCCCGGGGCCGCCGACGCTTGAACGTACTGACTTAGACTGGCCGCGTTCTGCGGACGCAGCGAGATCGTCACGGTAATCTGGGTGGAACCGGCAAGAGGTGTAGTCGGAGTTCCCGGGGGGAGAGGGCGAGCGTCCGTCGTAATCTGACCCGGAAGGCTGTTCGACTCTCCCCGATGTGCCGGTCCCAGGGGTGCCGGGAACGGCAGCACCAACAGCAGCAGGATGGCGCCCGCACAGACGACCGGCGCTCGGCGTGGCAGCACAGACCAACCGAGCAGGGCGCCCGACATAAGGTCGCCCGTTCTCGCGCGGATGCCCAACCCTTTATCCCCGCGCCACGATGGGACTCCGATGGTCCCGGGCCCCGACCCCGCTCGGTGCGTCTTCTGCGAGATTGTCGAGCGCCGGTCCCCCGCCCACATCCTGTACGAGGACGCGACGACGATCGCCTTCCTCGACCTGTTCCCCTTTACCCGGGGCCACGCGCTCGTCGTGCCGAAGCGCCACGTGGACCGGTTGACCGAGCTCCCCCCCTCCGACTATCCGGGCTTTCTTCAGGGGCTCGCCAACGTCTGCCGTCGGATGGAACGGCTTTCCACGCACTACAACGTCGCCCTCAATCAGGGCGCCCTCGCCGGCCAGATCGTCTTCCACCTGCACTTTCACATCATCCCGCGCTACGGCGAGGAGAACCCGTTCCGCAGTCACCCGCGCGAGCGCCTACAGGATACGGACGCGAAAGCGCTGCTCGACGAACTGACCGCCTCGTAGGGGCATGCCGAGGACCGTCCGACCCCCGGCGGTCGCGGGGATGTTCTACGCCGGCAACGCCGAAGCCCTCGCCCGTCAGCTGGAAGCGTGTTTTACCGACTCCCGGGGGCCGGGAGAGCTCCCCGTCCGTCACCGAACCCCAGACCGGCACCTGCGGGCCGTCATCGTCCCGCACGCCGGCTACCCGTACTCCGGCCCGATCGCCGCGCTCGCGTACTCCCGAATCGCCGCGGAGCGCCCTCCCGCCGAGGTCCTGCTCCTCGGCGTGGACCACCAAGGGGCCTCGAGCGGGGCGGCCCTCAGCGACGAGGACTGGAGAACTCCCCTCGGTCCGGTCCCGGCGGCCGACGGACTGATCTCGGCCCTCCACCGACCCCCGATCACCCTCGACAACGCCGCGCACGCGGGAGAGCACTCGATCGAGGTGGAGCTGCCGTTCCTCCAGTACGTCCTTCCGAGTCCGAAGATGGCCGCATTGATGGTCCGGTACGGACCGTACACCTACCTGGAGGAAGTTGCGCTCGCGGTGCGCCGGGCCATCACCGGTCGCGACGTCCTCCTCGTTGCCTCGACGGATTTCTCCCATTACATCCCCCCGAGAGAGGCGGAGAAGCTCGACCGGTTGGCGCTGGACGAGATCATCGCGCGCCGACCCCAAGGCCTCTACGCGACCGTGGCGGAACAGGACATCTCGATGTGCGGCATCGCCCCCACGACGGTCCTCCTCGCGGCCCTCGCGCCCGAGTCGCTCTCCGTTCGGCTACTCCGTTGGGGCCACTCGGGGGAAGCGGAGGCGATGCGCACAGTGGTGGGGTACGCGGCGCTCACCGTCGAGGCGCCCGCCCCACTTTCCACCGGCGATTCGGCGGGTTAAATAGGGTCTCGGGCTGGCCCCCCGACCGCGATGATCCTCAGCGACCGGAAGATCCGAGAGGAAATCCGTCGCGGACGGATCGTCATCCGACCGTTCCGACCGGATTGCCTCGGTTCCAACTCCTACGATGTCCACCTCGGTCCGTACCTCGCCATCTACCGGGACGGAGCCCTGGACGCAAAGAAGGAGAATCCGATCGAGGAGTTCAAGATCCCCCCGGAGGGGTTCGTCCTCGTCCCCGGCCAGTTGTACCTCGGGGTCACCCAGGAGTACACGGAGACGCACAGCGCGGTGCCGTTCCTTGAGGGGAAGTCGAGCGTCGGCCGGCTCGGGATCGACATCCACTCCACCGCAGGAAAGGGGGACGTCGGCTTCTGCAACTACTGGACGTTGGAGATGTCGGTGAAGCTCCCGGTGAGGGTCTACGCCGGGATGCCCATCGGCCAGCTGATCTACTTCGAGATCTCCGGCGAGGTCGAACGGTCCTACGCGACCAAGAAGTCCGCGAAGTACCGGGCCGTCTCTCCGCATCCGATCCCGTCGCGCATGCACCTCAACTTCCCGCGGCCGCGGTCCGGGAATCGCCGGCGCCGCTAGGCCCCGGCGCCGGGGCCGGTCGCGCGTCCCGGAGTGGGCGAGACCAGGTAGAACGCCGGCTTTCCCGGACGGGACCGCTCGCGCCGCCGCTGCGGATCGTGGGGCTCGGCTTCGTCTTCGCGATGGACCCCGACGCGCTGGAATCCAAACCGACGCGCGAGGTACCCTTCGGCGGCCCGCAGCACCTGGACCTCGTCGAGGGGAGGCGCTTCCCCGCGGGGTTCCCCCCGGATCAACGGGGCCACGCGGCCGAGGTACTTCGGGATCTGGTCGCGGTAGGCCGCGAGCTCAGGATGGTGCGTGACCCGCTCCATGACCTCCCGGATCGTCGGGGCCGGTCCCCCGGCGGCCGTGGCGTCGCGGATCCACCCTTCGACCGTCCGCTTCCAGGGTGCGGCGATGAAGAACTCGACGGCGGAAGGTCGCTCCTTTCGGGCCTCGGCGAGCTTGAGGACGTTCCGCAGGTCTTCCTCGACGGTGTCGAGGTACTCCTCGGCCACCACGGTCGACGGGTGGTCCTCGAACTCCTCCGCCCGCGGCCATGCGCGTTCCGACACCAATCCCTCCCCCCGCGCCGCGCCCAGCTCCTCGGAGAGGTGGGGCGCGATCGGATTCATCAAGCGGAGCCAGCAATCGATCGCACGGTCCATCATCGGGCCGGGTCCCCCTCCTCGTTGCAGGTACCGGCGCAGGAGCGCTGGGAGGTGCGCGAAGACGAGCTCGGCGGCGGGCCGCGTCTCGAACGCCTCCCACGCGTCCAGGCTGCGCTGGGTGACGCGGTGCAGCTCGCTCTCCAGCCATCGGTCCAGCTCGACGGGGCCCTCGCCGCCGGGGACCGACACCTCGCGAACGACCCGTTCGATCTCCGCCAGCTTGCCCGTCGCGGCGTCGACCAGCCCCTCGTCCCACTCGATGTCCTGGTGGGGCGACGCCGCCTGGAAATTGAACAGGCGCAGCGCGTCCGCCCCCCACCGCTCGAACGCCTCACCGATGGGAGGGACCGCGCCGCCCTTCGAGAGCACCTTCTTCTTCGAGATCTTGCCTCCGCCCTTTTCAGTGAGCCACCAGTTGACGAAGATCGCGCGGGGCTGGAGCTCGGGGGGCAGGAAGAGAGCGTGAGTGTAGAGGAAGAGGGGGAAGTGGACCCGCTTGTGCTCCTTGCCGCCGATGTTGGCGTCGAGCGGGTACCAGTACGTGAACTCCGCGCGAACCTCCTCGAGGAGGTCGCGGGCGACCGCGGGTTCCCCCGGCCCTAGCCCGAGAAAGACGTAGTCGAAGAAGGCGTCCGTCAGCTGGGGGAGAGCGAGGCGGCCGGCGGCCACGAAGCGTCGGACCACATAGTACGCGGGATAGAACGTCGAGTCGGCGATCGGCTCGATGACCCAGCTCGAGTCGAGCGGGAACGGGGTCCCCAGCCACCGGCCGCGCCGCGTGCAGGCCCGATCCTGGTACCAGTCCAGAATGGACGGAAGCTCCGCTCCGTACTCCGCGGGGAAGAAGCGCATCCGGCCCACCAGCGCGCGGGTCGTCGCCTTCCAGTCCTGGTCACTGTAGTGAATGAACCACTGGTCGGGAACCTTGCGGATCACGACCGCGTGGCCATTGCGACAGAGGACCGGCTTCGAGAACTCCTGTAGCTCGAGCCCTCCCGGGAGCGATTTCAGCTGCGTCGTCACGCGCACTCTCGCCTCGGGAACGGAGGCTCCGTCCACGAGGTCCGGCCGCATACGTCCCCGGGCGAACTCGAGACGATACAACCGTTCGGTCGCGGCATCGAGCGCCTCCGTGTCCGCGAGGCTCCGGGCCCCCGTCGCCGCGACCGCCCGCTCCGCCGGGGGCCCCGATCCGGCGAGGAGGGCTGCTTCGGAGCCTCCGAGCGACGTCGCCTCCGGCAGGACCACGACCTCTCCGATCCGGGGGACGCGTGCCCGCTCGCTCTCCGACAGCGCCTCTACGGCGAGCCAATCCGCGGGGGCGTGGGCGGGCACGCTCATCACCACGCCGCTTCCTATCTGGGGATCGACGAGGTCGCTCGGAAAGATCGGCACATTGAACCCTGTGAGGGGCGCGCGAGCCGTTCGCCCGAGGAGCTCGGAGACCGCCACCTCGTGGCCCAATCGACCGCCATGCTGTTCGACGAGGCGCTCGCCGCCGGAACGACTGACAAGGTAGGCATGAGGTCCGTCGTGCCAGACGACGAGCGGCGTCGTCGGGTGGACCCAGAGATTCGTGGCCCCGAAGACCGTCTCGGGGCGCAGCGTGGCCGCGAGCAAAATGCGCCCGTCGTCCATCGTGAACGGTACCGTCTGGAAGATGACCCACTCGGCATCGCCCCCGCTCGACAGGTCCGTCTCGGAAGGGTCGACCGACACCGGACCGCACACGGGGCAGACCGACGCGTAGTGAGGGGCCTGAACGAGGGCCCGGTGCCCCTCCAGGCGGTGAAACTGCCAGCGGATGAACGCCTGGTAATCGTCGTCGACGGTGGTCACGTACGCGCTTTCGTCGATGAGGAGTCCCATCCGTCGGTACACGGCGAGATAGTGGATCCCGAGGGCCCGGGCCGCGGCGACCGGTTCCTCGAGCTCTCCCCACTCCTCCTCCGGGATCCCGTTGTCCCGAAGCTGCGCCACCGTGACCGGGTCCCGGTCTCGCACTTTCTGCGCGAAGGTGACCGCGGGAAGTCCCGAGGCGTGGGTTCCATTCGGGAAGAACACCTGTCGGCCCCGCATGCGATGGAAGCGGTGGAAGGCGTCGGCATAGACGAGACCGCGAAGATGGCCAACGTGCAGGAACCCGCTAGCCCCAGGATACGCGACCAGGGCGAAGAACTTCTCCCGACCGACCACGCGCTCCGCCCGGGCGAGCCCGCGCTCCGCCCATCGTCGCTGCCAGTACTCTTCCCGGCTCCGCTCCATCGATGGGGTTTCCGAGAGGGCCATCGTATTTGAGGGATGCCGCGTCCGGCGGGCCCGCCGCGTCCCCGGCAAGGCCATTTAGCCTGACGGGACCCTGCCTTCGAGATGCGCATCATCGAGATCTTCCACTCCATCCAAGGGGAGGGCCCGTTGACCGGGGTCCGAACTTCGTTCATTCGGACGGCGCGCTGCAACCTTCGATGCACCTGGTGCGACACCCCGTACTCGTTCGGGCCCGGGGTCGAGCGCTCCATCGCGTCGATCCTCCGAGAGGTTCGGGGCCACCGGACCCAATTCGCGTGCCTGACGGGAGGGGAGCCACTTCTCCAGAAGGAGTCGCTCGAGCTTTTGCGCGCCCTCTCCAAGCGCGGGCTCACGACGGTGGTGGAGACCGGGGGTTCGCTCGATGTCGGGCCGTACCTCGAGATTCCCCGGGTCATTCTGAGTGTCGATGTGAAGTGCCCGTCGTCCAAGATGGACGGACACAACCGGTGGTCCAATCTCCCGAAACTTCGCCCATCGGATGTGGTCAAGTTTGTGATCGGCGACCGCCGGGATTACCTCTACGCCCGACGGGTGCTGCGCAGCCGTCCCATCCCCGGGCCGGCCGTGTTTCAGCCGGTATGGGGGACCCCCGCCGGGCGGCTCGCGGAGTGGGTGCTCCGCGACCGGCTGGACGTCCGGGTGATGCTGCAGGAGCACAAAGTCCTCTGGGGCGACGTACCCGGCCGCTAGCGAACCGCCCCCGCCGATGGGAAAGATAATGAGCGGAGGACACTCCCCGCCCCTCTAGGTATGGCGACTGAACCCGCCTCGTCGCCGGCCGGCACGCGCACGCCCGTGATCGGGCTCGAATCCCCGTTCGGGAAGGCGCGAGCGATGACCTTTCCGCGGACCGTGCTGGCCGGCCATGGGGTCCTCTCCGAGCTCGCGGGAACCATCCGGCAGTTCGACTTTCCGACGAAGGGCGCCGTGATCACGGGTCCGCACACCCAGACCCTCGCGGGGGCCCGGGCCACCGAGATTCTGCGAGACGGGGGGTTTGATGTGAGCCTTCTCCTCGCACACGAGGCCACGAACGACGAGGTGGAGCGGATCGGTCACGAAGTGGCGGCCTCGGGGGCCCGATTTCTCGTCGCCGTGGGAGGCGGCAGCAAAATCGACGTGACCAAGGTCGTGGCCGCTCGCCATCGGCTCCCTTGGGTGAGCGTGCCGACCTCGGCGGCGCACGACGGCATCTCCTCGCCGCGGGCCTCGCTCCATGCGCCGGAGACCGTCACGAGCATCGAAGCGGTCGTACCCGTGGGGGTCCTCGCGGACACGTCCGTGATCGTGCAGGCCCCCTTCCGCCTCCTCGCCTCGGGGTGCGCGGACGTGCTGTCGAATGTCACCGCGGTCCTCGACTGGAAGCTCGCGGCCCGACTGCGGAACGAGGAGTACTCCAGCACGGCCGCGACGCTCGCGGAGTATGCCGCGCAGGAGATCGCCGACCACGCCCAGCTCATCAAGCCCAACCTCGAAGAGTCCGTCTGGATCGCCATCCGGCCGCTCATCGTCGCGGGGATCGCGATGAGCGTTGCCGGTTCGTCGCGACCGTGCTCCGGGAGCGAGCACCTGTTCAGCCATGCCCTCGACCGGGCCGCGAAGCGACCCAGCCTTCACGGCGAGCAGTGCGGGGTGGGCGCGATCATGATGATGTACCTCCACGGCGGCGATTGGCGACGTCTGCGCGCCGCCCTCCACACGATCGGCGCGCCGACCACGGCGCGGGAGCTCGGCGTCTCCACGGAGGAGATCGTCCAGGCCCTCGTCGGTGCCCACAAGGTGCGGCCGGAGCGCTACACGATCCTCGGCGACAACGGCCTCACCCGGGAGGCCGCGGAGCGCCTCGCCACCGTGACCGGGGTACTCGGATAGAACCATGGCGGACATCACGCTGTTATCGTCCCGGCAAGCCCGACCCGGCTTCGAGTTCACGTACGAGGGGCCGGCGCCGGTCTGCCGGACCTGCCCGTTCCGGCATGCGTGCCTTACGCTCGACGTCGGGCGCCGCTACCAGGTGACTCACATCCGACCCGTCCAGCATCCGTGCGCCCTCCAGGAGACGGTTGCCAACGTGGTCGAGGTCAAACCCGTGGCGCGGTCCGCCGTCGTCGACGCCCCGGCGGCGATCGTCGGGAGCTCCATCGAGGTGGGCCGGTACGCGTGCACCCGGCTCGATTGCCCGAACTGGGACATCTGCGCCGGCCCGGCCCTCCCCCCGAAGCAACGGTTCCGCGTCGAGTCGGTCGACCCAGAAGCTGCCATCTGTCTCATCGGACGGTCCCTGAAGCGGGTCGCCGCGGTCTAGCGACATGCGGGGCTGTGGGGTAGTTACGGACACGGGGGCGATCCCCGGTCCGCTCTACTGGTCCATCCTTCGGGCTTTGGGAGCCCGAGACCCCGATTCAAATTCGGGCAGCCCCACTCTGCCGCCGACCTGATTCGGCCCGCCTCCGTAAGCCCGGTGCCGCGGACCGCCGGGCCCGCCGTATCTCGGGTTCTCCTGGGGTTCGTTCGGTCGAGCGCGCCGCCCAACCTCCCCGGACCGCCCGCGCGCGAGGGCCGCCCCAGAACGCTCAAGACCACTCCGACGCGTGGCTGCTCGATGGAGGGTGCGGCTTCGCGACGCGCCTCGCCGGCCGTTACCGTCCACGCCGCGGAGATCTACTGCGAAGTGTGCGGCGAAGAGACGGTCCATCGGATCCTCCGTGCCGCCACGGACCGTGACGGGTCCGTGCGGGGCCTCGCGCGATGTCGGGTCTGCCGGCTGACGCACGCGTTCCTGTCGGCTCCGCCCCGGGCCCTGGAAGTGCGGGCGATCGTTTCGGACGGACCCGTTTCGCGTCGGATTACTCTCCCCCTGCCGCCCGGCCTCTCGGTGGCCATCGGGGATACGCTCCCCGCCGACCCCGAGTCGCTCGAGGTCCGCCGCATCGAGGACGTCCGGGGGAAAGCCCGTCGTTCCGCCCCGGCAAGGGAGGTCGCGACCGTGTGGGCGGTTCCCCGCGGCGGTGCCCGGGTTCCCGTCTCCATCATTGAAGGGCGGCGCACCCGTCCCGCCCTCATGGTCGTCCCTCGCGAGACTCGGCTGGGAGTGGGGCTGGCCGTCGACGTCGACGGGACTCGCGTCGAGGTCGTGGCCCTGCGCGCCCGTGGCGTGACCTGGCGACGTCCGGGCGACGAGTTCGCCGCGTCCGACGTCCAGCGACTCTACACGCGTCGAGCGGCGATGCCCCCGGCGGGTAGGAGCGACTGGAGGAGTCCACGAGGAACCGCCAGGTCGCGGGAAAGCTCCACCTCCACCACCGGCCGTTCTCTCTCCTCCCCCGGAGAAAGAAGGACCCGGATCTCTCCGCGAGCGGCCAACGCGCTCGGAGGAGCGACCGTCCAGAGCACCTCCCCCTCGAGCGGGAGCGTTCCCAGGGCGAGTTCCGCGGGGAGGTCGCGGAGGTAGTTCTTCGTCCCGTGGATGACCCAGGCGCCTCTCGGGACGAATTCACCGCTGGACCCCGCCTTCGACACCTGGTCGGGGGTCACCCAGAACGCCGCCCCTGAAGCAAGGCCGGCGCGCCACGCTTTCGAGAAGGCGAATCCCCACTGCCCGGCCTCCCGGAGCGTCGGCTCCGTGGGCGGAGGCGAGCCGGGCGCGGGGTGCTTGACGATCACACTCGGCGCGCCGTGAATGTCCGCATGTACGTAGACGTCGCCTGGATTGAGATAGCGACGTACAATGAGATCGTTCGACTGAGCGTCCCGGCCGCCGATCACGAGGATCCCCTCCGAGCTGAAGAACCACCGGTACCGCTCGAACCAGTGGGTTTTGCGCCGGGGGCTGGGAAGGTCTCCAGGGGGGCGGGTCCCGGTAGCGGAAGCCGGTCTAAGCCCTTCCGCCAACCGCAGCTTCTCCTGGGTCTGGATGAGGGCCGCCTCCGCTCCGCTGAGCTTCGACTTGAGCCGCTTCGCTTCGTCGTAGAGGGCCCGGGCGGAGTCACGAACGGGTCGCCCCCTCAGGAGGGGAACCGAACGTCCCTCTAGCTCGACCTCGACCGACCCCTCCGCGACACCTTCCGGCCCGGCCGTAAGCGCCGCTTCGGCTTCGGGGTAGTGGCGGAGGATGAGGTCTGCCCGCTGCTGAAGTCCGAGAACGGTTTCTTTGAGTCCCTCCACGGCTTTCAGCTGTTGGTCCCGTTGCCGCAGCAGCTCGGCGCGGGCCTCGTCCGAGGGAGTCGGGGGTTCCACGACCAGCGCGGGGAGGGAACCGAAGTACGCCTCCGCAGCGGCTGAAAAGCTCGGATGCTGCGTCATCTCGACCCCCGGTGCGCCACGCCAACGGGTCAACGGCGCCGGGGCCACATCGAGCGGGGTCTCCCCCGAGAGGTAGAGGAAGCCCCGCGGCGTGTCTCCGACCTCTTGGACGAGCTGGCCCAGGGCGAGCGCGAGGCGAGGAGCCACCTCCGCGGCGTCGGAAGGGGCGGCCACGTTTCCAGCTACTCCGGCGCGGGCCAGGAGCTCCTCCGCGAGCGGGCCCCCGAGGCCCAAACGCGCAGCGAGGGTGCTGGCCCGGTCGGTCCGCGAGTCTGAAAGGAGCCCTTCCAACACCGCGGCGGACGCCGCGAGCGCGTTGATGCGCGAGGGGGGCCGCTGGTACTCGGCCCCGATCCTTACCGTTCGGTGCGCCCAGCGTCGAGTGTGTTCGACGGCGGCGATCGTTCCCGCGCGCGCCACGACCACGTTCCCCGCCCCGAACAGCTCGGCGCCCAGGATCAGCGGCCCGTCCACGTCCGGCCGACGGAAGACCAGCTCAAGGTAGCGCTCTCCTTCCGCGTCGGAGACTTCAGCGAGGCGTGCTCCCGAGAGCAGTCGCCGGAGCTCCTTGGCGAGCGGGTCGAGCTCCTCCGCATGGTCTCCCGAACTCTCTCGGAGGAAGGCGAAGCGCCCGCTGACAATGTGCAGCTCGTGGCGCCCGCGCTGAGGGACCCGGAACTGGAGGTCGACTCCGCCGGGTCGACCAGTGAACGCCTTGTCGAGTCGGCCCCCGACGAGCTGGCGGACCTCGCGGGTCAGAGCCAGTGCGTCGAGCGCCGTGAACCGGTCCTTGACCGGGGCACCCGGGACCGCCATTGATACCTTCGATTCGCCGACGGGGCGGCATCCATTAAGCCTTCGTGACGCTGCTGGCCCGAGGGCGAACGGGTGGCCGCCACGCAGCTAGATTGGCGGGAGCGCGCGCGGCAGTTCGCTGAGACGGTCGTGCGGCCCATCGCGGAATCGATGGACCGCGAGGACCGGATGCCCGCCCACATTTGGGAGGAATTGGGGAAGGCCGGATTCACCGGGCTCGGACTTCCGCCCCGATGGGGAGGGCGCGGAGGGGGGGCGGTCGATGTGGTAGCGGCCCTCGAAGAGTTCTCCCGGGCGAGCGCCGCGGTCGCGACGGAGCTCGCCGTCCACCTTTCGGTCGCCGCGATGCCCATTGCGCAGTGGGGCACCGACGCCCAGAAAGAGAAGTTCCTGCGGCCACTGGCCGAGGGACGGGAGCTGGGTGCCTTCGCCCTCACCGAACCCGGAACGGGCTCGGATGCGGCGGGGCTCACGACCCGCTACACGGTCGCCGACGACGCGGTCGTGCTCCGCGGCTCGAAGATGTTCATCACGAACGGGGCCTCGGCGGACCTCGTGCTCGTCTTTGCCACTCGAGACCCCACCCTAGGTCACCGAGGGATCAGTGCGTTCCTGCTGCCGAAGGGACTCGCCGGCTTCACGGTCGCCCAACGGTTGGACAAGCTAGGGCTCCGGGGAAGCGAGACGACGGAACTCGTCCTCCAGGACGTCCGCCTTCCCCTCGAGCGACGCCTCGGGGCCGAAGGCGAGGGACTGCGGATCGCCCTCAGCGCCCTCGCGGGCGGGCGTGTGGGAATCGCCGCCTGCGCCGCCGGCATCGCGACCGCCGCGTTCGAGGAGATGGTGCGGGCCGCGAAGGCCGACCCCGCGGACTGGAAGCGCAGCACCGTCGCGCGGTCGTACTCTGAGCTCGCCGCCGCCCGCGCCCTCATCCACCAGGCGGCCCGTGAGAAGGACGCCGGGGAAGAGTACGTCCGGTCGGCTTCCGCTGCCAAGCTTGTCGCCTCGACTGCCGCGGTCCGAATCGCGCACGCGGCGTTCGAGGTGGTTGGCCCGGAGGCCCAGCGCGCGGGCTCGACGGCCGAGCGGCTCCTCCGGGACGCCCGGGTGTTCCCGATCGTCGAGGGCACCACGGAAATCCAGGAGCTGATCCTTGGCCGCGAACTCGTCGGTCGGAGCGAGCGGACCGACCTCCCCCGTGAAACCCTTAGTAACTCGCCCGACTGACCGACCTGTGACCTCTAAGTCGCCGTCGGACGCGGCGGCGAGGGTGCCGATCCACGGCCTCCCCCTCGACCCGGCCATCGTCCCGATCCTCGAACGCCAGGGGATCACGAGCCTGTACCCCCCGCAGGCGGCGGCGGTGCCGTTCGTGATGGCGGGGACGAACCTCCTCCTCGCCTGCCCGACGGCGAGCGGGAAATCGCTCGTCGCCTACCTCGCGTTGCTGCGGGCCGCGCGCGCCGGCCATACCGGTCTCTATCTCGTCCCGCTACGGGCCCTGGCCCAGGAAAAGTTCGAGGAGTTGCAGGCGTTCGAGGAGTTGGGGATTCGGGTGGGCATCTCCACCGGGGATTTCGACCTCCCCAACGCGACGCTCGAACGGCTCGACATCTTGGTGGCTACAAGCGAGAAGGCCGATTCCCTGCTCCGCAAGGGGAGTCCCTGGCTCGACCGGCTAGGGGCCGTCGTCGCGGACGAGGTCCATCTGCTCCGCGACCCTGACCGGGGCCCAACCCTCGAGGTGAGCCTGACCCGTCTCAAGCACGAGCACCCGGGAGTCCAGGTGGTCGCACTCTCCGCCACGGTCGGGAACGCGCGGGAGGTCGCCGAATGGCTGGGGGCGGAGACGGTCGAGAGCGAGTTCCGCCCCGTACCGTTGCGCTCGGGGGTGTACCATGAGGGCCGGATTCTCTTTACCGACCTCGGGACCCGGGAGATCGCGGGGCCGGGCGACGCGGTCCCGCGCCTCGTGCGCACCGCCCTCGAGGACGGGGGCCAAGCCCTGGTGTTCGTGAACACCCGCCGAGCGAGTGAGCAGCTGGCCCAGGCGCTGACCTCGACTGTCCGGGCCACGCTGTCGCGAGAAGAGAAGGCTGCCACCGCCGCGCTGGAGGCGGAGCTCCTCCAACTGTCCGAGGAAGAGACGGCCGGCATTCGCAGGTTGAGCGGGCTCGTGCCGTCCGGGGTGGCGTTCCACAATGCCTCCCTCACCAGCCCCGAACGTCGGCTCGTCGAGCGCGCCTTTCGTACCCGCGTGCTGAAGGCGCTCGTCGCCACGCCGACCCTCGCGGCCGGGATCAATCTACCGGCCCGGCGAGTGATCGTCCGGGACACGACGCGCTACGACGATCACCTCGGCGTTCAGGCTCCCATCCCGGCTCTGGAGGTCCAGCAGATGTGCGGCCGGGCGGGCCGTCCGCGGTTCGACCCGACAGGCGAGGCGGTCCTCATCGCCCGGTCCGCCGACGAGGAGGAGCGGTTCCTCGACCAGTACCTGTCCGCGGTACCAGAGCAGGTCCAGTCGCGCCTTGCGACCGAGCCCGCTCTGCGGATGCACCTCCTGGCCCTCGTCGCGAGCGGGGTCGTCGCGTCTGACGCCGCGCTCGAGGAGTTCTTCTCGAAGACGTTCTACGGTCACACCCTCCCGCTCGCGGAGATGGCCGACAAGGTGCTGGCCGTCCGTGAGTTTCTCGAGCAGAACGAGTTCCTCCACCCCGGGCCGGCGCTCCGCGCCACCCGCTTGGGCGCGCTTACGAGCGAGCTCTATCTGGACCCCTTGAGCGCCCTCGTCCTTCGGCGGGCCATCGAGCGGGCGCCGCTCGGCGTGCGGCCGTTCGCGATCCTCGCCGCGGTCGCCGCCACCCCCGACCTTCCCCCCTTGTTCCTTCGGCGGGGCGAGGAGAGCGAAATGCTGGGGCGATACACGGACGAGGAGCCCGAACTCCTCATCAAGCCCGAAGAGGAGCCGTACGGGATCGACCTCGACCTCTTCCTCGCGACCATCAAGACCGCGATGGTACTCGAGTCCTGGATCGACGAGACGCCCATCGTCGAGCTGACCGAGCGGTTCGGGATCGGCGCGGGGGACCTGCGCGGCAAGGTCGAGGATGCGGACTGGCTCCTCTTCGGCGCGAGCCGGCTCGCGACGACCTTCAAGCGGAGCGTGGCCCGCCCGGTGGACGACCTCTCGCTCCGCGTGCGCTACGGGGTCCGCGAGGAGTTGCTCGACCTCGTCCGCGTGCGCGGCATCGGAAGGGTCCGCGCTCGGGCGCTGTACGGGGCCGGCATCCTCGACCGCGACATGCTGCGCGCAAGCTCGCTCGACGCCATCGAGCAGGTCCTGCGGTCCCGTCGACTCGCCGAGGCGATCGCCCGGGAGGTCGCACACCCGAGGGCCGCGAGCTTGGCCGCGGCGCCCACCGCCACGGCCCCCTTCATCCCTCGACCGAGAACGAAGGCGCGCCCGGGGTCCACCCGCCGGCTGGAGGAGTACCCCGAGGCTCCCGAAGAGGAGGGGCGGTGATCGGCCGCAGAAGCTCGACCACGGAGCGGGTGCCCCCGGCACCCCCGGCACGCACTTCCCGATGAACCAGGCCGGCGGATTCGAGACGAACGATCCGACGCCAGAACGTGGTGGCCGGTAAGGGCCGGGCGCCGGTACGCATCGCGAACTCGGCCTCCCATCGTTTGAGCTCGGCGACGGTCGCACGGTGACGGCTGGCGGCCCGTGCCAAAGCCGCGAGGAGGGGTGGCTCGACACCGGGCATCCGGAGGTCCCCCTCCACGAAGAGCGACCGCTCGGATCCAACCGGGGGAGCGATCAGCTCCTGGCGCAGGAGATCCAAGGCGAGCGAGGGGCTCGAAGGGCGGGCGCGGATCGAGCGGAGGAATCGGTCAAACCACTCCTCGGGAACGGGTCGACCGAGGGCCCGTTCGAGCCGGTCCCGCGCGATCCGCTCGACCGTGTCGCGTCGGTAGGCGGGAAGCTCGATCCGATCGGCGGGGTCCCACCCGCGCTGGACCGTCGCTTTCCATACCCCCCGGGCCTCGGGGGAGCCGGCGAGGACGAGGACCAGCGGAGGGAGACCACTCTCCCCTTCGGGCAGGAAACAGTCCGGCTCTGCGAACGCCCGCAGGAGGGGACGGAGGTCGCCGGTCCCCGGACCCAGGTCGTCCAGCACGACGAGGGCAGCTCGACCCTCGCGCCGTAGCCGCCGAAGGAACCCGGCGAGGATCTCGGTGGTGTGGAAGCCCCGTCCGGAAAACCCGGAATCGAGGAGCTGCAGAAGCTCGGTCGCGATCCCCTGAGTTCCCCGCGCCGAGCCCCCACGGACGGTCGCCAGAAGGGGGGAGGGGGCGGTCGAGGTTCGGCGGAACTCCTGGAGCGCCGACCGGGCCGCCCACCGGGCGAGCGTGGCTGCGCCGGAACTCGCGGCGCCGACGACGGCGACGCCGCGCGGTCGGCCCCGGCGGAGCGCGTCGGTGAGCCGGCCCACGAGCCAGGTCGCCTCCGTCGCCCGGTCGAGGAGGAAGGGGGGCAACCATTCCGGACTGAGCACCTCAGGGTGGGCGACGGACAGCATGCGCATGAGATTTCCATGAACTATAAGAAATCTTATGAATCATCTTCCATCGTCGGGTTCTCCCAGCGCGCAGGGGTTCCCGGGGGAACGTCGCCGCGGCCTGAGCTTCAGATTCATATGCCGGGGCCTCTCTCGCGCGGACGAGGGAACGCGGGTGTCCTATCGAGTCACGTTGATTCCGGGCGACGGAATCGGCCCAGAGGTCACGGCGGCGGCACAGCTCGTGGCGGAGGCCACGGGGGTTACGGTCGAGTGGGATGTCGTCGAGGCCGGCGAAAAGGCGATCAAATCATCGGGGACGCCGCTGCCCGGCCGGGTGCTGGACTCGATCCGCGAGAACCGCGTGGCCCTCAAGGGTCCGATCACCACCCCGATCGGGAGCGGCTTCCGTTCCGTCAACGTCGCTCTCCGTCAACAACTCGACCTGTATGCGTCGGTCCGGCCGGCCCGGGCCATCGCGGGGGAAGGTACACGGTTTCCGGAGACGGACCTCATCGTGGTGCGGGAAGCGACGGAAGGGCTCTACGCGGGAGTCGAGCACTGGGTCGACCGCGACCACACGGCCGCCGAAACGGTGAACGTGATCACGCGCGCGGCCAGCGACCGGATCGTCCGATTTGCCTTCGAGCTGGCCCGTCGGGAGAAGCGGCACAAGGTCACGGCCGTCCACAAAGCGAACATCATGAAAACGACGGGAGCGCTCTTCCAGACCGCCTTCCGGGCGATGGCCCCGCAGTACTCCGATATCGAGAGCGACGAGCGGCTCATCGACAACATGTGCATGCAGCTCGTGAAACGCCCCGACGCCTACGATGTCATCGTCACGACCAACCTGTTCGGCGACATCCTGTCCGACCTCTGCGCGGGGCTAGCGGGCGGTCTCGGCGTGGCCCCCGGCGCCCTCTTCGGGGAGGAGATCGCGGTGTTCGAGCCCGTGCACGGCTCGGCGCCGAAATACGCGGGGCAGGACAAGGCCAACCCCGTCGCCGAGATCCTGTCGCTGGAGCTCCTGTTCCGCCACCTCGGCGAGGCGGAGGCGGCGGACCGGATCTGGCGGGCGGTGTGGGAGACGATCGCGGAGAAGAAGGTCGTGACGTACGACCTCGCGCTCCCGGGGTACACCGCCCGACCGGTGGCCGCATCAAGCTGTTCGGCGATGGCCCGCGAGATCGCCCGCAAGGTCCCCCTCGTCGAGCTGGCCGGCCCGCTCCCCCGGCCGCCGGCCGCGGGAGCGAGCCCGGGGGAGTCGGACCGGGCCCTCGAGACGTAGCGCTATTCGCCGATCGCTTTCACGATCACGCGCTTGCGTCGCTGGCCGTCGAACTCGGCGTAGAAGACCTGCTCCCACGGCCCGAGGTCGAGGTCCCCCTGGGTGATGGGCAGCAGCACCTGGTGCCCGAGCAGGAGGTTCTTCAGGTGGGCATCGCCGTTCGACTCGCCGGTGTGGTGATGGGCGTAGTCCCCGGGAGGGGCCAGCCGGTCGGCCCAGCGCTCGATGTCGCCCAGGAGGCCCCGCTCGTCATCGTTCACGTAAACGGCGGCGGTGATGTGCATCGCCGAAACGAGGACGAGCCCGTCGCGGATGCCGCTCGACCGGACGATCGAGCGGACGCGTTCAGTGATGTTCACGAACTCCCGGGAGGCTTTCGTTTCGAACCAGAGGTACTCGGTGGCGCTCTTCACACGCAGCGCAACTCCGGTAGGTTTATGATGGCCCCCATCGCTCGTACGTCCGCCGATGGAGAGCGGCCGGCCGATTCGGATCGCCCGGCGGCCGGGCGCCGTCGTGCGTATCCCCCGGCCGTCGCGTCCGGGCGCCACGCCCGGCTACCGTGCCAACCACGGCGGGACCCAACGGGCGGTGAGGCTTTTCACGATGTACCTGGCCGCCCTCCTCCTCGTCTATGCGGTGCTCTTGGTCGGTCTCTCGGGGGCACCGGGAGGGCTCGGCGGCAACGGGGGGCTCATCGTGGCCCAGGGGCTGATTGGGCTCGGGATCGCGATCGTTGGCTGGACCGTCACGCTCGGCCAAGCCCCGCGCGGAGTGTGGGTCAGGGAGAACTCGCTCGTCGTCCGGGAGCGGTTGGGACGGGAGCGCGAGTTCCCCGCCCCCGCCGAGGGCGGGGTCGTGGTCGTTCGCAGGTACGCCGCGGGCTGGCTATCGAACGAGCCGGCCGCCATCGTCCGCTTGAAAGACGCGAGCGGGCTCCCGCGGGTCTATCTCGTGGGCGACACGCTCATTCCCGCGGCGGCCCCCGGCTAGGGGCCTACTCGAGCAGGTCTTCGAGCTCGCTCGCGACGAGCGTCAGCAGCTGGTCGAGGGAGCGGTTCTTGAGCTCGGTGATCTGGCCCGCGTCGGTCTCCATCCGCGCGTAGAACTCGTCTCCGTCGCGGAGGAAGCTCAGCGAGAGGACGTGGCGTCGACCGTCGCCAGTGCGGGGTACCAGCACGACCGGGGCTTCGGGCTCGGCGGCCACCGTCTTGCTCGGGGCGGTCGCCTTCTTCGCCGGGGGTTTCGCCTTCGCGGCGGCCTTGCTGGGCTTCGTGGGCTTGGGCTTCGCCGCCGGGCGGGCGGGCCGGGCGCGAGGGGAGGCGCCCCGCTTCGGCGACGATTTCTTCCGAGAAGCCGAAGGCACGAACGACCGCCTCGCTTCGGGCCCCACCAGCGCCCCCTATTTAGTTATTCGGCAGAGCGCCGAGAGCCGGTCCGCGAGAGCGAACTCCCCGACGCCTCGACGGGAAGGTACATGGGCGGGAGGGCCCCTCGCGGGCCGTGCACGGACCGGAGGGGGAGCCGAACGACCCCGCCGACGACCGCACAGGACCGACGCGCCTCGATCGCGCTCACCTCTTCTGGCTGGCGGCTCTCGTCCTCTTCGCCTCTTTCCTCGTGCTCCAGCCGCTCGGCACCTTCGCGCTGTTTGGGTCGGACACGGGAGAGTACTATCGCCTCACGACCGACCTCGTGAGCTCCGGTCGTCTCCCCACCGCGACCTACACCGGGTGGGGGACCGCCTACCCGGACTTCCCGGGAGTGTTTCTCTTGGCGGGCGCGACCGCCGGCGCGCTCGGCGTCGATACGCTGAGTGGGCTCGTCATCGCGTTGCCGGTGGTGGCGGCGCTCTCGGTCGTCCCGCTATTCCTCCTGTTCCGTCGGATCCTCCCCCACTCCACGATCGCGCTCGTGGGAGCGGGGTTCGCGGCGGTCTACATGCCTCGCCTCTTCTCGATCGCCCATCCCGCCCCTCTCTCCCTCGGCGACTTCTTCGCGGTCGGGGGACTCTGGCTCTTCGTCGAGGGACGACGGGACCCGCGCTACTACCTTCCGCTCGTCCTCAGCGCGGGGGCGCTCATTGTCACCCACCACCTGTCGAGCTACTTCTTCCTCGTGAGCGCCGCCGGCGGTCTCATCCTGCTCGAGTTGTGGCGCCCCGGGAGCTGGAGCCCCCGGTTCCCGTTGCGGGAGCTCGTGTTCCTCGCGGGGTTCACGAGCGTCCTCTTCGCCTACTGGTTCGTGTACGCGCCGCAGTTCCTCGACATCCTTCACACGGGGCTTCCCGGGCTGGAAAGCGCGATCGTCCTTCCGCTCACCGCGGGCGCGCTGCTCCTCTTTGCAGCGGCCGGGGTGCTCTTGCGCTGGCGACGGTCCCGCGCTCGCCGCCCCCTCTCCTTCCGCTACCCTTCGACGCGATCGATCGTACGGGACATGGCGCTCATCCTGGGGGCGCTACTGGCGGGAGTGGGGGCGATCACCTTCGTCCCTCTTCCCGGGACCACCCAGAAGACGGCCCTCGCCGCGATCGTGTTCTTTCTCCCGCTGCTCGGGAGCGTCGTACTCTCGGCCGGCACCCGACGGCTGGTGACCTCCTCGCGGCTCGGCCCCCTCTCGGTCACCTGGCTAGCCGCCGTCGGGATATCGGCGCTCCTCGCGCTCGCGCTATCGAACCCCGAGCTCCCTGCGTCGCGCCACGTAGAGTATCTCCTCGTGCCGGTGGGCCTCCTCGTGGCGGTGGGCACGGGCCATCTGGTCGGGCGCTGGGTGACGCCGGGCGGGCGTCCGGCGATCGCGGCCGCCGGGACGGCGGTCGTCCTGCTCCTGGCGGCGAACGCGGCGATCGCCTATCCCCCCCCGTCGGACTTCGGCGGGTTCCAAGAGGGGCTCACCACGCAGGATGCCGCCCTCTGG
>DASRSW010000089.1:0-7509 GCA_035656275.1 Thermoplasmata archaeon
CTCGACCATCCGGCCGTAGATCGCCGGGAGCTGGTCCTCCGGGAACGAGGCCGCGACCTCGGTGGCCGGGGCCTTTGCAACGGGCGCCGTGCTCGTCACGAACGATTCCCGTGCGGGCGAGCGAGGTGCGTGATATAACGACTTGGGAAGCGGATGGAGACCCGCGTAGTTACCTCGAAAAACGCGTCACCGTGACGGCTCGCCAAACCGCCTCGTCGCCGCTCGAGAATCACCCGCGCCTCCACGGCAGGAACGCCAAGTCGCGGCGTCGACTAGGCTCGCCGGCATGCGGTTTTCCCTCGAGAATCTCCCCTCGACGGCAACGTCTATGTACTTTCTCTCCCGTCGGCGCGACCCCCCTCCACCATGACGAACCCCCCGGCGGTAGAAACCCACGACCTCACCCGGGTCTTCGAGTCCCGGAAGGGGTTCCTCTTCAACGAGGTGGTCCGGACCGAGGCGTTGAAAGGGGTCAACCTCACGGTGGACCGGGAGGAGATCTTCGGCCTTCTCGGCCCCAACGGGGCCGGTAAGACGACCCTCACCAAGATCCTCTCGACCCTGCTCCTTCCCACGTCCGGTCAAGCGAAAGTGCTCGGGATCGACGCCGCACGCGAGGCGCTCAAGCTCCGCCCCCGGATCGGTCTTGTGCTCGGCGGGGAACGCGGACTTTACAACCGGGTCTCCGCCCGGGAGAATCTCCGCTACTTCGCCGACCTCTACGGCGTTCCCCTCGACTTACGGGATCGGCGGATCTCGGCCGTCCTGGAACGGGTCGGCCTGGGCGATGCGATGGACCGCCGGGTCGAGGAGTTCTCCCGCGGGATGAAGCAGAAGCTCCACATCGCGCGCGGGATCCTCCACGAACCCGAGATGCTGTTCCTCGACGAGCCGACGATCGGTCTCGACCCGAAGAGCGCGCGGGAGACCCGCAAGCTGGTCCGCGGACTGGCCGCCGACGGGGTTTCGATCTTCCTCACCACCCACTACATGTTCGAGGCCGAGGAGTTGTGCCAGAAGATCGCGGTCCTGAGCAAGGGCCGGATCGTCGCGCGGGACACCGTCGCCGGATTGCGGCGACTCGTCGGCGGGGATCGCACGATCGAGCTCGAGGGCTATGGATTCGAAGATCCCGAGGTGGCCCGGGTCAAGGGATTACCCGGGGTTTCCCGGGTCGTCCAGGAAGAGTTCGGACCCCGCCTGCGACTGACCCTCCGGGTCCGGACCAACGAGCTCACGCTGCCGGACCTTCGGACGAACCTCCCCGGGCACCCCGAGCTGACCGTCCGCGAGCGCCAGACCGCCCTCGAGGACATCTATCTGGACCTGGTCGAGGAGGGGGTCTAGGGTGGCGCACTCCAGAGTCTCCCGCCTGCGGGGCCTCACCGCCTCCGTCCGGCTTGCCGTCCTCCAGTTCATCGCCGACCCGCAGTGGCTCATTCCGAGCATGATCGCCCCCGTGATCTTCGCGCTCGTCTCGTACCAGCTGTTTCGGGGCTCGGGACCGTCCTTCGTCCTGTACGCGGTCCTGGGGGCCGGGATGATGAGCATGTGGGGTCAGACGCTGTACGGAAGTGGCTGGGCCACCGGACAGGACCGGGAGTTGGGCACGCTCGAGCCGACGCTGAGTGCCCCGACGCCCTACCTCTATGTCGTGGCCGGTCGGGTCATTTGGAACACGGTGGCGGGGCTCCTGGGCGGCCTCATCGTCTTTGTGGTGGTGGGGCTCTCGTACGGTCATCCCATCCCGCTCCAGGACCCGCTCTCGTTCGTCCTCCTCTTCGTCTTCGTGATCGTCTCCCTAGCGGCCGTCGGCGTCGTCTTCGCGGCCGCGTATGTCTACACGCGCTACGCCGGGTTCATCCAGAACATCGGCGAGTTCGCCTTCTACGTCGGCACCGGCTGCATGTTTCCCGTGGTGATCCTTCCCTTCTGGTCGAATCCCGTCTCCCTCCTCTTCCCCCCGACCTGGGCGCTCGATGCGCTGCGGTACGTGGCGGTCCCCGGCTACCAGGGGTTCGGCTGGGGATTGATGGGGGACCTCGTGGGGGCGGTCGGCTCGACCGTCGTCTACCTCGCCATCGCCGGGATGGTCTTTTCACGCGTGGAGAAACACGTCCTCGAGTCGGGCGACCTCTCCGACTGGTGACCGGCCGTGTCGGAGCAGTACCACACGTCGTTCCTGCGCACGTTCTGGGTGAACGCCATCTTCGCGCCGAAAACGAGCCTGGGCTTCATGCGCGTGGATTTCGTCCTCGGGACGGTCTTCATCATCCCGCTGACGCAGATCATCTTTTTCGGGTTCGTCGCGACGCTGGCCGGCGATTCCGCGGCGGGGATCGGCTATGTGGTCGTGGGGAACGCCGTCGCCACGGTCACGTACTCCTCCGTCTTTTCCGTCTGCCAGACCACGGACAACGAGAAACAGGCCGGCACCATCGAACATCTCCTGGTCTCCCCGGCGAGCCGGATCGCCCTCTACTTCGGCCGAGGACTCCTTCCGATCGGGGTCTCGCTCGCGACCGTCACCGTCGGGCTCACCTACGCTATCGTGCTGTACCACGTACCGTTCTCCGCCGGTGCGGCGCTCGGGCTCGCCGTTTCTATCGTGCTCACCGCGTTCGCCATGGTGGGGTTTGGGCTCCTCCTCGCGGGGGTCGCCCTCTTCTTGAGGACCTCGATCATCCTGGGGAACATCTTCCTCTTCATCGGACTCCTCCTCTCCGGCGTCAACTTCCCCGTGGGCAATCTTCCTGTGAGCCTCCAGTGGATCGGCTACATCCTCCCCCTCACGTGGGGACTCGCCGCGATTCGGTCCGGGCTCGCCGGAGACCCGTTGTCGACCCTGGGGCCGCTCTGGGGACTGGTGGGGCTCTGCGCGCTCGCGAGCTTCGGCCTCGCGATCGCGCTCTGGGCGAGCTTCGAGCGGCGGGCGCTGTCGACGGGAAGCATCGCCCGCTTCTGAGGGAAGGCTACCCTATCGGGCGAGCAGCACAGAGCACTCCGCGCCCTCGGAGACCTCACGGGAGACGCTGCCCAGGAGGAGGCGCTTCGGCCCCGTGAGGCCGCGCGTACCCATGACGATGACCGCGGGCCGATACCTTCGGGCATACCGGAGGATCTGTTCCGCCGGCCGACCTTGGACGATCTCCGTCCGGGCCTCGACGCCGAGCTCGGCGGCGATCGTCACCCCTTTGGCGAGCATGGCACGCCCTTCGCCGTCGGCCGCGGCGATCTCCTCATCGGCGAGGAGAATGGGATGCTCGCGCAGCGGTCCGACGTGCAGGAGCATCAACTCCGCCCCGAGGGCCCGGGCGATGCGGCCCGCAAGTCGCAGAGCTTTCTCGCTGGGGGCCGAGCCGTCTACCGCGGCGAGGATACGCGAAAGGTGCGGTTCGGTCATGCGGACGAACTCCCTCCCTCTCCTCGATTCCGCGTTGGGATCCCTGGAACCCCCAGACGGCGGCCTGGAAGCCTCGAACCCGGCTCGCTTCGCCGAGGACCTCCGAGGACGATAAAGCCGCTCGCCCGGCACGAGCGCGTTGGGAACTCGCGGGCGAGCGGGCTTCGGAGATGCGGCTCCGCCGGGCGCAGGCGTTAAGTGGAATCGAAGCCGGAACCAGGCCGAACGCTCATGGCGACCGCTTGTCCCGACTGTGGAGCCGATGTCGAACTGGCCGACCGCCTGGTCCATCTGAAGGCCGGGACCTGCGCCGGCTGCGGGCACCGACTGACGGTCGTCTCCGAGGAGGTTGGCCCCGGGGCACCCCAGGAAGAGGGCCCGGCCGCCTCCCTGGAGTCACCAGCGACCGGCGGCGGGGCGGAGGTTGAGGAGGTCGTCGTGGAGACCGGCCCCCCCTGCCCGAGCTGCGGGGGCGTCCTCGAACTATCCGCGGGAGAGGACCGCCGACTCACTGCCGTCTGTTCGGATTGCGATTCGGAGTTCACCTACGTTCTTCAGACGGAGAAGGACGAACGCCCTCCCCGGCGGGAGTCCAGGGAGAGGGACGGCGGCGACTTCCGCCAGGAAGGTCCCGCCGCTCGACCCTGCCGTAAGTGCGGGGAGCCTCTCCGGTTCTCGACCAATCCCGACGGCACGGTCACGGGCATCTGCGACTCCTGCGGGAACCGGTTCACGCTGCCCCCCCGCCGAACCGACCGAAGGGACGACCGCCGAGGCGGGGGCTACCGGTCGGGCGGAGACCGCGGCGGACCTCGGGCCGGAGGCTGGCGCCGCGGCGGGCGTTCGGACTCGGGCTACCCCTCTCGCGGGAGGGGACCTCCGAGCCGCGGGCGACCCCAGCGTCGCCGGCGCGACCGGGACGACGACTCGGACTAGAGCGACCCGGCGGTCACGCCGTCGAGAGATTCCTCGGGCCCGGTCCTTCAGAAAAGGGGGGCGGGAAGGGGTTGTCTCGATCGCTCAACGAGGCCTAGTCGGTTCCCATCACCAGATAGGGGTCCGCCTGGAGCGTTCCCAGCTCCGCGGTGTAGTCGCCGGTGAACAGCACCCAAACCTGCCCATGCATCGCGGCTGCCTGGATGTAGTCGCCGTACTGGGGCACGCTGAACGAGCCTCCGAACTGCTGGAGATAGTTGAAGTAGTTCGGGTCGGCGTCGGGCTCGTTCGAGACGGTCGTCAGCCGGGAGTTGGTGTACGAGCTTCCCTGGTTCGCCGACACGGCCGTCACGACGTCCATGCGGTGGTTGAACGCATCGTACTGGCTCGAGAGCCACGCGATCACCACGTGCCCGTTGCTCGGGTCGACGGTGACCCACGGCTGAGCGTTGACCGCGGGCGTCGAGACGTTCATCGGAGTGGACCAGCTCTTACCACCGTTCGTGGACTCGGCGGTCACGATCTGGGTTTGACCGCAGAGTCCGGGTTCGCCCGGAGCGGCGAAGGCGAAGTAGCTCCCTGAAACGCACACCGCGATGGTGAAGTAGAGGTTGGACGAGATTCCACTCGTATCCGCCGCGATGTCGGGGACGCTATCGGTACGGAACTGCTCCGTCGCAAAGCCGACCAACGCCCCCGCCCAGGGAAGCATTGAGTTCCGGCCGGCGAAGCTGACGATGAGGGAACGGCCTCCCCACGAGGTGCCACCGGGGGACGAGCCCCGCTCGGAGCACTTGATGGGACCGATCGTCGTCGCCGTGCCGTAGTTGCACCAGGTGACGAACAGGTTCCCCGAGGCATCCACGGTCGGGGTCGAGAAGGCGACGAACGGATCCGATCCCGAGACGGTGATGGCCGCGCCACCTCCCGATATCATCGTACAAACGAGCGCGGAAGTGCATCGGGCGCCATATGTCGAGCTCGTCCCGCTGGGCGAAAAGTGGTCCCACGTGATGTAGACGTCCCCGTAGAACGCGGAGCTGAGGTCATGATCGACAGCGATGAGCTCCTTGTCCTCGAACGAACCGGCTCCCACGGTGAGGTTTCCGAAGACGAGCGTGGAGCTCCAGCAGGGATTGGTGTCCGGGGTCGCCTGGGGGGTAACGCACGCGTTGTGGGTGCTCCAGAGGTTCGCGTTCGACTCCGACAGTTCGATCCCGTTCGCGCCGGTGGTGGGGGAGATCGCGAGCGAGGCGTAGTAGAACGCCGAGCCCACCCCGGCTGCGAGCGAGGGGTCTCCCCATGAAACGAGGAAATCGGACGCGTTCGTCTGGTTCGCCGGGTTGAACGTGGTTACGTCCAGTCCCGGCAGGTCGTTGCTCTTGAGCACGGTCGCGCCGCCGTTGTTCGAAACAGAAAAGCCGCTCAGGGAGACCGTCCAACCACTGGGACAGTTCGCGGCGGGGAGCGCAGGACAGAAGAACCATCGTCCATCGTTTACCCCCCCGACCACGAGGGAGTTGTTGGCGGGGTTTACCGCGATCGTGGTCTCGGACTGGGGCATGTAGCTCCCATCGTTGATAAATCGGATGGCGTTCGACGGGACCGAGGTCATGCCTCCGCCCGATGCGAGGGCTGGAATGGAACCCGCACCGGTAATGCTCGGGATCGAGGTGCGAGCGAGACCGTCGATCCCTACCGTCGAGACCGGCGCATGGAATTTCGCAGCGGGAGCGGGATTGTACGTCACTAACGGCGTGATCGTCGAGGGCGCGGGGCTCGCGTGCAACCCGTTCAGCCCTGGCGCGAACGCCATCAAGACGGCCACGGCCACCACAGCCGCCATCGTCGTTCGGACTACTACTGCCTTCATCGATTCATTTACCCCTGTGTTCTCGAGGTCAACTGCTCCAGTCGAGAATGGAAGCGACCGGGCGAGTCCACCTTCGCGGGGGGAAGAGGCTCATAGGTTATACAACATCCGAACGGGCTCCCACCCCTACATCTCCAGGACCACTCCGGGCCGCCTACGGACGATCTTTGCGCGAGGGGGCCCGAATCGAATGTGCTGCACGCTCCCCCGACTCTCGCAAACCACCGGAGCAAAATCGTCGGAGTTTTTATCCAACCAACAAGTCAACCGTCCCACGGCTGCCGGGTCGATGGGCTCTGAACGGCGGTGAGCCCCCTTGTTGGCCGGAGATTGGCCCCAGCCCGGACGCACTTCCGGGAAAAGGTGAAAGCCCGTCTCCTCAAGCTTCTCTATCCCCTGGGTTTGTCTGGGGACCGGTCTCAGGGCGCCGGAATCGTGGCGCTCGCTTGAACCCGTTCAACTCGCGAGCGAAACCCCTAAAGCCGAACTTCCTTCCCGCGCTCGGGGCCCATAGCTTAGTTTGGCTGGAGCACCCGGCTGATAACCGGGAGGTCGTCGGTTCAAATCCGACTGGGCCCATTCGCTCAGAGGCTAGTACCGATTCGCGGTTCCTTTAACTACCGTCCTTAAGTAGCGGTCAATTCGGCTCTCACTGGCTAGGTCCGCCGTCGTTCGGCTTGGTTGCGTGATGGTGCGCACGGCGAGGGGTCATCTTGAGAGTGAGTGTCCGAGAACTTAACACGCATCATGGATTGCGGGTGCGGCATGGCCTACCGAGGAGGGCGTCGGAACCGACTGCTCCCTTTGTTTGGAATCGCTACCGCGGGATTGATCCTGATCCCTGCTGCTGCGGGAAGCGGCGTGACGGCTACCCTGACCCGTTCCTATTCCGCCCCTTTCCCGGGCACATCGGCGCTGTACGAGTCCAACTACAGCTTCGGCTGTGGGAAGACCTCGTACGCGTTCCTGGGCTCGGCCACTTTCAATCTCTCCTCGGGAGTCGGTCATATGGGGTCTCGAGGCTCCGCCAGCAATGTAGGGTCGAGCGGTTGCGCGAGCGGCACGAACTACACCGCGTCCAACGGGAGCTCGGAAATCAGCTACGTGAGCAAGGGCATCCGACTAACTGGGGCGCACAGCGTGAAGATTACCTGGACCGCCGCCTGGACCTTCAGGGCGAACGTTATGGGCCAAATCGTCGGGTTCGCGGACGTGTACCCCGTCGCATTCTTGGCCAACTCCACTGCGTGGCTCTCTGTCACTGCGGGCGGCGACTACTTCCTGCTGTACAACCAAA
>DASRSW010000090.1:0-20246 GCA_035656275.1 Thermoplasmata archaeon
CAGCCGAGGCGGGCGACGGGTCGAGGGTAGTGTGGTCGAGGAGATAGCGGTCCAGCGTGGGCCCGATCGCCTTGGCCAACGACTCGGCGCTCGCGGAGGCCACCGGCTCGAAGCGAAGGACGTAGCGGGCCATGCCGAGCCCGAGAAGTTGGCTCGCGACCAGCCCCACCCGGCCCGCGAGCTCGTTCGGATGGAGCCGGCCCGAGAGGAGCTGGGTGACTTCCAGAAGGAGAAGCCGACGGATCGCCCGAGCCGTCCGAGGCTTCGTGCCCGTCGACCGGGCCATCGCGGCGAAGCTGAGACCGCGGCCCTCCTGGTCCCACACGGTGACGAACGCCTTCACGATCCTCCCCCCGATCCCACGAGGGAGCGGGCCCGGCGGAAGCACCCCTGAGACCTGCGATCGAAGCGTGGGCCGCAGGAGGTCGAAGAAGAGCTCCTCCTTCCCCGAGAAGTAATGGAGGACGAGGGCGGGGTCCACGCCCGCTCCTCGTGCGATCGCTCGTAGACTCGTCTGCTCGAGGCCCTGCTCCGTGAAGAGGTGCTGCGCCGCCCGAAGGATATCGTCGCGGGCGCTGCCGCGTGTCTTCGGTCGCCGCCCGCGTCTCGGGCGAGGGGACTCGCCGTTCACCGTCCGTGGGACGACGACGTCGGATCCTCCCCTCGTCGCCCTCATCTCCGAGTCCGTTAATTCAACACTTATTGAAATAGTCTTATCGAATCAACGGCTCGAGTTCCCATTGCCAAGGGCGCTCGAGGAGATGCGATGGATTCCGCGCTGGGCCGAACAGTCCCGACCGACCGGCCGCCGGCTCGATCGGCCCCGGAGTCCTTCCCGCCCCCCTCCACCTCTCCGGCGTTTGTCTGCCGCGGCGTAGTGAAACGGTTCGGAGCCCAGGTGGCGCTCAGTGGGATCTCGATGGAGGTCTCCCGCGGGGCCGTACTGGGTCTCCTGGGTCCGAATGGCGCCGGTAAAACCACGCTCATTCGCATTCTCCTGGGGCTGACGGCCCCGACGTCGGGGACGGCGGAGGTGCTCGGCCGGCCCGTCCCCCCGGGCGACGCCCTGCGGCGAATCGGGTACATGCCTCAGAACCGGGCCATTTACACCGACCTCAGCGTCGAACAGAACCTCCGCTTCTTCGGCCGACTGCTGGGGCTCGACCGGCGACGGCTGTCGTCCCGCATCCACGAGGTGCTCGACCTCGTGGCGCTCGGCGAGCGCCGTCGTTCCCTCGTCGCGGAGCTCTCCGGTGGGATGCAGCGGCGCGTCTCGCTCGCGGCGGCGCTCCTCGCGGACCCGGACCTCCTCCTCCTGGACGAGCCGACCGTCGGCGTCGACCCCGAGCTCCGCGCCGACTTCTGGGAGTACTTCCGCGGCCTCGCCCGCCAAGGGCGAACGGTCGTGATGACGACGCACTACATGGAGGAGGCGACGGAATGCTCGCACGTGGCGATGCTCCATAGGGGGGCGCTTCTCGCCTACGACACCCCCCAAGCCGTGCGGGCCCGGGCCCGCGCGACCACCATGGACGAGGCGTTCCTCCACATCGTTCGAGAGCGCGCGCCGGAAGCGCGGCAGGGCTAGATGGACGCGCTGCGGGTCTTCGCCGTTACGCGGAAGTCCCTCGCCCAGCTAGGGAACGACCGGCGGACGATCGCGTTCGTCCTCATCGTTCCGCTCGTCCTCATCGTCATCTTCGGTTACGGCTTCGGGGGCCAGCCGAGCCACATCGCGACGGCCTACGTGGACGCCGACACGGGTCCGGCCGGCTCAGCGCTCCTCCAGAACCTCCCCGGGGGAGTGCTGGACCTGCGCGAGGTGCCGAGTCCCGCCGCAGCACAAGCCGCCGTCCACGGTGCGACCGACGTGGCCGCCATTGTGATTCCGGCGAATTTCTCCGAGCAGTTGAGGGCGGGGAACGCGACACTCGTTGTCTACGTCGATGGAAGCTCCCCGACGTTGGTCTCCGCGGTGCTGGGGGCGGTCGAATCGGCCATTCAGCAGATCTACCAGGGGACGGGGGGGCACGCCCCGGTCACGGTCGCCCCCGAGTACGTGTACGGGTCGTCGTCGCTGTCGTTCATCGACACCCTCGCCCCCGGCGTCATGGCCATCGTTGCGGTCTTTGCCACGACGATGCTGTCGATTCTCGTACTGGTGCGGGAGAAGTCCCAGGGACTTCTCGAGCGGCTGTTCGCCACCCCGTTGAAGCCGGGGGAGTTCGTCGCGGGGCACGCCCTCAGCCTCGCCGTCATCGCGGCGCTCCAGAGCGTCGTGGTGCTTGTCGCCTCGGTGTTCATCTTCCACGCGACGTTCGTCGGGAACGTCCTCCTCGCGCTCGCCGTGCTGACCCTCTTCGCGATCGGGAATGTAGGGTTGGGGATGCTCATCTCGGCGCTCGCGCAGAGCGAATTCCAAGCGGTGCAGCTCATCCCGTTCCTCCTCTTTCCCCAGCTGTTCTTCGCGGGCGCCCTCTTCCCCCTGGACACCCTCCCCGTGAGCATCCGCCCGGTCTCGGACGTGCTCCCGCTCACGTACGCCGCGGATGCGCTCCGCAGTGTCCTGCTCCGGGGGTGGGGTCTTGGGGATATCGGGCTGGACGCGCTCGTCCTGATCCTCTACGCGGGACTCACGCTCAGCGCCGCGACGGCCCTAGTACGTCGGCAGAGCTAGTCGGGCGACGACGACCCGAATTCCCGCCTTCGACGTCATTCTACGACTAGATGGAAGGGGAGGGCCGGCGCGGAGTGCGTGAGGCTGCCCATACTGACCGCGTCCACTCCGCTCTTCCGGTAGGCACGCACGTTCGTCCTCGTGATCCCGCCCGAAGCCTCGATCACCACTCCGCGACGCCGGCGCTCCCGGGCGAGCGCAGAGACTATGGCTCGTGCGCCACGCGGCCCCACATTGTCGAGCAGGAGGTGCCGCGCCCCCGCATCGAGCGCCTCCCGGGCCTCGGCGAGCGAGCGCACCTCCACCTCCACGGGTAGCTTTCCACCGTGGGCCGCGAGGGCGGCGAGCACCGCAAAGCGCAGGCCCGTGGCCCGAAGGTGCGGACGTTTCAAGAGCAACGCCTCCGAGAGATCCCGGCGGTGCGGTCGCCCTCCTCCGTGCACGACGGCGGCCTTCTCGAGGTCACGTAGGCCCGGAAGCGTCTTTCGGGTCGCGAGGACGTCCATTCGCCCCCCCGTTGCCCGCACGGCCGCCCTCGTCGCCGTCGCGACCCCGGAAAGATGCATGAGATAATTGAGGAGGGCACGCTCGGTCCCGAGCAGCCGTCGAGTGTCCCCCGTAAGTCGGAGCACGACCGCCCCCGCGTGGAGCTGGGCGCCATCCGGCCGCCGATACACGACCGTGAGCCCGCGCAGGCGGGCGAGGCGGGCCGCCACACGGCTTCCCGAAAGGACGCCGCTGCGCTGGGCTACGATGCGGACGGACATGCGGTGCCAGGGCGGGACGGTCGCCTCGCTCGTGCGGTCACTCTCGACCCGATCCTCCGCCAGCGCACGACGCAACTGTGCGTCGAGGTCCCGCGGAAGCGGGGGCCCCTCACGGGGGCGGGGCCGGCGCGCCACCGTCCTCCGTCGCCGACGCGGCGAGCCGGGTCTCGAGACGGTCTAGGTCGGGCAGAAGGTCGGGCCGCTGCCGTTCGACCCGGCCCCGGGGGATCTCCTCCAGGCGACGCCGGGCGGCGCGAAGGTCGCCCCGGCGTTCGGCGAGCTCGGCGCGACGCAGGACCACCTCCATTTCGTCGGCCGGAGTACGCAATTCCCGAACAAGCCGGTACGCCTCCAGGAGCTCGACCTCGGCGGCCTCCAGCTCGTTCGTCGCGAGGAGGATCTTTCCCTCGACGATGTGGGTCTGCAGGAGGCCGAACCGGTCTCCCACGCGGCGCAGGATCTCACGGGAGTCCCGATTCTCCTCCCGCGCCCGGCTCATTTCGCCCATCTCCCGGTCGACGTCGGCGGCGTTGAACAGCGCCCAGCCGAGCCGGCGCGGTTCGTGCGCCTCCTCGGCGAAGCGGGCCGCGGCGCGCAGCTGCGTCAGGGATTCGGCGAGTCGCCCGTGCTGCGCCAGTACCACCCCGAGGTACAGGAGCGCGTTCGACGCCTCGCCCTTGTCCCCCTGATTGATCAGCGCGCGGCTCGCGATATGGTACGCCTCGATCGCCTCATCCAGACGACCCGGCGTCATTCCAAGCACGTTCGCCCGCCGGACGAGTTCGCGCGCGATCTCCCGCTCGTTCCGCTGGGAGCGGGCGATCTCGAGGGCGAGGTCGTGCTGGCGGAGCGATTCGTCGTAGCGCCCGAGGAAGTAGAACATCTCGCCGCGCAGCCGATGCAGCGCCATGCGCGTCAGCGGCTGGGTCGGCGGCGTGTCCCCGTTCAGGAGGTCGCTCGTCAGCCGCTCCGCCTCCTCCCACTGGCCCTCGTTCACAATGATGCGCGCCAGATAGACGGTGAGGAGCGCCCGCTGGGTCTGGGGGAGCTCGGGGAGGTCCAGTGCATCCGCCTGGGCCTTGCGGAGCAGCGTCTCCGCCTCGACCAGCTCGCCCAGCCGGTCCAGTTGCACCGCGAGGTCCAGGGTCAAATCGAGCTCGGCGACGCGGTCGCGGGGAACGATCCGGCGCTGGCACTCGAGCGCCCGTTCGAGGTGGACGCGGGCGGTCGGAGCGACCAGGGCCCGGGCGGCGAGCTCGCCGGCGAGGCGGTTGAAATGCGCGGCCTTCTCGTCGACCTTGCCGAGGTAGTAGTGGAGCGCGAGCGCGAACACGGTCGGCTCATCCGCGGCCCCGGTCGCCTCGAGGGCCTCCGCCGCTCGGCGGTGGAGGAGGCGGCGATGCGCCTCGGTCAGCGTGGCGTCGATCTTGCTGCGAAGGTCCTCCAACAGGAAGACGATCTCTTCTTTTTCCGTTTCCCGGAGCACGCCGTGTTGCACCAGGGACTGGACCGTCTCGCTGAGCCGCTCCTCCTCCTCGCCCGTCGCTTTGAGGAGGAGGGAGAACGGGAACTCCCGGCCCAGGACCGCCGCCACGCCGAGGACGCGGCGCTCGGTCTCGCTGAGGAGGCCGGGGCTCTTCAGCAGCTGCGCGGAAACCTCGGCGGCCGGCGCGAACGCGAGCGCGCCCGGTGCGCTCCCGGGCTGGACGCGGTCCGGCGTGCGGAGGATCTGCTCGAGGAACTGCGGATTGCCACCGCTCTGGCTGTGCCACCGGGTCAGGTCGTCCTGGAGGACGGTCAGGTCGGGGATCGTTTCGCGGACGAACTCTCCGACCTCCGCTGCCGTGAGCGGGGGAAGGACCAGCCGCTCGGCCGCGGAAACCTGGAGCACCTCCTCGAGGAGCCCGCGTCGGCCTTCCCGGAGATTGGTGAGCGGCAGTGACGTGGCGAGGACCCAGAGCCGGTGGCGGGCGAGCTCGGGGCCCAGGTCGCGGAGGACCTCGAGCGACGACTCGTCGGCCGCCTCGAGGTCGTCCAGGACGAGGAGGGTCGGACCCGTGTCGGCGATGGCGAGGAGCCGATCGGCGATCTGGGCCGACATTCCGCCGCGACCGGTCGGGGAGAGCCCGCCGGGGTCGACCAGTTGCTCGAGAAGACGCTCCTCGACCGGCCAAAACTCCCGCGCATCCCCTTGGTCGGCCCCGGGCGCAAACCCCAGGATCGGCGCCGTCGGTGCCGGGCCCCTTGCGACGAATGCGAGCGAGGAGCCGAGTCCGAGCCCCCCGGTTTCGGGAGAGGGAAGGGAGGTGCTTTCCAGCGCCCGCCGGAGCAGGAGGAACGGGGGCGGGTTCTCAAGGGAGGGCGCGCGGCCGACCAGGAGATGGAGCCCTTTCTCCTGGGCCGAGCGGATCACCTCCGCGAGCAGCGTGCTCTTGCCGACGCCGGCCTCCCCTTCGAGGAAGGTGAAACCGCCGCGCCCGGCCATCGCCGCGTCGGTGCGCCGACGCAGCGCGTCCACGGCGCCCAGACGGCCCACGAACGGCCGTGCGGCGATTGCCATGGACCGCGGCTAGGGCGCGCTCGGGGTATATCCGCGTCGCTCCTTGGTCGAGGCGAGGAACGGAAGGCTTACGACCCGGGCCGGGACCGACCGACCCCTGAGCTCCATCTGAAGCTCGGTGCCCACGGTATCCAGCGGGCGCGGGAGGTAGGCGAGAGCGATCCCCTCGTGGAGCGTCGGGGAGAGTCCGCCGCTCGTGACGGTCGCCACGACTTCCGACCCCTGGCGGATCGGGGTCCCATGGCGGGGGATCGCCCCGGCCTCCTCCACTTTGAGACCAGCGAGCCGGATCTTCGGGCCGTCCTTCACCTGGGCCTCGAGGATCTCCCGGCCGACGAACGGATGATCGAGGTCGACAAAGCGGTCCTGCGCCGCCTCGATGGGCGTTCGGTCCCGGTTGAACTCCTGGCCGGACAGGAGGTAGCCCTTCTCGAGCCGCAGCGTGTCCCGCGCGCCGAGGCCGCAGGCGACCACCCCCGCCCCCACGAGACGGTCCGCGAGGGCGAGCGCCAACGTTCCCGGGACGAACAGCTCGTACCCCAGTTCCCCCGTGTAGCCCGTTCGGCTGACGAAGATCGCGTCCCCGAGAGCCTCCGGGAACCGAAGTCCCGTCGCCCCGTCGGCGGGCACGCGGCTGTGGGACCCGGCCGGGTAGAATCGGCCATGGTAGAACTTGAGCGGCTCGAGCTTCCAGCCGAACAGCGTCTCGAGAACCGAACGCGATCGCGGACCCTGCACTGCGAGGATCGTCACGGCCCCGTTGTGGACCTCCACGGTCGTATCCGGCCGGCGGTGTTCGGTCAGGAGGTCGACCACCTTCGCCGCCCGACCCGCGTTCGGCACGACCAGGAACTGCGCGGCATGGGGGTCGCCCGCATCGAGGTGGGTCAGCAGGAGGTCGTCCAGGATCGCCCCGCTGAACTCGGTGAGGAACGTGTACCGGCATTGACCCGGGGCGATCTTGGCGGTGTTCGCGGTCGTGCGCCGGGCCAGAAGGTCGGCCCCATGCTCGCCCGAGACCGTGACGATGCCCATGTGACCCACGTCGAAGAATCCCACGCCTTCCCGGACCGCTCGATGCTCCTCGAGAATGCCGGAGAAGTAGAGCGGCATCTCCCATCCGTTGAACGGCACGAGGTGGGCGTGGTGGGCCACGTGGAACGGATGCAGCGGCGTCTCCCGCAGCGGGGGGGAGGACGCGCTCGAGGGCGCAGGGTCGGTCATGAGACGACCTCGGCGAGCCGACCCTGCTCGAGGGCCTGACGGACCTCCCGCGCGATGCGCCGGCCCGTGCTCATCGGTTCCCGCCAGAGCGCGTTCCCGTAGGGGTGCCCCAGCGCCAGGTGGACGTTCGTCCCGCCGCCGATCCGCACCGCCACGTCGAAGACCCAGGGGGTCCCCTCCGCGTCGACGCAGGTCTGGAGGCAGAACGGGCCGATGATTCCCGGCGCGAAGCGCTCCCGAGCCGCCGCCACGAACTTCTCTCCCATGCGAAACACCTCTTCCAGGATCGATTCCCGGACCGTGAGCGTGCCGTGGCCCACGACGGTGTAGCGCGGCGACCGCGCCGCCTCGCCCATCTCGAGCTGCTGGGCGGCGGGAAGGCGCACCAACCCGTCCAACGAGCTCTCACGGCGTTCGTCGACCCCCAAAAGCTCGAGCCCTTCCGCCGCCGGCGCGAGCGGGGAGAAGAAGAAGTTGAAGTTGAAGACCGGTCCCACCACGTACCGCTCGATCCGGGCGTGGGCGAGGTCTTCGCCGGTCACGGTGCCGGCCTTCTGGAGCGCCTGGGCCTTCGCGTGGAACTCCGGAGGACTCGCGGCCGTGAAGAAGCCCCGCTCGAGGCGACGCGTCGCGTGCGGGAGTTTCACCATCGCGAGCGTGTCGATCGCCTCCGGGGAGGCGATCGGTTCCGGCGAGCGGATACCGGCATGGGCGAGGAGCGTGTAGTAGTTCTCCCGCTCCGACCTCTCCTCGATCCGGAGCAGGGTCCGGGATCCCACGATCGGAATGCGAAGCTCCCGCTCGATCGTCGGGATCGGTACGTACGAACTCAGGGCCCGATTGGGGACGAGGAGGACTCCATGGTCCCGCAGCCGCGTCTGACCCTCCGAAGTGAAGGCGGCGTCGAAGCGGGGGTAGGTCCACACCTCGTCCACGCATCCGCGCGTCGCGGACCCCCGGGCGTTCCGCGTCGCGCGAAAGTACTGCGAGTACGTCCGCTCCCGTCCCGTCGTCGCGAGGACGAGCGTACGGAACCCTTCGGCCACGGCCCCGTCGGCAATGTCGAGCGCCGAGTGCGAGCCGACGGTCCCGATGACGGGCGGCCGAGAGTAGGCCTCCGCGATCGCCTGGACCTCGGCACGGGAAACGGCCATCCGAGGGGGCTAGCCTAGGGACGCTTAAGCGCTCGCGCCACGCGCTCGGGGGTCAGCGGCAACTCTCGGACCTCGGCGCCCGTCGCGTCGGTCACGGCGTTCGACACCGCGGCGGCCACGGGGATGATCGGGGGCTCTCCGACCCCCTTGGCGCCGAAAGGTCCGGCGCCGGGGAACCCCTCCACGAGCTCCACCTGGATGGGCGGGATCTCGCCCAGCGTCGGGATCCGATAGTCGAGGAGACCGGCGTTGAGGAGCCGGCCTTCCTCGTTCCACAGGGTCTCCTCGGTAAGCGCGGTGCCGAGCCCCATCGCCACACCTCCTTCGACCTGGGCCTGGACCATCGGCGGGTCCAGCGCCACGCCGACATCCTGGGCCGCGAAGTACCGCTCCACCCGGACCTGCCCCGTCTCTGCATCCACCGCGACTTGGGCGAGATGGACCGTGGCGGTGAAATCGGTGTACGGGTAGAAGGTGCCGTCCAGGACGCGGGACTCGTCGATCGCCCCGTCCTCGCCGACATGCCGGCCCTGACCTTTCAAGCCTGACCCGCGGAGCTCCTCGGCCGTCAATAGGTCGCGCACTCGTCGTCGTTCTCCGTCACGAAGCAGGAGGAGTTCCTTCCCGTCGAGCTCCACGGAGAACGGGGCCGCGGAGCCCGGCCACCTTCGGGCGAGCTCGCGAACCACTCCCCGGACCGCGACCATCACCGCCTGACCGAGCGCTCCCACGGTCCGGCTGCCGAACACCCCGGAATCGAAGGGGGCATCGCTCGTCGGATGGGGCTCGACCCGGATCGCCTGCGGCGGAACGGGGAGGACTCGAGCGGCCACCGCGGAGAGCCCCCGAATGACGCTCCCGCTCCCGATCTCCCGCTCCCCTTCCACGATGACGAGCTCGGTGGGAGTGAGGTAGACCGTCGCCTCCCCGCCCGCGCCGGTGCCCGTCGACCAGAACCCGCAACCGATGCCTAGGCCGTGGCCGGAGGGAAGATCGCGTCGCCACCCGTCCCGCACGTCCCGGACCCGCTCGAGTGCCCGTATGAGTCCGAAAGGCCCGACGGCCTGGCCGAGCGCCGTCCGGTCCCCTTCGCGTAGGGCGTGGGCCAGCCGGAACTCGAGGGGATCCACCGAGAGACGTCGGGCGACTGCGTCCATGTGCGACTCCGCGACGAAGGCGCATTGCGGAGC
This sequence comes from Thermoplasmata archaeon, assembly GCA_035656275.1. Lineage (GTDB taxonomy): Archaea > Thermoplasmatota > Thermoplasmata > Lutacidiplasmatales > UBA184 > Lutacidiplasma. The sequence goes on from DASRSW010000090.1 coordinate 9,573, forward strand.
GAACGGGGCCCGATGGGGCCCGAACGGGGGCTTGTTCGTGCGGACCGCGAATCCCTCGAGCTCGAGCGCCGGGATTCGGTACGGTCCGGCCAGGAAGCCGATGGCGAAGCCGGTGGCGAAGTCGCGACCCGGTAGGGAGTCGCCGGTATCGAGCAGGAGGCGGACGCGCCGGCCCTGGATCCGGCCGTCGCGCACGGCGGTCTCGATGCGAACGACGGAGGGGAGCGTCGACCGTCCGAGGAGGAACTCCTCGCGGTAGGAGAGGACCATCTTCACGGGACGGCCCGCGGCGGCCGCAAGGAGCGTCGCGTACGGCTCGAGGAGCGCCGCGGCCTTCCCGCCGAACCCGCCCCCGACCCAGGTGCCTTCGACCTCGAGGGAGCTCTCGGGCACCCCGAGCTTGGACGCGAGGTCGTCCCGCACGCCGAACGGACTCTGGGTCGAGGTTTCGACGTGGACGCGCCCACCGTCTACGCGGGCGAGACACGCATGGGGCTCGAGGGCGACCTGGGCGATCCCCGAGGTGCGGTACGTCTCCGAGACGACCAAGGTGGCGGTGTCGAAGGCACTCCGCACGTCGCCATCTCGGGCGTGCACGTGCGCCGTGATGCGCGGAGAGCGACGCGCGTCGCCCTCGGGGAACTCCGGGAAGATGGTGTCCAGATCCAGCGCGGCCGGAAGGGGCTCCACCTCGACGCGGACCTGCCGGGCCGCTGCCCGTGCGGCCGACAGCGTCGGGGCCGCCACGGCCGCGAGCGGCTGGTGCCTGTACGTCGCCTCGTCGGTGGGGAAGAGCGGCCGGCTGTCGTCCTGGGGGCCGGGGAAGAGCCGGCCCACATCGGCGGCCGCGACGGCGACCACCCCCGGCGCCGCGCGCGCCTCGGTGAGGTCGATGTTCCGGATCCGTCCGTGGGCGGTGGGTGAGGGGATGAGGACGCCCCAGAGCATTCCGGTGGCCTCGAGGTCGGAGCCGTAGCGGGCCTCTCCCCGGAGCTTGACCCCGAGGTCCGTTCGGGGCGAACTCACGGGACCTCCCCTCGCAGGGTCCGTACAGCGCGGGCGATGGTGGCGTAGCCGGTGCACCGGCAGAGGTTGCCCTGTAGGTCCTCCAGCAGCTCGGCCGAGGAGGCGGAGGGCCGCTCCTTGAGCAAGCCGGCGAGAGCGAGAACGAATCCGGGGGTGCAGTAGCCGCACTGCACGGCCTGCGTCTGTTCGAAGGCCTGCTGGACCTTTCCCACGGTTGGGTCGGTCGGCCCGCCCTCGATGGTGAGGATCCGACCCCCGCCCACCTCGTGCGTGAGCGTAAGACAGCTTAGCGTCGAGCGCCCGTCCACGAGGACCGTGCAGGCGCCGCAGTCCCCGCTTCGGCACCCTTCCTTCGTCCCCTTGAGGCCGAGGCGCCAGCGCAAGGTGTCGAGGAGCCGCTCGTCGTCCGGCACGTCGCCGCGCTCGACCTCGGCCCCGTTGACCGTCGCGGACCAGGGCTCCGTCACGACGCCCCCCGCTCACGAACGGTTCGCTCGAGGGCCCGCCGCACCAGGACCCCGAGGATCTTCCGCCGGTACTCCTCACTCGCTCGCTTATCGCTCGGAAGGCCGGGATGGTGCATCGCCACCTCGACGGCGGTCCGCATCTCGGCATCGTTCGGGCGGTCGGAGTGGAGGCTCCGCTCCACGTCCGTGAGCCTTAGTGGGACCGGCCCCACTCCGCCGGCAGCGAGGCTCCACCGTCGACGCGAAGGGGACCAGGCGGCGGCCACGCCCACCTGGGAAATGTCGTTCGCGGGGCGCACGCGCTGCCAGAGATAGGCCGAAGGTCGGGCTTCCGGGATGCGGACGGCTTCGATCAGCTCGGCCGGATGGAGGCTCGTCGACCGCGGACCCCGGATCAACTCCGTCACGGGGACGGTGCGCCGGCCGCTGGGCCCAAAGAGGTCGGCGGAGGCGTCGAGTGCGAGCAGCACGGGGATGAGGTCCGAGGCGGCGGAGGCGCGGCCGAGATTCCCCCCGACCGTCGCGCGATGGCGGAGCGGAACGCCGCCCACGGCGCGCACGGCCATCCACAACCCCGGGATCTCTGGGCGGACGCGCGCGTCGGTTTCAAGGGCGGTAAGGGGAGCGGTACTTCCGATGGCGAGAGCGCTCCCCTCCCACCGGACCGCGTTCCACGGCAGTCGCCGGAGGGAAACGACGCGGGCCGGGCCCGGCCTCGCCCCCCCTAGGTCGAACAAGAGGTCGGTCCCACCCGCGAGCGCGACGCTCGGTTGGTGGTCGGGGTCGGCGAGTAGGCGGACCGCCTCCTCCGCCGACGCCGGGGCCACCAGGCCGAACGCCATCTGACGGGGAACGGGCTCCCGCAGGAAAGCGTTTCCCCGGTTCCGCGCCCGACAACCGAGAGTTTATGCGAGGGGGCAATCGTATCCGAGCCGAATGCCCTTCGAGCTCACGCTCCGCTACGCGACTCCGCTCACGCCGCTCTCGGACGTGGACGAGGTGCTGAAGGAGTTCCTCCGCATGATCGGCTACCTTCCCGAGCACGAGGACGCCCGCAGCGGCGAGGGCCCGGCAGAGTCGACGGTCGGCTACCGGCTCGTCCGTGATTGTCTCCTCAAGGAGGCCTCCCGGCCGTGGTATGTCGAAGAGGTCACGGCGGTCCTTGGGACCTCGAAATCCACGGCCTACCGCTACATCAACCGCCTCAAGGCCCTCGACATGCTCGAGGAGGTCGCGGCGGAGTCCGATGGCAAGGGGCGCAAGGGATACCGGCTGCGGTACGGCAACCTTGCCCAGGCCTGGGACTTCACCGAGGCGAACGCGCAGAACGCCCTACGGCGTTATCGGGAGACCGTGAATCACCTGCAGCGCCTCCTCGAGGCGGCCCACGGCGCGGCCCTGCGCGCGCCCCCCGCCCCGATCAGCACGCCCAAGGAAAGGAAGAGCAAGGGATGAAGAGCGAAACATCCGCCGCGAATGCGAAGAAGCCGCCGATCGTGCTCACGACGGGGTCCAAGATCCGGGTGCGCAGTGCGGGGAGCCGGGACGAGGCGCTCGTCTCCTCCGGACTCTTCCGCGGACTCGTCTCCATCGGCGGGGACAACTCCCTCGCCCTCGAACTGGACGACACGGTCAAGGAGGACCGCGGCCGCGTGCGCCTGATCCCGCTGAACGCCCTTCTCGCCATCGACGTCCTCGAGGCGGTGAAGCCCGAGGAAGAGAAGCAGAAGGACACGGGGCAGGCCCCGGGCTACTTCCGCTAGGGCGTGGGGGCCCCGGACGGGCTTGCTGGGAGTTTCGCCCCCGAGGCCCTCGGGAGATTCGAACCCAGGTCTTTGGCTTCGAAGGCCAAAAGGATAGTCCAGACTACCCCACAAGCCCGCGACCCAAGGAGCGTACCCTACGTATTTGGGGGTTCCGGGAGGGCGACCGCCTTCTCGGGCGCGACCTCCGCGCCGCGGACCTGCTCGAACGTGTCGAGGGTGCGCTGGGACGCCGTTCCCGGGAACATCGTGGCGAGGGAGGTCTCGAGGAGCTGGATCCGCTGCCGCAGGTACGGGGTCACCCCGGCCGTCGAGGCGAGTCGCTGGGAAAGCCCGAGGTACTTGCGGACCGCTCCTTCGAACACCGTCGGAAGCAGCTCGCCGTCGCACGGACCCCGCCGCGAGGAGGCAGAGCAGTGTCCGGAGAGCGGCGGGCGCCGGTAGGAAGCGCCGCACTTCTTGCAGCGGAACTTCTGCGTCGCGTAGCTCTTGAGATTGCCCATGAGGTCGGGGAGGAAATGGGCGTTGAGGACCAGCGAGACGGCGTCCGCGACGTCCACGGCCCGGATCTGGGTCGTAAGGAGGAGCGACTGCTCGACCCCGTTCCGCATCGACCCGGCCTCCCGGTAGGCCGATCGGACCGGGCCCCCGGCGATCGACCGCGTGTCGTGGGTGAACCCGAGCCCCTTGAGGGGCTCTGCCTTCCCGACGCGCTGGCCCAGCGTCTCGATCAACGGCTCCACCTCCTTGGGAAGCTTCCCGTCGGCGGCCGCCCGGTAGAAGGCGAGGGGGTAGTGGGCGGCGACGTCGAGGCTGTGCGCCTCCTTGTCCACTTCGGTCACATCAAGCCGGGTCGTGAGGACAAGCGGCTTGTCCATGAGGGCGCCTCGGCTCTCCGGCAGATAGGCGCGGGAAAAGTTGAGCAGCGAGTCGAGGAGGAGCGTCACCGAGTCCTCGTCCCCGTCGCAATTGCGCCGCTTCGCGGCGTGGAAGACCGGGTGGGCAAAGCAGGCCTCGGCCTCGGTGAATCCCAGAATCCGGCCGGCGACGCCCCCCGAGGTGTGCGGGGCGAGGGCGACGACGATCGCCCCGACCAGGTCCTCGATGCGGCTCGCCCGGTAGAACGGCGCGCCGCCGTAGAGATGGATCAGCTCCTCATCCACGAACTGGGAGAGCTGGAGCAGGTAGCGCCCGCACGAGTGGGAGACGATGATGTCCTGCGGCTCGAGCTCCAGCAGCTGGTCGGCCGACGTGAGGGGGGCTCCGGTCCAGTCGGTGGTGTAGCCCAGCCGATGGGCCGTCTCCACCGAGAGACCGACCTCTTCGGGTCGCACGTGCGTGAGCGGCAGGTCCGTCAGGTCGAATCGGGCCGTTCCGTCCTGGTAGACCGAAATGCCGTGGGCGGAGCGGAGGATCCCCTTCTCGAGGAGTTCCGGCGTCTTCCCTGGAGAGGTGAGCCCCTTGACGCCTTTCACCTCCACCGCGCGGCGGAGCCTCAGGCGGGCGAGCGCGTCGGCCCACAACTTCGCGATGGGCATCGATTGCGTGACCACCTGACCCGTCGCGTCGGTGTGAGCCCCACACGCGCAGCGTAACCAGACCGTGGTCTTGTGGCAGGCCGAACACTCGCGACGGCCGAGCTGCACCGCGACCCCATCGGGGATCGAGCGACGGGCCGCCTCGGCGACCGAGCGACGCGGGCCTCCCGCGTCCCCCAACGGAAACAGGACGTGCACGTTCGGGCTCATCGTGCGCTCCCGCGCCTTCTCCGGTCGCCCGACCCGCGCTCCGACCCGCGACGGTCCGCGCGCCCGGATGGGCACGTCCGCCAGCCGACTGACGTAGGCGAGACTGTCTGCCGCCACGGGGTCGAGCGGCCGGGTGCGCTCCAGCACCACCCCGTGGACCGTAAGCCCGAGCCCGCCGATGAGCGCGGCCGAGGATTCCCGCTCGCCCAGAATCCGCCCTTCGGGTCGAGACTCGAAGAGGAATCCCAAACGCACGAGGAGCTCGTGGAGGTCGGGGTCGACCCCGAGCTCGAGCCGGTCGTTCACCATGGTCCCGGCTCCGCCCACGTACGTCCCGAGCGCACGGATCTCCGACGGGGTCAGGTCGTGCCAGAAAAGGAGGAATCGAGGGTGGAGCGGAACGTTCCAGTGCTGGGCGATGCGCACCGCCTCCTCATAGCTCGGCGCGAAGGCGGCCGTCGCGAGGTCGGCACCGGCGGCCCGCAGTTCCTCGAGGTGCCAATCCTGAGAGTACGCCCCGGGCATCAGGGGCCGGTTGTTCTCCAGGAACTCGCCGAACGGGACGAGGAGCTCCCCCAGGTCCACGATCCGCCGGATGTGGGGGAGGAGTTCTGTGGCCCGGGCGGCGTCGTGGACCGCGGTCACCGACCCGTCGTCCAGCTCGACGATCGGGCCGTCGACCTCGTCGCAGACGCTCATCGCCGAGGCCTTGCCGGGATACTCGATCTTGACCTGGGTTCCGATCGCGATGAAATTGCGTAGGACCGTCATCGTCGCCGGGTTCACCGCGGAAGAGGCAAGTCCGGCCGTGCGGGCCCGCCCGTAGACGAGTCGGAAGCCACCCGGTCGATTCGGGTGGGCGAGGATGGGCCGGCCGCCGACCGCCTCCGCGAGGTACTTCGGTCCCCGCGTGGTCTCGGCCTCCGTCGACGTCGCGTGACCCACCTCTGCGAGGAACTCCCATCCCGGTAGGCGGAGCCGTTCCACGACCTTGCGCAACTTCGCCGCCTTCTGGCACAATCCCTCGGCGATGACGAGGCAAGCGCCGCCGCGCACTCCATTCGTCGAGACGCGCGCCAGGTTTCGGAACGCGCTCACTTCATTGTCGCCCTCGGTCGCCTCTCCCGAGATGCAGACCGGGACGTTCCGGACGACGCTCGCGATCTCGTCCGCGCTGGGGACATACTGGAGGTGCTGAAGGTGCTTGTAGAGCGGGATCTCCTCCTGATACCGCTGCACTTCGTCGGGGAGCGGGCGGTACTCGCCGAGATTCAAGTCCCGGCGAACCACGTCGGCCAGGAGGACCGAGAGCGCCTGCGCGGTCCCGCCGGCGGCCCGGATCGGACCCGCGTAGTAGAGCTCGATGTACGGAGGGCCGCCGCGGTTGTCGCGGAGGTGGACCTCCGCGAGACCTTCGAGCGGGGCGACCAGAATCCCCTCGGTCAGGATGGCGAGGCCTACCCGCAACGCGGCATCGAGACGGGCTTCGAGGGAGCTCGTCCGTCGAGCGTCGGCCGCGAGGCGACGGGTCATGAGGATCGCGACTTCCTCGCGAGGATGGTCGCGGGCGAGCGTCCGGATCTCCTCGGAGATCCCCTCGAGATGGAGGTGGCCCAGGAGCTTCTCGACCCGCATCGCCATGTCCTGCGCGCGGGGGATTTCGACTACGGTCGTGGGGTCCAATCCTTGGGAGCGGGCCCGTCCGGCGACGGCGTAGGCCCGGTCGACGGCGGACTCGATAGAGGCTGCGTACGAGTCCACGCGGGCCAAGGAGTGCGACGCCCGATAAACCCTCCTCGGAACCGGCGGCCGAGCGACGCGTTGTCGCGCCATTATGAGGCTCCGCGCTCGTCGGGGAGCGTGCCCGCGATCACGCCCGAAATGCGCCGGGTGGTGTCGGAGCAGAAGCTCGGCTACGTCGCTACGGTCTCTGCCGATGGCCGCCCGAACCTCTCCCCGAAAGGAACGCTCGCCGTCTGGGACGAGGACCACCTGGTGTTCGCCGACCTCGCGTCTCCGCGCACGGTGGCGAACCTGAGGGACCGTCCCCATGTCGAGATCAACGTCGTCGATCCGTTCGTCCGAAAGGGATTCCGATTCCGGGGGACGGCGTCCGTGCTCGACCCGGGGCCCGCTGCTGAACCGTATCTCCGGTTCTTTGAACGGCACGGGGTCCAGCGAGCGCGCGAGCGAATTCGGGCCGTGGTGCTGATCCGGGTGGAGCAGGCGCTCCGGCTGGTCTCTCCCCTCTACGATGCGCCACCCCCGGCGCCGGCCGAACAGGAGGTCCGCCGGCGCTGGAAGGAGTACTACCGTCGTCTCGACGCGGGGGAGACCGACCTCCCCGACCCGGCCTGACCTGACTTCGGGGGCGAACGCCGTGACCGGAGCGGGACCACCCCGCGGTCCGATTCTAGGGTTGGCGAGTGGACGAGGGCGATCAGGAATCCGTCGTACCCTTTCCGACCGACCGTTGGAAGCGTGACGGCCTTCACTCGCGGCTCTGCCGCCACGGAGTCGACCAGTCGACGAGTTCCCTGCACGTTCGGGTCGCGGTCGTGGGCGTCGATCACCCGGCCTCCGCGAACCACATTGTCCACCACGATGAGGCCTCCAGGCCTAGTGAGGCGGACCGCCCAGCCAAAGTACGCCGGGCTGGAGGGTTTGTCGGCGTCGATGAAGACGAGGTCGAAACGATCCTCGTCCATCAGCGGCGGCAGGAGCGCTAACGCCGGGCCCACGCGAACCTCGACGCGGTCCGTCAATCCAGCCCGTTCGAGGTTGGCGAGGGCCACCTCCGCGTGTCGGGGGTCGATTTCGAGACTGATCAATCGGCCTTCGGACGGCAGGGCCCGCGCAAGCCAGATGGCGCTGTATCCTCCGAGCGTCCCCACCTCGAGAATACGATGGGCTCCCTGGAGCCGGGCCAGCAGGTGGAGGAACTGCCCCTGCAGGGGAGAGATGGCCCACGCGGGAAGTCCGGCCGCCTCGCTCGCCCTGAGCGCCTCCTCCAGCACCGGATCGCGAGGCAGGAACGACGTCTCGAAGTACCGGTCGACAAGGGTCCATAGGGGATCGTCCACGTCTACCAGTCTCCTTCTACGGGGGTTCGAGCAATTCGGCAGACTTCGAGCCCGCTCGGGCCCCTCCCCCAATGGCTTGAACGATGACAGATTAAGCTAGTCAGCCCCCGCCCATTCCTCGGTCTCGGTCTAAACAATCAGACGGGCTGTCCCCCCTATTCTTCCCGAGGGTGGGTCCCCCACACCTGACTGCCTCAGACCGAGGGGCCTACGCGGTTCGGTGTGGAGACGAAGGGACCCGCCTACGACTGCCCGAGGACCCGGGTTGATGCTTTCGGTCCGAGGCGAACAACTCGTCCAGCGCCTCCGCGCAAGGCCCCGCAAGGTTCCCCCTCCCCAGCCGAACCTCGGCGCCGTCGGACCCCCTTAGCGCGCGCCGGGGGCATCGGAGAGTTTAAGGTGGGAAGCCCCCAAGATTTGGGCATGCGTCGGCCGGTAACCCGCCGTCGTGGTGCGAGCCCAATCATCGCTACCCTCTTCCTCATCGGTATCACGATCACAGCCGGGGTCACGCTCTGGTCGTTCCGAGTCCAGCTGCCATCCTCGACGATCCACATCTGGTATCAGACGGTGAGCCCCAACACGATGCATCCGTACGGAGACGGATCCGATTGCATCGATGTCGGAAGTGGGGCGAACAAGACCCAGATCTGCCAGTCGCTGCCGGGGATCGACATCGTGGTGACTAATTTCGAGCCCTCGCACCTCCCGCTCGCCTCGTTACAGTTCTATTTCCTCTGCGATGGCACCGTGTACCTCTCCGGGTCACTGTCCGAGATGGCTTGGGTACCGGGCGACCCGAGAACAATCGGGGCCGGGAACGGTACCACCCCCACTTTGGGGAACTGCGGCACCTACACGCCGCCGTCGGCGGCCTTTAACCGGTTCATGTACTTTCAGCAGCTGACCCCGAGCGACCCGAACCTCGAAGCCGGCGATCAGCTGGTGATCTCCGCCCAGTCATTTGCGCCGCCGTACTGTGCGTTTGCTCCGTCCACGCTCAACGTCTGCTGGGTGACCGCGGCGGAGAACGCGGCGATCCAGGCCGACTCGAAGCTGAAGCTTCCGGTGACGTCGTACTGTCCTGTTCCGGCCTATGCCCCGGGGGCCAACCCCGCGGCGAACGGATCGTACGGCCTCAACCAGTGCGACGACGACTATCATGGAGTCCCGACGAGCAGCTGCTACACCGTGCCCGGGGCGTGCGAGATTGACGTCGCGTACACGGTCAATCCCCCGTCGCTCGCGCTCAGGATCTCCATGCTCAACCTGTTCACGCCGGCCACCTAGGCGCACGTACCGGCGATGGAGAGCCCGCTGGTCCGGCGCCGCCGAGGTCGTCGGATTTTCGTCGGGGCCGCGATCGTCTGCGTGAGCGCCCTAGCGGCCGAAGCGCTCCTCCTAAGCCTGCCCGAAGGACCGAACGTGCCCGGCACAACTCGGAGTCCCCAGAGTTCCGTGGTTGAGGTCGCCGACGTCGACCTCATCGATTCCTACGCGACCTCGAACCTGAGCGACACAAGTTACCTCCAGCAAGCCGACTGCGGCTGCGCTCCGCTCAACGTTCCTCCGGGTCAGCAGTTCTCCTGGTGGGTGCAATTCGGAAACACCGACCGGGTCAACCACACGGTGGAGAGCATTCAGGTGGACTCCCCCTTCGTCCTTTCCAGAATCAGCCCGTCGCCGACCGTCTCGCTGCCTCCCGGCGGGACGGCCACGGTGACGCTAGTGATTCTGACTCCGTCCGCCGGGGGCGTCTACGTTGTGACCGGCTCCGTGACGGTGAGCTGACGGGCGACGACCGCCGCGCCCGCGGGGGAATGCCGATACTCGCCTGTCGCTTCTCCGCCAATTCTCGCCTCCGAAGTGGGACCCGAACCCTTCCGCTTGAAAGGAACGTTTAAGTACGAAACGCCAAAATCGCAATGCAGAGCGTATGACGCTCGTCTGACAAACAGAGCGGGGAAGGAACCGATGAAATCCATCATTCAGGAAGCGATCGCCAAACACCAGGAGAACCAGGCCCTGGTCGAGGAGAAGAAACCGGCGACGCCGACGTACGTTAACCCGGACGATGCTGAGCTCGCGAAGCTAGCCGAGACGCTCAAGGTCAACATCCGGATCGTCGGCTGCGGCGGCGGGGGCTCCAACACCATCAACCGCTGCGTGGAGGAAGGGATCCAGGGCGCCGAAATGTGCGCCATCAACACGGATGCCAAACACCTCTTGACCATTCACGCCCCCCGGAAGATCCTCATCGGACGCCGGGCGACGAAGGGGCTCGGCGCCGGAGCCCGGCCCGAGATCGGCGAAGAAGCCGCCCGGGAGAACGAAGAGGAGCTGCGCCAGTTCCTCAACGGGGCGCACATTGTGTTCATCACGGCGGGGATGGGGGGCGGGACCGGCACCGGCTCCGCGCACCTCGTGGCCCGGCTCGCTAAGGAAGCGGGCGCGCTGACCATGGGCGTCGTGACCCTCCCGTTCGCCGGCGAGGGCGCCGCCCGGATGGAGCAGGCGCGCGACGGACTCGAGCGCCTACGACGCGTCTGCGACACCACCATCGTCATCCAGAACGACAAGCTCCTCG
>DASRSW010000091.1:0-3218 GCA_035656275.1 Thermoplasmata archaeon
TCGAAGCTCATCCCCTCGGCGAAGACGTAGCCGCGCAGCGCGGCGGGGACCAGGAGCGCGAAGACGACGTCCCGCTTCTCCTCCGCCCGGGCGTGGAGCGTGTCCGCGACCTCGCGCTCGTAGCCGCGGGAAGACTTGATCGCGAGGACGGCCTGCCGGGCGACGCAGGCGAGCGTGAGCCGCGCGGGGCGGGAGTTGTCGGGCCACTGGGCCGTGAGCCGGATCTCGACGCGGTCCCCGTACCGGACCCCGACGGGCGCCGTGATCTGGAACGCGATCGGCGCGGGGGTCCCCGGGGAGAGCGCCACGTTCGCCTTCTCCGAGCGAGCCACGAGCTCCGAGAACGAGCGCTTGCTCGGGAGCAGCCAGGAGACCGGCCACTCGGCCCCTTCCCCTGGATAGGTGGAGGTGTAAGCGATCTCCACGCCCACGCGGGCCGTTCCGGGTTCGGGATGCCGGCTCGTCAGGACGGCGCTGATCGTGACGACGTTCCCGGCCGTGACCTCCCGCTCGCCCTCGTCGGCCCCCTGGAGCTCGAGGAGGCCGGGCGCCTCCGGCTTCGGGACCACCGGGGCGGGGGTCGGGGCCGGCGCCTTCTCGGGCACGGCGACCGCCGGCTTCGCCGCGGCCTGCGCCTCCTCACCGGAGAGGAGACCGATGCCCTCGTCGTTGGGGTTATTCGGCATCGATTCCCCGCCTCCGCCTCAGGCCTAGAGCGCGAAGTGGCTGAAGTAGGTCGACCAAAGCCATGGCCCGACCTGCGTGAAGAAGATGTAGATAAAGAAGCCGACCACCCCAATGATCACCGCGCCGATCCAGGTCACCTCGAGGACGCGGACGTAGTCCTCGACCGTCGGCTTGCGGGCCATGCGGAGGATCCGGCCGTACTTGCCGTGGCCGACGTTACGCAGCCGGCCGTCGAACTGGTCCTGGAGCCGCCGCGCCCGGTCGAGAAAGGCCATCGAATACCCTTAACGGACGATGTCGAGGTCCGGACCCGACTTGCGCGGGGCCGCCTGACTGCCCGTGGCGCCCCCGAAAATCTGGGGGGATTTAACTCCGGTGACCACGAGCATGACGCGGATCGTACTCTGCATGGTCGGGTCGACGGCGGCGCCCCAAATGATCCGCGCCGTCGGGCTGATCGCCTTTTGAACCACCTCGGCGGCCTTCTGTGCCTCGGAGACGGTCATGTCCGGCCCGCCCGTCACGTTGATGAGCGCGCCCGTCGCCCCCGCAATGTCGACCTTGAGGAGCGGGCTATTGATCGCCTCCAGGACGGCGTCCTCGGCCCGGTTCTCGCTTTCGGACTCGCCGATGCCGATGAGGGCCACGCCGCCGCCCTTCATGATCGTCCGCAGGTCGTTGAAGTCGAGGTTGACGAGCCCGGGCTTCGTGATGATCTCCGTGATGCCGCGGATGGCCCGGGCCAGCACCGAATCGGCGACCTTGAACGCCGTCTGGATCGGGAGCCGGGGCACGAGCTCGAGGAGGCGGTCGTTGGGGATGGTGATGACGGTGTCGATGGAGGAGCGGAGACGCTCGAGCCCCCACATCGCGTTCTCGGCCCGGACGAGCCCCTCGCTCGTGAACGGGAGCGTGCAGACGGCGATGGTGAGGGGGTTGCCGTTGTTCGCGGTCTTGGCCATGTCCGCCACCACGGGGGCGGAACCGGTCCCCGTGCCCCCGCCGAGACCGAGCGTGATGAACACCATGTCCGAATCCGAGAGCGATTTCTTGAGCTCGTCTTCCGCCTCGCGCGCCGCCTGCTCGCCCACCTGAGGAAGGGCGCCCGCGCCGAGCCCGCGCGTCAGTCGGCGGCCGAGGAGGATCTTCTTCGGGGCGTGGATCGCGAGGAGATGCTGAGCGTCGGTGTTGCAGGCGATCATCTCGGCCCCCGAGAGCCCCTCCTCGGCGAGCCGATTGATCGTATTGCAGCCGCCCCCGCCGCACCCGACGACCTTGATGTTCGTCTTCAATGAGGCGAGGACCGCCTCGAGTTCGCGGTCGTCGTCCGTGGGGGAGGGCGGGGTTTCGGGGGCCCGGCGGGACTCCGACGGGAGGTGCGAAAGGATCTCTTGCGCGAGCGGTCGCATATCGGGGCTTCCTCGAGGCGGGAGAGCAGCCTCCAGTTTATAAAGCGTACCGACGCTTGGACGCGCGCTGTGGAGTACGCGACGTGGGCGCCGCAGTACGCCCGCATTCGCGCGCAGTTCGGATTCCCGTTCGACCGGGAGGAAGCGTCGGCCAGCAGGTTGACGGCGTTGCTCCCTCGCGGCGGGGCCCGCTCAGGACTCGCCAAAGCGAAGGAGCGGCTCAACGGCCGCCTCGTCGTGGTGGTCGGCCTCGCCCCGGGGGCCGGAGCGCCTCCGCTCTGGCGGCTGACCTTAGGGGACGTCCCCCCCGCCGTGATCGCCGCGGACGGCGCGACGGCGGCGTGCCTAGAGGCGGGGATCGTCCCGGACCTCGTGGTGACCGACCTCGATGGACCGGTCCCGTCCGAAGTGACGGCGAACGCCCGTGGCGCCCTGGTGGTGGTTCACGCCCACGGGGACAATCGCGCCGCCATCGAGCGCTGGGTTCCGGAGTTTGCGGGGGAGGTCCTCGGCTCCTGGGCGGGCCCCCCCACGGAGGACCTGGTCAACGTGGGCGGGTTCACCGACGGCGACCGGGGGGTCTACCTCGCGGAGCATCTTGGGGCCCGGCGGATTCTCCTCTGGGGCTTCGACTTCCACTCCACAGAGGAGGCCGATCCGGCGGAGCGGGCGCGTAAGCTGGAGAAGCTCTCGGTCGCGCGCGACCTGCTAGCCTTCCTCGCGGCCCGCACCTCGACGCCGATCGAGCGCTGGGAACGCGACGGCACTCGACGACCCTACCCTGCAGGGACCGGGTCGTCGACCCAGTAGACGATCTGCAGGCCGTTCTCGTAGAGCGGGATGAACGGGGCGTGGGCGAGCCAGCTGACCGCCTGAGGGGACATGGGGAGCGCCGTCGCATTGGGGTCGAGCGCCACCCCCGAATGCATGGTCGCGTCAACCGCGACCGCATCGATCGCGCGAACCGTATGCGGCGCGTCCGAACCCGAGAGCTCGGCCGCGGCCCGGGAGAAATTCGTCCCCGTGAACAGATTGGGCGTGGAATCCCACGTCGCCGGATTGCCGTCGAACCCGTAGACCATGGAACTGAGGCGATGGTCGGAGGCAACGGCGGCCCACCCC
>DASRSW010000092.1:0-5486 GCA_035656275.1 Thermoplasmata archaeon
GACCTCGTAGCCTTTCGAGAGCAGCAGCTCCGAAAGGTACGAGCCGTCCTGGCCAGTAATCCCTGTAATGAGTGCCCGCCGGGCGGCCACGGGCCCTCCCACGGGGCCGGGCCTATAGGGTTTGCCCGGGAGACCCGGTCCCCGCTTCGGGAGGGCCGGCGCACGTCCGGCGGCGAGGAGCGACCAAGGCGACGGCTTATCTTGGGGTTTGACTCGCCGAGCGCTGATGCCCTCTAACTCCGTGGTCCGGCACGCTTCCAGGTCGCCCCCCCGAACCCGCCCACGCCGGCGCGAACGGGGGAACTGATGCCGCTCCCGGCCCACGGGGGCCGACTCATCAGCCGCGAGGTCTCCACGACCGAACGGGAGAAGCGCGACGCAGAACTCGCGGAGCTTCCCCAACTCCGTCCGGTGATCGACCAGGTCTACGATGCCGAGAAGATCGGGATCGGCGCGTACAGCCCGCTCGAGGGATTCATGGACTCCGGCACCCTCGAGAGCGTGCTCGAAAAGGGACGCCTTCCCGACGGACTTCCCTGGCCGATGCCGATCCTGCTCTCTCCCTCCGGCGCCCAGAACGAGGCGGTCCTGGCCAAGCTCCGGCCGGGGGACGAGGTGGCCCTCCTGGATGACAAGGGCCGATTCTTCGCGCTGCTCCATCTCGAAGAGCGTTTCCAGTACGACAAGAAGCGATTCGCCCAATCGACCTACGGGACAACGGATACGAACCACCCGAACGTCGCCGACCTCGAAGCGACCGGCCCGCTAGCCCTGGGTGGTCGGCTCGACCTGCTGCGGCGCCTCGACCTTCCCACGGGCGCGGAGGAGATGACCCCGACCGAGACCCGCGCGCTGTTCGAGAAGAAGAAGTGGAAACGAGTGGCGGCCTACCAGTGCCGCAACCCCCCGCACACCGCCCACGAGTACCTGCAACGGCTGACGCTGGAACGCGAGGACGTCGACGGGCTATTGATCCATCCGGTCGTCGGCCGGCTGAAAAAGGGAGACTACCGGCCCGACGTTATCCTCGAGGCGTACCGGACGCTCCTCCGCCACTACTACCCGCCCGAGCGCGTCCACATGGCCGCGTTCTCGATCACGATGCGCTACGCCGGGCCGAAGGCGGCCCTCTTCCTCGCGATCGTCCGGAAGAACTTCGGGTGCGACTCGTACATCGTCGGCCGCGACCAGGCGGGGGTCGGGAAGTACTACGACCCCTACGCCTGCCACCGCATCTTCGATGAGTTCCCGGTCGACATCGTCCCGCTGCGGTATGAAGAGACGTTCTTCTGCAAGACCTGCGGTTGGATGGCGACCTCGAAGACGTGCCATCATCCGGCCGAAGCCCGGCTCGACACCAGCCAGACGCGGATCCGTAGGGCGCTCTCCGAGGGGGTCCCCCCACCGAAGGAGATCCTTCGTCCCGAGGTCTTCGAGATCCTGGTGCGTCCGAACGTTGTGCTGACCGAGTGAGGGCGGGACCTCACCTTCCTCCCCTCCGTGCCAATCCAGGAACATGGACGCGCGTCTGCACGAATGGACGGAGAGAGTCGCGCGCGAACGGCTCGCGAAGGATGACTACTTCCGGACGTCCTTGGACTCGCCGATTCCCGCGGAATCGCGCGCCCAATTCGGTGGGCTAAGTTACTTCGAGCCCGACCCCCGGTTCCGCTTCCCGGCCCTTCCTCTCACGCCCTCCGCCGCGGGGGACCCCATCGTCCTCAGCGTCAGCCGCGGGGCACCGCGTCGCTACCATCGGGCCGGGCAGTTTCGTCTCACGGTCGGCCCAGCGATCGTCTCGCTCACGGCGTACCGGGTGGGTCCGCCCGACGACCCCGCTCCCCT
This sequence comes from Thermoplasmata archaeon, assembly GCA_035656275.1. GTDB lineage: Archaea > Thermoplasmatota > Thermoplasmata > Lutacidiplasmatales > UBA184 > Lutacidiplasma. Next base: position 1,846 of record DASRSW010000092.1, read on the forward strand.
CTTCGTTCCCTTCCGAGATGGGACCACGGGGACCGAGACGTACGCGGGGGGTCGATACCTGGACGTAGAACGCGACGCCGCCGGGCGCTACGAAGTGGACTTCAATCTCGCCTACCACCCCTATTGCCTCTACAATCCGAAGTACTCGTGCCCGATTCCCCCCGAGGAAAACCGACTGGGGGTAGGAATTCGGGCCGGCGAACGCCTGCCAACCGTTCACCCTCCGACCCCGTAGGGGGCCACCGAGGTGACCCGTCGGAGACATCGTGAGGATCCCGCGACCGCGCGGCTGCGGTCGATCTCGCGCGATCGCTCTCACAGCGCGACGGAGCTCGCGTTGCGAGCGCTGGAAGCGCTCGAGCGCGGGGCGTCCCGATGGCAGGCCCTCCCCGAGGCAGAGGGCGCACGACGCCTGAGGCGCATGGCAGTACAGTGGCGTCGGACCCAACCGGCCATGGGATTCTTCCTCGAGGCGTCGGGGACCCTCGAAGCGTTCGCGGCTGCGACCCCCGTCCGGTTTGGCCCGCTACGGCGATGGATTCGAAACGAACGGAGGGCGCTAACTCGGGAGACGCGGGAGGTACTCCGGCTCGCCCGGCGGCGTCTCCCCGCGAGAGCCACGGTGATCACGATCAGCCGCAGTTCGCTCGTCCGCGACGCCCTCGGGGGTCTGCCCGCAGGACGACGGCCGGCGCTGGTCCTCGCTCTGCGCAGCCGGCCCGGCGGAGAAGGGGTTCAGTTGGCCCGAGAGCTGCATGAACGCGCGGTCCGCGCCATGGTCGTCGAGGACGGGTCGCTCGGCCGCCTTACTCAGCCGATTCAGCTGGTGCTGCTGGGTGCAGATGCGCTACTCCCCGGGGGCGACCTCGTGCACAAGGTCGGGACCTGTCCTCTGGCGCGATGGGCCCGCCGCCGCGGGATACCGGTGATCGTACTCGCCGGGCGTTCGAAGTTCGTCCGAGCACTACCCGAGGCCCTGCGACTTCCATCCCGGTTCGACCGGACCCCGGCCGCCTACATCACCGAGGTCTGGTCGGACGATCCGGGCTCCACCGTCGCGCGCCCAGGTGAACGGGGGCGAAGACCCCCGCAGAAGAGGACCCGACCCTAGGTTCTATGTAGAGTGACCGGGTTCGGAGCCCAATGGGGCGCGCGACGGGCATCGTCGTGCTGATACTCCTCGTCGCGTCGGCCCTCCTCCAGCTCGCTCCCGGGACGAGCGCCGAGAGCCCGGTCGCCCCCCTCTCGACGCATGCGGTCGTGAGCGTGAGCGCGGACCGCGCATCTCCCGTCGCACCGCTGGCTCCTCCGAGCACCCTTGGGTGGAACCTGACGATGGCCCCGCGGGCGGAGTCGACGCTCGCGGCCTCGTCCAGTTCGGTCGACTACGCCGAACCATCGCCGCCGGTCCCCGCGACGACGCCCGTCGTTCTGACCCTCGAAAGCTCCTCCCGGAACACTACGTACTCCCAGAACATCACCGCGCCCGCAGGGACGTGGGCCCGCATTATCCTCAACTATTCCGGCGGCGCTTTTGTCGGGGTCTTTGACTCCTCCTATCGCGGCTATCTGGACAAGTCCCTGGTGCTCCTCGGGACCACCCCCGAGTACGCGCATTGGACCGTCCTCAAGGACCTGACCGAGTACTCCGCGCTCTTCCATGGCACGTTCAACCTCACCTTCCTCCTGGGGGCCGCGGTCTCCCCGGGAGGCTACTTCACGACGAGCCTGACCCTCCTCTTCTACCCGGTACCTGGCGGGTCGGCCCCGCCGGCAGAACCGACGGGTGTCGTTCCACTCTGGTATCGACTCAACGTTCTGGCGACCAGCCCTGTGGTCTACGTCGATACGACCCTTCCTTCGAACGTGACGAACGCGACCTTCGAGCTGTACACCTATGGGCTCAATGCCGATGAGTTCTGGTATACCCTCACGCCCCCGCTGCGGGAGCTCCAGATCGCCTCCAACGGTACGCGATTCCTGACGGTCCTCCCCTTCCAGTACATCAACACGGGCGGGATCGACCTCTTCACCTGGCGGCCGATCACCGGGGCGTTCACGCTCAACGACCGCCCCTATCAGTTCAACGTGACCGGCGCCCTGGGGCTCTTGGAGGGCCCGCACAACCTCAGCATCACGGTCAGCGGGTTCTCCGCGGGCTCCGCATGGTTCGTCGGTGGCTCCCTCCTGTACACGACCGCCGCCGCGGCCGGTCCGGCGACGGCGGGAGGTTACTCGCTGTCCGCCCCGAGCCCGAGCATCGTGACGTCGGGATCTTCCTACAACGAATCTGCAACGGTGTCGATCCACAGTTCCTCCGATCTGCCACTTCCCTCGGGGACCGCCAACGTCACGATGTGGACGAACGCCTCGTTCTTCACGCACGAAAGCTTGGTCGTCCCGTGGCTCGGGGCGAACTGGACGAACATCACCGGGGACGAGCGAGTGACGACCACCTCTCGGACCGTCCTCGGGAATTCGAGCTCCGTAGAGGTCCGGGTGCTCGATTTCCCCATCGCCATGGACCACGGCACCGCTTTTGTCGTCTCCTCGAGCAACCACGGCACGTACCCGATCTTTGGGAACCGGACTTCGTACCTGGACAACCTACACGAGGAATGGAACGAGAGCACGACCGCGAGCGGGTCCAATCTCTCCGACTACCGGTCGCAGCGCGTGGATGACCGGGTGACCACCGGCCTCAATGAACTCACCGATTACGAGGAAGAAACCGGTCCGAGCGCCGGAATATTGTTTTCCTACTCGTTCGTCGAATCTCAAACCACTAAGCTCTACGCGCAGGAGTCGGCGGCCCCCGCCGGGGGAGGCTCGTATTCCCACCTGTTGATCGGGGCCGCCTTCCTCCCCACCGACCCGAACCTCGCCGAGACGATCCTCGCCGACGTGGTCTCCTCCCCGCTGTCGGAGCAGGTGCTGGCCAACCACAGTGCGATCGACGAGGGCCAATCCGTCTCCTTTGTGGCGATCGTGTCCGGCGGATTCGGTCCCTATACCTTCAGCTGGTTTGGACTCCCACCCGGTTGCCCGGCCGCGAACCAGGCCACGATCTCGTGCACCCCTCGGTCATCGGGATTCTACGAAGCGGGGGTGGGCGTGACCGATTCGAGAGGGACGCTGGCCCCGACCGCCACCACCCCGCTCCTGGTGAGCGCCGCGCTCAAGGTGGCCGTGACGACCGATCTGCCCGCGATCGATATCGGCGGCTCGCTCGTCGCCAACGCCACCGTCGCCGGGGGCACGGGGGCGGTCACGTGTCGGTGGACGGTGACCGGAGGGACGTGGGGAGCGGCGGTGGCGTGCAACGATTCCTTCGTGTTTCGGGCGACCGCCCTCGGTCGCTATGTGGTGAGCGTCCAGGCCACCGACGCACTGGGAGTTTCGACCATCTCCTCCCCCGGTGCCGCTGTCAACGTAACGAACCCTCCGTCGGTCTCCTTGGAGCCCCCGAGCCCGAACGCGACGACGGTGGGCCACCCCGTCGAGATCATTGCCGACACGACGGGCGGTGCGGGAGCGCTCACTTACACTTGGTTCGAGAACGGCAGCGCCCTTCCGGGGGTGTTCGGACGGGAGCTTACCTTCGTCCCTTCGGGCGCCGGCACCTACCTGTTCTCCGTCGG
>DASRSW010000093.1:0-55517 GCA_035656275.1 Thermoplasmata archaeon
GTTGGGACGGTGGGCGCTGGGGGGCCGAGGCCGGGAGCCCCTGCGTGGGCCGTGGCCGTTTCCACTGGAAATGGAGGGGTGGGGGAGATGACCGCAAACGCGCCCGACCCCCCCCTCCCCGCGGGGTCCGACGAGTTCGTCCAGGCGGTCCGTTCGGTCCGCGACGCGGTCAAGCGCCACTCCGCCCGATTCGAGAAAGCGATCCCCCTCATCGCGAGCGAGAACCTCCTGTCCCCGTACGCGAAGGAGCTCCTCGTGAGCGACTTCCATTCCCGGTACGCCGAAGGCGTTCCGGGCGAGCGGTACTACGAGGGGAACGAGCAGGTCGACGAGGTCGAGCGGACCTGCCTCGACCTCGCCCGACGGCTGTTCCGCTGCAACTTCGCCGATGTCCGCCCGATCTCGGGGACGGTCGCGAACATGGCGGTCTTGAAGGCGCTCGCCGAGCCGGGCGACCCGGTCGGAACCTCCCGGTTGGCCGACGGGGCGCACATCTCGAGCGCCTCGTTCGGGGCGTTCGGCCTGCGCGGCGTCAAACCGGTCTACTATGGTTGGGACGCCGAACGCATGACGATCGACGTCCCGAAGACGCGGGAGATCCTAACCGCGGCCCGGCCCAAGCTCTGTCTCTTCGGTCTCTCCTTGTTCCTGTTCCCGCTCCCGGTGAAGGAGCTCGCCCCCACCCTGGAGGCGATCGGCGCCAAGGGCTGGTACGACGCCGCCCACGTCCTGGGGCTCATCGCCGGAGGCGAGTTCCAGGACCCGCTCCACGAGGGGTGCGTGGTCCTCTCCGCCTCGACGCACAAAACGCTCCCCGGGCCCCAGCACGGGATCCTGCTCGCGAACACCGACGACCCCGACGTCACAAAGCGGCTCACCTCGGGAGCGTTCCCCGGCGTCACGAGCAACCATCATCTCCACACGATGGCCGCGCTGGCGGTGAGCCTGGCCGAGCACCTCGCGTTCGGACGGGAGTACGCCCGGCAGGTGATCCGTAACGCCCAGGCCCTGGGACAGGCGCTCCACGAGCGCGGGTTCGACGTCCTCGCGCCCAACCTCGGGTTCACCCGCTCCCACACGATCGCCGTGCGCGTGACCAAAGAGGGGGGCGGCGAGGAGGTCGCGCGCCGCCTGAGCGAGGCGGGGATCATCACGAACAAGAACCTCCTCCCCGGCGACACGAGCCCACGGCACCCCGGCGGCATCCGGCTAGGGACCCCGGAGGTGACCCGGGTCGGCATGACGGAGAAGGAGATGGTCCGCGTGGCCGAGCTTTTGGATGCGCTTCTCCATCGGCAGCGCCCCGCGACCGAGGTCGCGAGCGCGGCGGCGGAGCTCAAGCGTGACTTCACGACGCTGAAGTACTGCTACGGCGCGGGCGAGGCCGCGTACCGCTACTATGACCTCGTCGGCCGCGACCCGTAGCTAGCGAGATAGCTAGTCGGACGAGGGCGCCGCGTCGGGGTCGTCCTCGCTCGGGTCTCGTTCTGGCCGCTGGGCCAGCGCGGCTTCGAGGACCTTCGGGTCCAGCTCGACGCGCGGCGCCGAAGTGGCCGCGTCCACGGGCTCGTCCGGGCGCCGGCGCAGGAACCGGGGTTTCCCATCCCCCCCGAGGCTCGCCTTGAGCTCCCCCTCGTTCACGAGGGACCCGACCCATTCGGCGAGCTCGGTCGGGGTCGGCGGAATGCCGGGGAAGTCGCGGACGAGGTCGGCCAACTCCCGCGGCGTCGTCGGGTCGGCCCGGCTCAGGACGAACTCCCGTCCCGTGGCGAGCCGGCGGAGCTCCGCCTCGGCGGCCCGGTCGCCCGCCGTGGGGGCCGCGGCCGCGCGGGGGTCCGGGTCCGGCCGGCGGGCGCGGATCCCCAGTGCAAGGCACGCCGCCGCGGCGAGGACGAAGAGGGCCAGGAGCCCGATCTCGAAGAGCGAGGCGGGCGCGGGGGCCGCCACGACCAAGGGCGGCAGCAGCTCCTGGTCCCACGCGCTCCACACGAGGACGGTCGCCCCGACCCCGCTCGGGAGCGTGTAGTTCACCCACACGACCGAGACCGTGCCGTTGAACAGCACCGGCGACTGGTTCTCGCTCACGACACCGCTCACGTTGGTCTCGATCACGATGTAGCCCTTGGGCACCGGGTTGAGGAACCGGTCCGAGATCTGCCAGAGGGTCCGGTTCCAGTCCCCCGAGGGCGCGGAGAGAGGATCGCGAAGAACGAGGTGCAGGCGGTCGTACGTCACGGTGAGGCGGACCGTCCCGTTGACAGCGCCGCTCACGGGGAGCGCACTCCCCACCGCGAAGACGATCGCCCCGGCGGTCGGCGAGTCCACCGAGAAGTTGAGGCAGCCTCCCGCCCAGTCCGAGGCGTTGAAGCGGAACGCCCCGCCCGCCCCCGGCGTCAGCGGTCCCACTCCCGTGAGGTTGACCCAGAGGGGTCCGGCGGACGAGAGCGGGGTGAGGGTGAGGTTCTCGCCGGCGGTGGGCACGATCTCGCCGGCGGGGTCGACGACCGCCCACGTAACGTTGTAGGGCGACCCCGCGACGGTAGTCCACGCGCCCCCGCCGCCTTCCGTCGCGATCGCGGTCGGGGGGCCGGCGGTCACCCGGAGGGGGAGGAGGGCGGATTTCACGGTCCCGAGCGCGTCGACGACGGTGAGCCGCAGGAGGTGGTTCCCGGCGAGCGTGGGTATATACGTGAAGTTGAGCGGTCCGTCCTGCGTCAGGACGCCGCGGGCGAGCGTCGTTCCCGGCAGGGAATCGTTCCACCAGTAGGTGGCGGGGAGCGCGCCCCCCGCGTAGTCGCTCGTGACACGGTACGGGGTCCCCGCAGTGATCTTCGACGGGCCTCCGCTGAGCGCCCCGAGAGCGGGCACGTTCGAGACCAGCGTCACCACGCTTACGGAGCGGTTCTCCCCCGCCGCATCCACGACGGTCGCGGTTCCGACGAACCGGCCCGCGTAGCCAAAGGTGACCGGGAACGTCCACTGGGACGCGCCGAGAGGGGCGCAGGCGAGGCTCCCGTCCCCGGGCCAGAAGCAGGCGGGTCCATAGGGCGCGGTGCCCGTCCCACCGCTCACGCTCACGGTGAACGCGAGCGGGGTTCCGACGTATCCCTGCGCGGGGGAGGGAGTCAGCACGAGCGACAGTCCCGGGGCGACCGTCACGGGGGAGAAGGTGACCGCCGCGCTCGAGTAGCCGTTCGTAAGGTTCGCGGACGGTTGCACGGTCCCAGCCGTGAGGTACGTCACGACGACCGTGCACGCGAGGTTCACGTAGCCCCCGTTCGCCGGCGAGGGGACGCAGGTCCGCGTCACCGGCGCGAGGCCGAGACCGGGGAAGATCGTGGCGGAATAGGTGTAGCCGGCCGCGCCGCTCCCGGTGAGGGAGAACGTCGCGGGAGCGCCCACGTCGATGGAGGTGGGGTTGACGCTCTCGGCGATGAGGCTCGTCGCCGCCGCCGTGAGGAGGGCGCTGCGAGGCGCCGCGCTCTCGGCCGTCCCGTTGTAGGTCCCGTTCACGTAGACGACGATCGTCGCCACGCCAGCGCCGGTCGAGGAGGTCACGGTGAGCCGGCTCGTGCCCGACCCCGAGACGATCGCCCAGCCGGTGCCCGTCACGAGCCAGGCGTAGGTGAGGGTCGCCGGGCTGACCGCTCCATTCCCGGCGAGCCCGCTCGCCGTGAGCGTCACGGGGGCGAGCGCGCTCACGGTCGTGCGGCCGAACGGCGTGAGTCCCGCCGACCCGAGCGCGAATACGAAGTCGAGCGTGACGGTGGTCCCGCTCACATTCGAGGCAACGAAGTAGCCGGCGGGCGTCGGGCTCGCCACACTGAAGCTCGTCGGCCCGAAGGGGCCCGAATAGTTCGAACACCCGCCGACAGTGCAGCCGGAGGAGGGAATGGAGAGTACGACGGCGAATGCGCCCTGGCTGTCCGTGGTCGCGGTCGCGCTTCCGGTCGAGCACGACGTCGTGGTCGTCCCCCCCTTCGGAGTGTACTGGAGCTGATAGTCGTAGAGCGCGCGAATCGTCAGGTTCGCGACCGAGGGTGGCGAGCTTCCGCCCTCGACGCCGAGGGTGCCTGCAAAGCTGCTCGCGACGTGCGCGCCTCCGCAGGGTCCGTTCGCGAGCGGAGGGAGGGGGATGGGGGAAGCCTCGGTTCCGTGGGCCGAGACGGGGGGGATCATCCCGGGGACGATCAACAGGAGGAGGAATCCGGCCCCGAGCAGGGGGAGGGACGGGAATCGCCGGGCGGTCGTTCGGGCGCTGGGCGACCCCGTGTGCATGACCCCCCACCGCGCGCGGGCGACGCCCGGGCGGCGAAGAGTCTAGCGGCGGGGGGGTTCATTATAGGTGGGGCCTCGGGTCAGATCGGCGGACGATGGGTGAGACACCAGCGCACGGTGCCCCGACGGTAGCGTACCTGACCCCACCGCGCCTCGCATCGTTCCCCGCCGAGGTCGACCAGCTGGAGTACTCGTCCCGGTCCCTCGTCTTCGCCCGGAGCGGCTCCCAGCTGCTCCGCGCCTGGGGGGCCCCCGACCGGCCGTACGTCCTGGGCGTAGAGGAGGCGGGGGAGCGTTGGCGTGTTCGGGCGTGGGGCGCTGGTCCCGCGGAGGCGCGGGCGTCGGTCCGGGCCCTCTTCTCCCTCCAGCACCCCCTCGAGGAGTTCTACCGTCTCCTCGGTCGCGAGCCGGTCCTCCAGGGGACCAACCGCCGCTTCCGGGGCCTGCGCCTTCCGCGGGACGCGAGCCTGTTCGAGGCGCTCGTCCACTCGGTGGTGGGCCAGCAGCTCAGCGTCGCCGCCGCGAACTCGATCAAACGCCGGCTCATCGACACCGTCGGGGGGTACCTCGAGGCGGAGGGAGTCGAGGTCCCGCGCTGTCCCTCCCCCAAGGAGATCCTCCGACTCGGCGCGAGCGGTCTCACCGCGGTGGGCCTGAGCCGGGCGAAGTCGGCCTCCCTCCTCGAGCTCGCCCACGCCTACCGCGCCGGGCGACTCGCCAGCGGCCGATTCCAGCGGGAGAGCAGCGACCGCGCCATCGAGCGGCTGACCGACGAGAAAGGGGTCGGGCGATGGACCGCCGAGAACGCGCTCCTGCGGGGGATCGGTCGCCGGGACCTCTTCATCGCGGGCGATCTGGGCGTGCGGAACGCGCTGGACCAGTACGGAGCGGTTCCCCGGGCCGCGCCCGAGACTGCGGCGCGGGCCTGGGCCGAGGGACACTACCCGGGCTGGGGAAGCTACGTCACGCTCTACCTCTGGCGACGCTACGTCGCCGACGCTCGGGCGGCGGCGCACGCGGGCTAGGGCGGTTCCGGCGCGAACGGGATCCGGGCGAGGACCCGGTGCGTGGCACCGCCCGGGCCCAGCTCGCTCCCCTTGAGGTCGACCGACTCCACCCGGCGCTCGCCGAGCGGCTCCGGGAACGGGCGGGAGAGGAGCTCCTCCGCGAGGCGCCGGCTCGCGGGCGACCGGACCCGGAAGAGGGTTACGTGGGGAACGAACGGTTTCGCGTCGTACGGGACGGTGGTCGCATCGAGCGCGGCGCGCACGCGACGGGCGACCTCGCCGAGCTCCTCGGCGCCCTCGCGAACCCCCGCCCACACCACGCGCGGTCGGGCGGGAGAGGGGAACGCCCCGACCCCGCGCGCGACCGCCGTGAACGGCCGCAGCGACGCGAGCGCCGTCCGAAGGGCTCCGACGACCGCGCTCACCCGGTCCTCCGGGAGGTCACCGAGGAAGGCGAGCGTAAGGTGCGTGGGCGCTTCGGATGCTCCGAATCCCAGGCCCGGAAGAGGGAGATCCACGGCGACGAACGACCGGACCACGCCGTCCGCACGGCGCTAGGAGACAAGACCGTGGTGGCCCCGGGCGCGGCTCAGCGTCCAAACCCCGCAGCGACGAGGGTCGGCGGGGATTCGTCCCAGCACGTCGCGGACCCGACGCGCGCGCCGGGCGTCGGCGACGAGGAAGAGCGCGAACGCGTGGGCCCGCTCGGCCTTCCGATACCCGCGACGGATCCGTTCGGGCCGCTCGGCCCCCGAGACCTCCGCCTCGAGAAAGACGTCGTGCCCCCCGAAGAACCGCCATGCCCAGCTTTGCCGTCGGCGTTCGAGCAGGCGGTCCAGGGCGGCGGGGGAGGGGAGAGGGAGGGGCGGGCCCAAGAGACGGAGCACTCCATCGGGAAGCCGCGTGTCGAATCGCCCCTGGCGCAGGAGCTCGATGCGCTCGCCCCGGCGGGCGAAGATACGGAACGCCTCGAGGAGGAGCTGGCGGTGCTCGAGCCCCTCTCGGGAGGATCCGTGCTCCGCGCCCGCCCCGAGTCGACCGGCACCCGCCGCGGTGAGCGCGACCGTTCCCGGAGCTCGCACGACGAGCCCCTGTCGCTGAAGAGCCTCGAGCCGCTCGAGAAGCCCCGGGGGATCGACGCCGAGCGACGCGGAGACGCGGTGGAGCAGCCTCTCGGTTGCCATCGGACCGTCCTCCCCGAACAGCGCCAACAGGAGCGCCTCCTCCTCGACGGGGAGTCCGAGTCGGGGTTCACCGGGGGGTCCTCCAAACTCGGCCCGAGCGGCGTGCACAGCCGCTTCCCACGCGGGGAGGGGGGAGGAAGTAGCCGGAAGTGGCTCGCATCGAACCAGGCGCGGAGCGTCGCTCGCACCCGCGGCGACCAGGGCCCATCCATCCGTGAGCTGCGGCAGGAACTGGCCCGCCTCCGCCATCGACAGCCCCGCCCACGTCGCGGCGGTCCGCATCGCCGGCGCCGGTAGCCGGAAGATCAGGTGGGGTCCCGCGGCGCCCGCCGCCGCCTCCCGGAGTTCGGGAGCCAGCCGGTCGGGGTACTGGGTCGCCACGGCCGCGCGGACCCCGAACTTCCGTCCCTCCGTGAGCATCTCGGCGATGAGGCGCGGCGAGAAGGCCTGGGCCTCGTCGAGCACCACGAACACCGGGCGCGGCGTCGGGCGACGCGCGAGCTCCAGGTAGAGCCGGGTCAGGAGCAGGGTCGCGGCGAAGCCGCTCGCTTCGGGGCCGAGCTCGCCCAGGGGAAGCCGCACGACGAGCGAGCGCCCCGCTCCGAAGACGGAGTCAAGGGGGATCGTCGACTCCGGGCCCGGTGCCACCAGCGCGGAGAGCCGGGGGGAGAGCGCGATCCGAGCGAGCCGCGCCGCGGCCGGTCCGAGGTACTCCGGATTCCGCTTCAAGACGGCCGGAAGCTCTGAGAGGAACCGTTCCGCCGCCGCGAGCCGCGTGCCCAGGCGGCTCGCCTCGCGTCGCTGGGGGTCGGTCAAAAGGTCGAACACGTCGAGCAGGGTGCCGCCCTCCTCCTGGGCGAGCCGTACGAAGGTGTCGAAGATCCGTTCGAGCCGGAAGCCCCAGTAGATCTCGCCCCCGTCCCCGCTCAGCCGCTTCAGGGCGGCGACCACATGGGCCGCTGCCCGCTCGTCCGGCCCGTCCGCGGCGAGGACGGCCACGCCGGGACCACCGCCCTCCTCCACGGTCGGGTCTAGGGCGACGACCGCGTGCCGGCGGCCGGGAGGGATCAACGCGAGGAGGGCCGGGGCCAAGTCGCCGTGAAGGTCGAAGACGACGGTGGACTCGCCGCGGCGCACCGACGACTCCGCAAGCCGGGCCAGGTAGGTCGTCTTCCCGCTCCCGCTCGCCCCGAGGAGCACGAGATGGTGGGAGAGCTCCTGGGGGGAAGGGAACGGTCGCGTCGCGAGCGGTTCCAGCAACCGGGCCGCGACCGAGGGATCCCCTCGAAGGGTGGGCCGCGGTTCCCAAAGGGACCATCGACCGGCCTCCCAGCAGGCCTGCCGTCGCGCGGTCCAGGGACGCCAGGTCACCCGGGTCTCGGGCCCGAACCGGGAGCGCAGCACGGCGCTCGACCGGACCGTTTCCGCGACGCCGCATCCCCGCCGGGTGGCCAGGCGATAGCGCGTCGAAAGGAGAAGTCCGGCCTCGCCTCCCGAGGCCCAGTGGGTCTGGATTCCGAGCCAGGCGGATCGCCCCGCCGCGAGCGGGAACCGGTCGAGTAGGCGGGCCGCGGGGGTCGGACCGCGCCCCAGGGGGTCCCAGCGCGCTCCCGGGGCATGCATGGTCTTCCCGACGAGTTCACCGGAGAGCACGCCCCAACGCTCGTCACCCAGGCCCGAAGGCGGGGTCGGTGCCAGCGCGGGACGACCTTCGACGAGCCCCAGCTCCGGTTCGGCCGCGAGCGAGCGAAGGCCCTCGCCGGTGAGTGGGCTCGAGGGCAGGATCGACACCCTCGAGTGTCCCAGAACCCCCTCCACGAGCACGCCGTCGCCCAGGGGGAGGGCATCCACGAACCGGGCGATGCGGGTGAGGAGGACTCCCCGTGCCGCCCCCCGAACGTCGGCCCGAAAGGCCACGCGGACCCGGGGGCGGAACATCTACTCCACCCCCCGGCGGGCCAGTTCGTCGATGGCCCGCCCCAGCGCCGGGAGCCCGTTGATCCGGGCGAACTGGCGCAGGACGGTCGTCGAGACGAGGCGGGGCACGGCCCGGGTGCCTTCCCAGAGCCGCAGGTGCCAGAGGAGTCGGCCGTCGGGGAACCGGTAGAGGGTCGCCCATGGGCGATAGGGGCCCCCGAGGGGGATTCGCAGCCGTCCGACGGGGCAGACAGGGCCGAGGCGAGACGAAAGTTCGGACGAACGGGTTCGGGCAGTCGATCCGGTGGGCTCATAGATTGATTTCATCGAAGACTCCCGGGACCCGCCGCTCCGCAGGAGGGCAGGGTCCCGCAGGGCGGTGGCAGGGTCGGGAGACCGTCGAGTGGCTCCGCGCGGCGGCCACCTGGGAGCCCGTTGGAACCACGGGTTCCCCGCGCGCGCGGAGGGGCCGGCCGGTATCGACCGGGAAACGTCGCCTCCGACGGATACCCCTATCGCCGACGGCGCGCGGTTCCTTCAGCGCGTCCGCTCACGAGGGGGGCGGCCGGACGTTCCCGTCGTCCGGGCCCGTGGGAGAGGCGAGGGTTCCCGGACGCGGAGGCCTCGGGCGAGGGCCGGGGAGGCGGTCGACCGGAGGGGCGCGTCCGGGCGGGCAGGGTCGGTCGAGGTCGGAGGCGGCGCGCGAGGAATCGCAACGCCGGTCCCGGGATCCGTCGATCGGCCAGAGGGGATTGCAGGGCGAGAAGTCGCTCGGACCCTCTATCGATGCGCCGAGCCGTGAACGATGAACGATGCGACCGAGGGGCGAAGGGAGGCCCGAGAGAAAAAAGGGGTGGAAGGTCCCGCTGCACGCCGAAGACGCGGTGCCGTCTTCCTGAGGCGATGTGGGCGGGACCTTCCGGGGTGGTTGCAGGGAAGACTGGGGGCCCGGGGTATTTGAAGCGCGGAACGAGGGGTCGGGAAACACCCTACTCGGAGGGGTGTTCCGCGTCGCCCCCTAGTGGGCGCGCACGGAGGGGTCGACCACGATCCGCGGGAGCTCCCCCTGGATGGCCGGGGTCCGACTCCCGGGGAGCTGGTTCTGGGCCGCGCGGGCGCGCGGGGCGAGCCACCGTTCCCCCCAGGCCCGTAGCTCGCGGGCCGCGGGGGCGAGGCCGACTCCCATCTCCGTGAGCGTGTAGACGACGCTGAACGGGCGCGTGGAGACGACCGTCCGCTGCACCACGCCGGCGTTCTCGAGATACTTCAGGGTCGCGCTCAGCGTCTTCGCATTGAGGCGGGGATTGGAGCGGAGGATCTCGCTGAACCGCTGCGGACCATCGAGCAGCCGGTGAATGATGGCGAGTCGCCACTCGGTCCCGATCACGCCGACCGCGGCGAGAACGGGGCAGAGGGATCGCCCCTGGATTTCGCAGGGTTCGCTTTCCGGATGGACCGGGCCACTCGTGCGGCGTTGTGAGGAGGGCTGCATGAGGTGAACCTCGAAGAAGGTAGGCACGCGAGGGCATATATAGTTACCTCAGTATACTGGATTACTCACGGATATCAAATTCCCCTGGTTCACTGATTTGACCTCCCATCGTTCGGGACCGCCCTCGCGCGCGCGTACGTTTTCTCCCGGCGGGCCCATTCGCGCTCGTGGCGGAACGTCGGCGGCCGATCGAGCTCAGCGTCGAGCGTACGGTCACGGACCCGAGCGGCGGTGGGCCGTTCCTGCTGCGAGCGACGGTTCGACTTGAGGAGGGGCTGGACGCCACCGCGCCGGGGGTCGCCGAGGAGCTCGCCAACCTGCGGCGCCAGTTGGACGGGGTCGCCGCCACGCTGGCGCCGAGCGCTCCAGCTCCCTCGCGGCCCGACCGACCGCTCGAGGAGCTGGTCGAGGCGTACCGACCGCGACAACCCGAGCTTCTCGAACTTCTCCGGGAGGAAGGGGAGCTGACCGCAGGCGAGTACGAACTCCTTCGTCGTCATATGGGCAGGCCCGAGGCGCCTCGACCGCCGCCCGCCGGCATCCCTCTCACGGACCGACCGATCGCCGCCGCCCCCCTCGAGAACGACCGCGCCCCGGCGACCCCTCGGGCCGTGGAGGAGCTCCTCCGCCGCTACCAGATCTCGTCGCTCAAGCAGGCCGGGGCCGTGAGGGCCCGTCGTCAGATCTCGTTCGAGGAGTACATGGCGCTCAAACGCCACTTCGGGACTCCGGCGGCTCCCTAGGCGGCGGAGCCGCGCTACTCTCGCGGGTTCGGGACCGCGACCACCGCGAGGAGCCCGACGTCGGTGATGCCCGAGCGCATCCGGAGGGACCGGACCGCGTCGGTGCGTCCGCGGCCACCCCCGGGGGCCACCGTTGCGAGGAGGCCGGGGGCCGGGCCCCCCGGCGCTGCCCCGGCGGTTTGGAAGAGGCCGACCGAGGCCTCGCGCCAGGGCAGGCGGTCCTGCATCCGCTCCATGAACCGGGACATCGCCGGATGTTCGTCCTCGCCGTCCGCCACGTCGAGAGTCGTGGCGGCAAAGGCGAGGAGCCCCCGCGGTGGCCGGCCGCTGCCGGGAACGCCCGTTGCCGGCGACGTGCGGACCAGCGCTTCCGTGCGTGCGACCAGTCGGTCCGCCGCGTCGTCCGGCCCGCCGGGGAGATGGAGTTCCGCGAGCATCGGCTTCCACCGTTTTGCCTGGGCCGCGACGCCGGCGTCTCGTAAACCATCGGCCGGGCTCGCGAGCGTGACCGGCCGCGCGTAGGGGACAAGACCGGAGGCGAGCGGTCGGTCGGGGCTCGGGGCCGACGGGTCGACCGCCGCGCGCCCCGCGAGACCCACGCGCGCGAGTACCGATCGGGCCTCGGTCCGTTCGGCGGCCGTCACGGCCCGGGTCGGCCCTCCCCCCACGAGGTCGGCCCCGTCTCCGCGGTCCACCACGAGCGCCGCGACGTCGGCGCGCGTGGCTTCCGAGAGACGTCCTCCGACGGCCCCCCGACCCAGGACCCGGGAAAGGAGAGCTACCTCCCGGCTCGAGGCGCCGGCCCGGGAAAGGTCTCGCTGAAATGTAGACCAGTCGGCGGCCGAGAAGCCCGGCGGCGCCTCGGAGAGGTACCCCGCGCTCCCCGCGGAGAGGAGCACGAGGAGGAGATCGCCGGTGCCGAGTCCCTGAGCGAGCTCGAGCGCTTCCGCTGCGAGGCCGTCGTTCGCCGGCGCCGCGGCGCGGGGCGGGACGGTCCGGCTGCGGAACGGCACCTCGGGGGGCAACGGGTCGGGGCCGACGACGAACCCCTGGGTCAGCGCCTCCCCCAGCGCCGTGGACGCGGCCAGCGCCTGCGACACCGCCGCCCGGCCGAGCGCGAGGAAGGCGATCTCCCGGTACCGCTCGATCGGGACGAACCGATTCCCCAGCCGGAGGATCGGGCCGTCCCGTCGGAGCGCGACCCGGGTGGCCCGATAGGCATCCGCGCCGCTGACGGCCGCGCGGTAGATCGCCGGGAAGACCGGGTCGACCCCGCTTTCCGCCGGGGTGGGGTCGGGCAACCGGTCGGGGGAGAAGGGGTCGACCGGAAACCGGGCCGCCATTGAGCCGGAACCGGGACGTGGGGTTTTACGGTTGCCGCCGGCCGTCAGCCGAGCTGCAGCCGCTCGGCGGTCGCGACGGGGGTCGACCCCTGGAAGCGGCCGGGGCCGAATTTCCTCGAGTCGAGGTCGCTCGGCTGGCCGAGCACCGCCTGAGCGACCCTTCGGGTCACCGCCGGAGCGAGCATGAATCCGTGTCCCCCGAGGCCGTTCGCGTGGACAAATCCGCGCAGCCGGGGATCCTCCCCGAGGATCGGGAGCCCGTCCGGCGTGTCGTCGTAGAAGCCCGACCACGCTCTCAGGATCCCTACCCGCGCGAGCCGGGGCACGAGCGTCGAGAGGGCGCGCGCCATCCGGACGAGGAACGTGGGCGAGCTCGGCATGCCTCCCGTGGTCCCCGCCGGATGGCGCAGCGTGAGGCCGCCCACGATCTCGCCCCGCATCGTCTGGCTGAAGTAGAGGCCGTCTGACGAGCGGACGACCATCGGGTCGAGGAACGGCTTCAGAGGCTCGGTCGCCAGGATCTCGTGGCGCGTCGCCTGGTTCGGGACATCGAGCCCCGCGAGGGCGGAGACCTCCCGCGACCATCCACCGGCGGCGTTCACCACGCAGCGCGTCCGAACCTCCCCCGCGCTCGTCGCGACCCCCGTGACCTGGCCGTCCGCCTGGCGCACCGCACGGACCTCGGTCCCGGTCCGCACCTCCACGCCGAGCCCTTGTACGGCCTCGTAGAGGGCCCATAGCGCTGGGAAGGGGTAGAGCGTCCCGTCCGACGCGAGGAACGTCCCTCCGGCGACCTGGGCCACGTCGAGGGCGGGGGCCAATCGACCGATCTCCGCGGGGGAAACGACGCGGGCGGGAAGCCCGGCCCCCGCGACCGTATGCTGTACGGCCCGAAGGCGCTCAAGCTCCGCGGCGGTCTCCGCGAGGAAGAGGTAGCCGCCCTGACGGAACCAGATGTTGTAGCCGAAGTCGGTGGCGAACCGGCGATACTCCCGTACGGATTCGCGGGCAAGGGCGATTGTGTCGGGCGTGTCCCACTGCTGCCGGACACCGCCCCCGTTCCGACCGGAGGCCCCGGCAGAGAGGAATCCTCGGTCCACGACCAGGATGGGTCCCGCACCGGCCCGCGCGAGATGGTAGGCCGTGTAGAGGCCGACCACCCCCGCCCCGACGATCACCGTGGCGAACTCGTCGCGGCTCCCGGCGTTCCTCACGGCGCCTCCGGGTCCGGAAGCGGCATCGCAGCGAGCGCATCCAGCGGCGCGGGGTGGACCGGCGGGCGCTGAGTGATGTACCCCACATCGGCGGGGGGTCGGTCCTCGAGGATGGAGAGCCAGAGGAGCGTATCGGGGAGGCAATACCGGCCCTGGCAGAGCCCCGTGCCGACCCCGGTGTAGCGCTTTACAACCTCCATTCCGCGGTAGCCGGCCTGGTGGGCGTCCTCCACCTCCGAGAGGAGCACATCCTCGCAGGGGCAGATTACCGGGCGCCGCCGACGCAGCAGGCTCGGGCGGATCTCCCGAAGGTACCCCCACATCTCTCCCGGACGGTCGGCCTCCACCCGGGGGCCGGGGTCGGCGGGGGTTCGACCCAAGAGAAGGTCGGCGGTCGCCTCTCCACTTCGAACCGCCCCGGCTCGCCCCACGAATCCCGCCGCCTCTCCCGCGGCATAGAGCCCCGGGACCGACGTCTCGACCGAACTCGTTAGGACCGGGTAGTACGCCGCCGGGCCCGCGCGCCACTCCGTTCGCGCTCCCGCCTGGAAGAAGAGCTGGGACGCCGGCAATCGCCGGTGCGCGAGCACGATCGCGTCGGCCGCGAGGTCGAACGGCTGGCCCTCCCCCCGCGGCCGCAAGTGCACTGTCCGGACCCGCGAGCGGCCGCCCGCTCCGAGGAGCAGCGTGCGCGGGTAAAGGGGCACTTCGAGCCGGGCCGCCCGCTCGGCCACGGACGGGACGATCGGTCCCGGAGCGACCACGGCCTCCACGTGGGCGCCGAACCTCTCGAGGATCTCTCCCACCCTTTCCTCGCCTCCGAACAGAACGGCCTGGCGGAACGGCGGCGACCCCGTTGGGCCCGAGAACGCTTCGGCGCCGTCGGCGGTCATCACGCCCGGGCGGTCATTCCCATCGAAGACCAGGTTCGCATCGAATCCGCCCGACGCCACGACGACGTTGGAGGATCGCAGGAGGAGCCCGCTCCCGTCCTCACGCGTCGCCAGGAGCGTGAACCGTCGGCTCTCCGATGCGGACGGCGGTGGGAGGAAGTCAACGGTGTAGCCAGGCCAGGTGTTGGCCGAGGGGGGGGAAGTGACGGGAACCGAGCGGTCGACCAGGTGGGCCGCGCGACCCGCCGCGGTGAGCCGGTCAACACAGGCCCTTCCGCTCACCCCCCCACCCACGACCACAATCTCCGTGTCGACCACCGAGGCCGCTCCCGCTCGCTGCCCGGCCGAGGCTACCGCCAGGCGCCCGAACCCCGCGAGGCGGCGCACCACCCGGTGGTAGAGGGGCGTCGCGAACCGCGGCCAACGGAAACCGTGAAGCGTGTCGATACCGCGGTAGAACAGGAGGTCGAGCGCGGAGAGGAGATCGATGGGCGCGCTCGGCCAGCCGTTCTCGACCGTTATCGCGTCGCCGCCGCCCGGGGTAAAGCGGCACGCCCGCACGTTCGGCTGCCCGTTCACGCGGACGAGGCACTGGCTGCAGGCCCCGATCCCACAGAACGGCGCGCGCGGTCGATGATAGCGGATGGACCGGCCGCGGAGTGCGAGTCCCCGGCGCGTGAGGGCCTGCGCGAGCGTTTCGCCCGGCGCGACCTCGAGCGGACGGCCGTGGAGACGTGGAGGTTCGCCTACGTCGGCCGTCATGGAAGTAACGCGCGACGCACGGGGGCCCCCGCTATTTATCGGCACGGCCGGGGCGGCGCCACCGGCCCCCGTCCGAGGGCCCCGGGCCCGCGTGGGAGCCGTTGAATGCGGCTACGGAGGGCTGCGACGCCCAAACTATATAGTGACCAGACGGGTGAGCCGCTCCCACCATGCGTAGCACCGGTGGGTTCCACGGTCGCCGGATCCAGAAGACCGGGGGCTCCACGTTCATCATCTCCCTCCCGAAGAGCTGGGTGATCACCCGCGGGCTCCACGCCGGTGACGTCCTCCTGTTCACCCCGCGCTCCGACGGCTCGCTCACCGTCTACGCCGAGAAGGGCGAGCGGGCCGAGACGTCCCGTTCCGTCGTCCCGGTTTCCAACGCGATGGAACCGGAGCACCTGTTCCGCCTGCTCGTGGCCGAGTACATCGCCGGGGCCCCGCTCCTCGAGATCCGCACGGAGGGGCGGATGAACGCCCGCACCCGCGACGTGATCCGCGGATTTACCCAGCGCATGATCGGCCCCGAGATCCTCGAGGAGACGGCCGACGCCGTCGTCGTGCAGGACGTGGTCGGAGCGAACCCGCTCCCCATCCCGTCCGTCATCCGCCGCATGCACCAGATGGTCCGGGCGATGCAGGCCGACGCGATGGCGGCCTTCCACGCCCAGGACGCCTCCATCGCGAAAGACGTCATCGAGCGCGACTGGGAGGTCGACCGGCTCCACTGGTTCGTCGAAAAGCAGGTGACGACCGCGCTGCGCGACGCCCGTTCGTTGACCGCGGTCGGCCTCACGCTCCCGGAGTGCGCCACCTACCTCCTCGCGTCCCGCACGCTCGAGCGGATCGCCGACCATGCCGTCCGCATCGCGGAGACCGTCTCGGTCCTCGGGAAGGAGACCCCTCCGCCTACCCTGCTCGCTCCCCTTGACCAGATGGCCGCGAGCGCCGCGACGGCGCTCTCCGAGGCGCTGGACGCGCTCGAGAAGCGGGACGTGGCGCGGGCCAACGCGGTCGTGGACAACGCCAAACGCGTGACCCGCGAGCGGGATAAGATCCTGCGCGAACTCAGCACGAAGCGCGGGCGGCTCGCCGTGGGGATCGCCTACGTTCTCGAGAGCCTCGAGCGGAGCGCCTTCTATGCGAGCGACCTCGCCGAGATCGCGATCAACCAGGCCGTCGCGACCGCGACCGGGGAGGAAGGGGCCCTGCTCCCGGCCCGGCGCGTCGAGCCCCGGGCCGCCCTGGCTCACTCCCCCGGTGCGTAACGGACCTGAAGGTCCTGGAAGACGTCGGTGACGTCCTCGCAACGGTCGGTGATGACCTCGAGCCGCTCGTAGAAGTCCTTGAGCTTTAGCACCGCGATCGGGTCCCGTTGGTCCCGGAAGAGGCGGGCCAAGAGTTCGCGCAGGAGATCGTCGGCCTCGTTCTCGAGCCGGTTCACCTCCACGATCACGTGCTCCAGCCCGCCCGTGACCCCGCGATAGAGCTCGTCTAGGGCCAGGACCCCATCGCCCACCAGGTCCGCGCACTGGGCGACGATCCGGCTGAACTGGATCAGCTCGGGCGAGGACTCGGTGAGGTCGTAGGTCTCCACGCGCGCGGAGACCGCCTCGATCCCGTCGACGATGTCGTCCAGCGCGCTCGCGAGGCGTCCGACGTCCGCCCGCACGTCGGCGGAGAGCTTGCGATTGTTGAGCTCGACGAAGATCCGGTGCACCTCCTCGTCCGCCGTGTGTTCGATCGCCTGGATGCGCGCGACCTTCGCGCGCCGCCCGCTCCCCGGGTCGCGCAGCAGCTCCTCGAGGGCGGCCGCCCCCTGCTGGATGGTGAGGCTGAGGGACCGGAGGTAGGTGGAGAACCGCCGGACGAGGACGGCGAGCTCGTCCTCCCCCGAGACGTCCTCGAGCGAGCGCTGGGAAGTCTCGGGGAGGAGCGCCAGCGTCGCGACGAAGCCGAGGAAGCAGAAGAGGGCCAGGAGCTCGAAGACGAACGGAAGGCCGTAGAGCAGGATGAGGGACGGGAAGAGGAAGACCGCGATCACGGCCCCGGCCTTCCCCGCGGCCGCCGCGATCCCGTGACCCGTCGTCCGGAAACTGGTGGGGAACACCTCGCTCGGGTAGACGAACGTCGTGGTGTTCGGCCCGAAGTTCGCGAAGAAGAAGGTCGCGGCGTAGATCACGAGGAAGAGCGGGAGCACCGCGACGAGCGGGCCGTAGGCCATCCCGAGGGTGAAGAACGCCCCGGCCATCACGGCGAAGCCGATGTACTGGAGCGGGCGACGGCCGACCCGGTCGATGAGCGCGACGGCCGCCCAGTAGCCGGGCACGGCGCCGGCGAGGCTCACGAGGACGTTGCCGATCGCCAGCGTGCGGACCTTGGCGACCGCGGCGAGCCCCTTCGAGCTGAAGCCGATGTAGGTGAGGACCGTCGGGTTGAAGATGTTGGTCGAGTAGAACGCCATGTCGAGAAGGAACCAGCTGGCCGCGGTCCCGATGAGGATCGGTCCGTAGGTCCGAAGGAGCCGGCGAAGCGGGACCTCGATGGGAGGGCGGTCCGTCGCGGCTCGCACGGGCGCGCCGGTCAGCGTCTCCACGGCCCGCGCCGCCTCCCGGGTGCGCCCGCGCGAGAGGGAGAAGCGCGGGGTCTCGGGCATCCGGGTCCGGAAGTACACGGTGAGCACTGCGGGCACCGCCCCGAGGCCGAGGACGACCCGCCAGGCGACCTCGAGCGGGAGGAGGTAGACGGCGGCCAGCGTGACGACCGCGCCGGTGAGGAGGCCGAACCCCTGCATCGCGAACACCGTCGCGACGAGGCGCCCGCGGCTCTGGACGTTCGAGTACTCGCTCATGATGGTCGCACTGAGCGGGTAGTCTCCCCCGACGCCCACGCCGAGGCCGAATCGCCAGAGGAGGAGCACGCTCACGAGGCTGAGGCCTCCGAACGCCGCGGAGAAGGCGCTCCCGACGGCGCCGATCGCCATCACGGTGAGCGTGATCGCGTAGACGCGCTTTCGTCCGAGGCGGTCGCCGAGGAGGCCGAACAGGATCTGTCCGACGGCGGCGCCCATGAGGGCCGCCGCGCCCAACAGACCCGTCTCGGTGGTCGAGAGGCTGCTCGCGTAGAGGCTGGCGAGGATCGGAATGACGAGCGAGATGACGAAGAGGTCGTAGGCGTCCGTGAAGAAGCCCATCCCGGCGATGACGATGGTGCGCAGGTGGAACCGTTGGACCCGGGCGGCGTCCAGTTCATGAAGGAGCCCGCGCGCCACCTCGTCGATCGGCCGACCGGCCGGCGGTGGTTCGGGACCCGGCATCACGCCCGAAACTCGGAGCCGGGTTAAGGGTCCGATGCATGTAGGAATATAGATACTATAGATACTCTATTGGACATGGCCTAGCACGGGTGCCGGGGTCAGAAGGCGACGGCGCCCCCCGAGAGGGCCACGTCGAGGAGGCGTCCCAACTCCTCGGAGGAGGGGATGCGGGGGTTCGAGACGAAGGAGGAGCCCGCCCGCGCCCATTCGAGGATGCGAGCTCGCTCCGCCACGACGACGTCGCGGGAGATCCCGGCCTTCTCCAGCGTGAGCGGGAGGCCGGCGGCCCCCCAAAGGGCCCTCAGCCGTTCGGTCAGCGCCGACCGATTCTGCACCGCGGCCGCCCCGAGGACGGGGGCCAGCGCCATGTACCGCTCGCGGGCGGACGGATAGTTGAACTCGATCACGTAGGGGAGGATCGCGGCCACGATCCGCGCGTGGGGCACGGCGGCCACGCCTCCGAGCGCGTGGGCCAGGGCGTGGGCCACCCCGAGCTGGCTGTTGGCGGCCGCCACACCCGCCATCGTAGCGGCGAACTGGAGGTGCTCGCGGGCCTCGGGGTCGGCCGCCGGTCGCAGGGCCCGGGGGAGCGCGGGGACCGCGAGTCCGATCGCCTCCCGCGCGAGGGCGTTCGAGAGCGGGTTCGCCCATTCGGAGGCGATGGCCTCGAGGGCGTGCGCGAGGAGATCCGCCGCGGCCTCGGCGGCCGTGGAGGCGGGCAGGCTCTCCCCGTAGGCGGGGTCGAGGAGGGCCCAGTCCGGCATCAGTTCCCGCGCGCCGGCTTCGAGGAGCCGCCCGTCCGAATCCCGCAGATGGGTCACCCACGTCGCTTCGCTCCCGCTGCCGCTGGTGGTGGGGATCGCGACGAACCGGGCTGCGGTCCGCAATGAGAGCTCGACGAGCGGCGTCACGGCGCGGAGCTCGAGGGCGGGCTGCGCGTACCGGACCCAGATGCCCTTCGCGGTGTCGATCGTGCTTCCGCCCCCGAGGGCGACGATCCAGTCCGGCCGATGCCGTCGCGCCGTGTCGATCCCCGGCTCGAGCGAGGCCACGGTCGGCTCCACCACCACGTCCGTGGAAACCTCGACGGCGGTATCGGACTTTCCCAGTTCCTCCACGATTCGCCGCTCGGCGCCCCGCTTCGCGAGGATCGGGTCCACCACGACCAGCGCGCGGCGGGCACCGAGGCCGCTCAGCTGTTCGATGGCCCCGGGACCCCAGCCCACCTGGGGGGCCGTGAAGTAGCCACCCACGCGTCCTTCCGTGCCCCCGAGGGGAGCTAGACCGACGGGCCCTGGCGGCAGCGCGGGCAGGCGCCGGTCATCGAGATCGTGATGGTATCGACGGTCCAACCGGCGGGGGTCTGGAGGAGCAGCTCCTCGAGCGCCTGCTGTTGGTCGAAGGCCGTCGGCACCTCGAGGATCCGTGCGCACGCACGGCAGACGAGATGGGTGTGCGGTGGCTCGGGAAGGGCGGCCATCCGCGGGGTGCTCCGCACGACGGGAGCGGGCGACGGGCGGACGGTGACGGTCGGGGCGGGGGGCGTCGGGGACGCCGGAGCCGATCGTCGGTGACCCTTCGGAGGGGTCCGCTTCTTTCGAGTCGGCGGCATCGGAACCTGGGCGGGGAGGGCCCGGAGGCTATATCAACCGTGGCTGACCGGAGGCGAGCTCATCCCTTCTAGGTCCCTGACCGGTCACCTCGAACATGCCCGCGGCCCGGCCCCAACAGCTCGACGTGGTGATGGCGGAATGGTGTCCGCACTGCAGCCCGCTTTCGGTCGAGATGGGGGAGAAGCTCGCCCAGCGTCTCGGCGTACCGCTCCGCATCCTCGACATTGACGAACGGGCGCAGGAGCTCGTCGCCGACCGCCTCGTGCGCGAGCATGGCGACTGGACGGAGGACTATCTGATCCCGCAGGTGTTCCTCGAGTGGTCCGACGGACGGATCGAGCATCTGCTGACCGGCATTCCGGGGTCGGTCACCGGAACCCGCCGGGCCTGGGAAGACCTCCTCGCTCGTCACTAGGGCGTAGGACACATCGCTTGCGTTGAGCTCGGGCGGGCGGCTCCCGGTCAGGGGGCCCCGTGGCGAGGGAACCGGGAGCGTAAGGCGCCACCGGAACTTCCTCGATTCGAACGAGCGCCCGGGGCTCGCTCAGCGTCCTCGACGGCGTCCCCGCGACGGATACACCGCGAGGAAGACCGTTGCCCGTCTGGACGCGCGGGGCCAGCGGTAGCCGCGACAGCTGGTTCGCGGCGGCAACACGAGGACATCCCCTGGGGCGAGCGTCCGGGAAGGGAACCGGTGGTCCGAGAAATCGACCCTGAGCCGTCCTTGGACCACGATGAGGATGTCGACGGCGCGGGAGGAGAACCAGTGGGGGTCCACCTCCTCGCCCTGCTTGCGGACCCAGACCAGCTCCATTCCTGAACCCCGGAACAGGCGGCCCACGGTTCCCGTCGGAGAATCACGTCGGTGGAGTGCCTCCTGCTGCAGGCTTCGGAAGACCCGCGGGCTCTCCTTCCGGCTGCGGCGTCCGTCCGCCACGTCATGCGGAAGCGAACGAACATCATAGCCGTGTGGAAGGAGGCCAAGGTACTACTGGGACGCTTCAAGGGCGCGCCGAGGGCCCATCGAGTCGTGGGCTGTGGGCGTTCCCCAACGGACGGGGGGCAAAAGGCCGGTCGGATGCGGGTCAACGCGGGGGCGGTCCCGTCGGTCCGATCGCGAGAGGCTACGCTCCGCCGCCCGGCCGGGACGAGGAGCGTCGGAGCTCCGCGGCCACGAACTCGTCGAAGTTGTGGACGAGAAGCTCCTGCTCGCTGTACCGGCCTCCCTTCCACGCCCGGGAGCCGGTGCCTTCCTGTGCAAGTTCGCAGACCTTCCAGTCCTGGCGGTTGATCTCGTCCCACAGCTCGACCGCGTCGGACGGGTCGAAGCCGGCGGCCGCCATCGTCTCGGGAAGGAAGTAGAACTCGTTCTCGACCCGGGAGTGCGTGGGGCTGACCGGCCAGGCGCGATGGATCATGAGATAGTCCGGATGGATGCTCCAGAAGAGGTTCGGAAAGAGGACGTAGTAGTAGACCCGCCGTCGGTCGGCCTCGCTCATCCCGGGGAGCACCGGGCGTCGCGTGTAGCCGGTGCGCGTCATCGAGGTGAAGTCCTTCGTGAACTCCATGTAGCCCCCCGCAAAGAGGTGCGGGTCGTTCCCGGTACGAAACACCGCGTCGTTGCGCCCCGAGAGGTAGGGTGTGAGCCGATTCAGGCTCGGATGCACGGGGGCGCAGTGGTAGCACTCCGAGAAGTTCTCCACGAGGATCTTCCAGTTCGCCTCTACCTCGTACGTTTGGCGCCCCCCGCACCGTAGCTCCGCGAAGGGGAACCGCGCGAACTGCTGAAAGAACGGCCCGAGCGCCTCCGTGAGCGACGGTCCCTCGGGCTCGAGGTTCGCCCAGAGAAACCCTCCCCCCGTCTCGACGCGAACCGGGTGCAGGCCATGCTCGCCTCGGTCGAACGCTTCGAGGTCTTTCGTGTGCGGGGCGCCGATGAGCCGCCCCTCCAGGTCGTACGACCACGCGTGGTAGGGGCACAAGAACGAGTGCGCGCCCGTCCCCCCGGGTTCGAGGACTACGCGCGTCCCGCGGTGACGGCAAAGATTGTAGAAGCCGCGGACGAGCCCCGCGGCGGTGCGCGTAAGGAGAAGATGCTCCCGCCCGATCGACCGGGTGAGGAAGTCGCCCGAGCCTGGAAGTTCCTCCGCCCGAGCGACGCAGATCCAATTCCGGTAGAACAGATGCTCAAGCTCTTCCTCGAGCATTCCCGGATCCCGGTAAATGGAACCGGGTGGGGTCCGGGACCGGAGGAGCGGGCCGCGGTCCAGCACCGGACCTGGGGGCGGGGCCTCGGCGGGGGCGGTCATCCGTCGGTCGAGCCCGCAGCGTGATTAGAGGTTACGGGAGACCCGGAATCCCTCAGCGAACCGTCCCGCACGGGCGACCTCGGCAGGTCGCGCCGCAACGCCCGCCGACCGCGAGGTCGGACGAGGCCTCTCGGCGGACAGGAGCGGGCCTACGCCGACACTCGCTGCGGGGCGGTTTCCACGCTCCGGACCAGGAACGCAGTCAGCGCAAGGAACACCGCGGCGGTGAGGAGCGGGGCGGCGGCGGCCACGCCGAGCGGGAACGGCGGGAGCGGAGTGGCGAACGCTCCGTTCGGGGCGACGAGGTCCGCGACGGAGAGGAGGTAGTACAGGACGGTTAGCCGAGGGAATTCCCCCGGCAGAAGGAGGATCAACTCCTCCCAGAGGAACCCGTAGATGAGACCGATGACGAGCGCGGAGCGGCTCACGAGACCCAGCAGGAGGAAGAATCCTCCATAGGCGAGGACGGCCAGGAGGGTGACGTCCAGCATCGCCCACAGGACCGTCGCATCGGGCGCGGGGGCGCCGGCGAGCCCGGCGAGCGCGGTCGGGAGGAAGCTCGCCGGCAGAAGGAGGGCGAGCGAGGCGGCCACGGCTCCGAGGTACTTTCCCACCGCCACGGACGCCCGGGGGATCGAGCGCGTCGTGAGGTAGGTCAGCGTGTCGACCTCGATCTCGGTACGGAAGGGCGCGACGAACACGACGAGGACCGTCAGCAAGAGGACGACCCGTACGGTCAGGGTGAGGAAGAGCGTCTGCGCGATAGAGGCCGCGGAGGCGCTGGTCGCCCCGCCCGCCAGGATGGCGAGGACGATCAGCGAGGGAACGAGCGCGAGCGCGACGAAGGCGAGGGTCCGGAGTCCCGAGAAGGTCGCCCGCACGGTCAAGGCGGCCACGAGGAAGAGGCGGGGGATTCCGGCCATCGCTCACTCCGCCAGGTAGCGGAACACCGCCTCGAGGCTTTCGTCCGCCCCGCGCATGGAGGTGACCGTCAGCCCCTCGTCCAGGACGAGGTCCGGCAGCGACCGATAGAACTCCTCGGGGGTCCGCGAGCGAACGCGTACCTGGCCGGGGGCGGGGAACTCGAGCGCGACCAAATGGTCGAAGCGGGCGAGCGCCCGGCCGAGCGCCCGGGGGTCGGGGGAGGTGAGCTCGATCGTATGCGGTCGCGCGTCGATCAGTTCGCGGATCTTGTGGAAATCCCCCTGGGCCAGCGCCCGGCCGTTCGAGATCATCACGATGTTCTGCGTCAGCCGCTCCACTTCGTAGAGCACGTGCGAGCTCACGATCAGGTGATGCCCGGCGCTGGCGAGGTCGGTGAACAGTCGCAGCAGCTGCACCCGCCCCAACGGGTCGACGCTGTTCAGGGGTTCGTCCAGCAGCAGCAGCTGCGGCCCGTGCGCGAGGGCCTGGGCGATCTTGATCCGCTGGCGCATGCCGCGGCTGTACCCCCGCATCCGCCGGTGGCCCGCGTCGCTGAGCCCCACCGTCTCCAACGCCGCGCGCGTCCGCTCCGCTGCTTCGGCAGGGGAGTATCCATCCACCCGCAGAAGGGTCCGAACAAACTCGGCCCCGGTCATCCAGTCGTACAGGGCGAAGTGCTCCGGACAGTACCCGACGCTTCGGCACCAGGCCCCCTCGGCCCCGGCCGGATGGTCGAGGACCTGGAGGCGGCCCTGGTCCAGGTGGAGCTGACCGACCAGGAGTCGGAACAAGGTCGACTTTCCGGCCCCGTTCGGTCCGATGAGCCCCGTGATCCCTTGCCCGAACGAGGCCGTGAACCCGTTCAGCCCGAGGACCTCCCCGTAGCGCTTGGTCACGCCCGC
Source organism: Thermoplasmata archaeon (assembly GCA_035656275.1). Lineage (GTDB taxonomy): Archaea > Thermoplasmatota > Thermoplasmata > Lutacidiplasmatales > UBA184 > Lutacidiplasma. The sequence continues at coordinate 23,898 of DASRSW010000093.1, forward strand.
GGCCTCGACCACGCCGCTCATTCTCCTACCACCTCGACCCGGGTGAGCCGGACCCAGGCCGTCACGACCAGGACGACCGACGCCGCGAGGAGGAGCGCCGCGCAGGTGAGAGGGAACGTTGCCGTCGACGCGCCGGTGGCGAAGGCCGCCTCCGCGGCGGTCTGAAGGTCGGTGATCGGACTCAGGTAGAGAATGGCCGCGTTCCCGGTGGCCCCATAGACGGCCGTGGCGGCCAGGTTCGCGGAGAGGTTGATGCCGAAGATCCCGACGCCGGCGAACAGCGCTCGAGCGGTGAGGGACGAGAGAGCGACCCCGAGAGCGGTGAAGAAGATGGTCGTGAGCGCTCCCACCCCCAGGAAGGCGCCCGCGGCGGCGAGAGTCACCGACGCCGGGGAGAGGCCGAGCAGCCCGACGATGGTGACCCCGACGAGCCCCGGGCCGATCGCGGTCACCCCCACCCAGAACGCGACCGCGCCGAACTTGGCCAGAAGGTAGTCCGCGAGCCGGATCGGCCGGCTCAGGTACAGGGTGATCGCGCGGCTCTCGAGATCGTCGGCGATGCTCCCCGAACCCACCGCCGTCGCGACGAGGAGGATCAGGTACGGCCAGACGGGCGAGGTGTACGGGGCGTGGAATGTCGCGAGGTCCACGGTCCCGAGCAGCGAGGCGAACTCGGCGTCGATCACCAGAATCAGCACGATCGCCGCGTAGCTGAGCGCGACGACGGCCCACGTTCCCCAGCCCGCCCGCTCCCGCAGTTCCCGGAGGAAGATCGCGAGGACGCGGCCGTTGCGGCCCAGCCGTCGGGTCGATTCCCCGACGTAGCGCGGGGCGCTGATGCTCATGGGGGAGCCCCGCTGGACGCATCCTGGACCATCGTGAGGAAGAGCTCCTCGACGCTACGGACCGCGTCGCCGAGGAAACGCACCTGGACCCCGGCCTCGCGGGCTGCTTCGAACACGGCGCGGGCTCCCCCGTCGGGTAGGCGCGCGAACACCTCGGGGCCCTCGGTCCGGACGGGAATCCCACGAGCGGAGAGGCGCTCGACGAAGGCGGGGAGTTCGCCCTTGATACGGATGATCGTGTCGCTGCGGCGAGCGGCGAGGAGCGGCTCGAGCGGCCCGGCCGCGAGCAGTCGACCGGAGTTCAGGAGCACGATCTGGTCGCAAAGCCCTTCGACGTCCGGGAGGAGGTGGGTCGAGAGCAGGAGGCTGCGGCCCGGGAGCTTCGAAAGGGTCCGAAGCAGCTCCAGCATCTCCAGGCGGCCACCGGGGTCGAGCCCGGCCGTGGGTTCGTCCAGCAGACACAGAGGAGGGTCGTGGACGATCGCTTGCGCGAGCTTGACGCGCTGCCGCATGCCCACGGAGTACTCGCGGATGCGGCGGTAGCGCTCCTCGTGGATCCCGACGAACTGCAGCACGTCGTGGGCGCGGCTGAGGGCGGTCTCCCGGGGCAGGCCACTCACCTGGCCCATGAACGCCACGAACCCGATCCCCGTCATCGTCGGGATGAGGCAGTCGTGCTCCGGCATGTACCCGACCCGTTCGCGGATGCCGAGCGGATGCTCCATCGTGTCGAGTCCGAAGACGCGGAGCGCTCCTCCCGACGGGGGGATGAGCCCGAGCAGGAGGCGCAGCAACGTCGTCTTGCCCGCGCCGTTGGGGCCGACCAGGCCGATCGTTCCGGGAGTGAGTCGGGCGCTGATGCCCGCGAGCGCGGTCTGAGGGCCGAACTCCTTCGTGACGGAGTCCACCTCGACGAGCGGGCCGCTCACGCGAGTGGGAACGCTGCCGGGGATGTAACGGCTCTCTCCTGGCGGGGGAGAACCACGGACCTCTCACGCGCCCGACAGTGGATCGCGGGCCGGCCGTCGGGCCCGGGTCAGCGTCCGCGGTCCTTCCGTAGAAGGGCGTCGAGGTCCGGCCGATTCAGCTCCTCCCGGACGTAGGCGATCCGCGCGCGGATCGTCTCCTCCGTCCCGAAGCGCCGTCCGATCTCCTGGACCCGTTCGAGCAGGTCGGGGGAGAGGCCATCGATCACGTTGGTCACGATCTTCTCCGCGTACGACTGCCAGCGCTTCGTCAGGAGCCGAGTGTACCAGACGACCTCGGGGGTGGCGTAGCGGACTCCCTCCGTCTCGGCGGAGCCCTCGCCGATCAGGAAGTCGAAGAACTCCTTGCCGGTCTTCGCCCCGGCGAAGAACCCCGCGTCCACCACGTCCAGCGGAACGCCGCGGAGGGCCTGGATGCCGAATCGGGTGACCGCGCCCCCGTCGTACGCGAAGGTGAGGGCATCGTCCGAGCTCAACCGCTGGACCGCGGCGTGGTAATCGTCCGTCGTCACCATGACGTCCACGTCCCGCGTGGCGGTCGCCGCGTTGAGCGCGACGGCCTGCCCACCCACGATCGCGAATCGGATACCGTGCTTCTTCAAGATGGTGCACGCAGCCTGGACGGCCGGGTCGGTCATGGCGTGCGGGCCTCGGAGGGATTCTCCCGTTCGATCCAATCCAGCTCCTCCTCGGGCAGTGGAGCACCGACGGTCGGGAGCGCGGGCGCGAACTGTTGGAGTCGAACCTTCGTGGCCGCCCGCTCCAGTCCCTCGTTCCGCACCCGCCGGTAGAGCTCGTGGGGGTCGAGCCGGGACCGGTTCCGCAGGGCCACGACCCGAGCGGCGAGAGGATCGAATCGGAGCATGAACGTCACGAGCTCGACGGGTCCGGGCTCGCGCAGGGAATCCGGGTCCTTGACGGGAAGGATCCGGTAGTCGGAGGAGATCTGCTCCGAGAGGGTCTCGGGGACCACGAGCCAGGGTCGGAAGTTGACAGGGTAGCCGGAGCGCGACACCCATTCTGGAGTCAGGAGGACCGCCGGAATACGGTGCCGCCTCAGACGGGAGACGTCCCGGGAAGAGCGGATGTTCGGCCGATACACCGTCCGGGGACGGCCCCTCGGCTTGGCGGCCTGGACCAACATCTCCCGGGGGAGCGGGTGCTCACCGGGTTCGCGCAGGAGCCGAGCCTCCACCCGCATCGATTCTGTTAATGGCTATTAAGTATTAATACTATCTTACAGAATCTCATTGCGACCCCGTCAGGCCCGCTCCAGGCGCCGGCAAACAGTGGAGGGACCCTCAGGCGAGCGGGCCCCCTTTCCGGGGGTCGACCAAGCCGACGTGGCCAAGGCGCGGAGAGGTCGTGGGATGAGCAGTTGCCAGGCCCCCGCCGGGGCCGCTCTCGGTAAACGGTCAGGGGGCTAGACCGACCGTGAACGCTTTCCCGGACGAGGGCGCCCCGAGGGGTTATGCCTCCCTCCTTCGCAACCGCGATTTCCTCAAGCTGTTCTCCGCCGGCGTCGGGTCGGTCCTGGGGGGCTCAATCGCGCAGGTCTGTCTGGTCTGGCTGATCTTCACGGCGACCCATTCGGCGATCGATATCGCCTACTTCGGGGTCGTGGGCACTGTTGCCGGTGTAGCGTTCAGCCTCGTAGGCGGCACGCTGGTCGATCGCTACGACCGTCGTCGCCTCATGATCCTCGCGGACTTCGCGCGCGCCGTTGCGACCGCCGGACTTCTCGTCGTGCTGCTCGTGTCCGGGTTCAACCTCCTCGCGATCCTCCTCGAGGAGTTCGTGGTCTCGGCGTTTTCCGTCCTGTTCAACCCGGCAGAGCAGTCGTTCTTGCCCGCGTTGGTTACGGCCGAATCCCTGCCCGATGCGAACGGCCTAGTCCGTTCGTCCCGCAACGCGGCCGGATTCCTCGGCGCCTCGGCGGGAGGGCTCCTCATCGTCTCGGTGGGCTCGGTTCCGGGAGTCGGAGCACTGGCCGCCGCCTTTGTGGCTTCCGGCCTCCTGATCTCCCTCATTGCGCGGCGCCCGTCGCCCGGCACCGACCCCACGAGCTCCACCGCCCCGCGGGGGCATTTCTTGACCGACCTTCGCGAGGGGTTCGCCTGGCTCTACTCGAGCCGGGGGCTCTTCCAGCTGACGATCTTGGCCACCTTCTTCAACTTCTTCTCGACGATCTTCGGAACGTTCCTCGTCTTCTACTCGGCCGAGCTGCTGCACGGGAACGCCCTCGTCTACGCGTCGCTCCTGGCGGCCTCCGTGGCGGGGAGTGGAATCGGCGCGCTCTTGGTGGGTCGGCTTCGGGCCGTCCGTTATGCGGGCAAGGCGTGGGTCCTCCCGTATGGCGTCGCCTCGGCCGGCTGCGTCCTCCTCCTCACCAGCTTTCCGTCGGTCTTCCTCGCCGTGCCGCTCAACTTCCTCCTCGGATTGTGCGGCGGCTTTGCCGGCACCGCGTGGCTCACAGCGGCGCAGTTGCTCGTGCCGAGCGAGATGCAAGGGCGCTACTTCGGTATCGATGGACTCGGGAGCTGGGTCATCCTTCCCCTGGGAACGATCTTGGGCGGGCTCCTCGTGGCGACGATGGGGGTGGGGAACACCTACCTCTTGGCCGGCGCGGGGTGGATGCTGGCCGGTCTCCTGTTCCTCGTGCCGCGGGCCCTTTGGCGTCTCGGTTACCCACCCGAGCCGCTTCCCGAAGGTCGAGGCGTGGTCGAGCACGGCGCGACCGCGTGATCCGATCCTCCGAGTCTCCCGACGAGGGGTCCCGGACTGGAAGCGCTGGGCCCGGGCGGTTCCGGCGGTAGTCCAACAAGTGCCGAGCTCGGAGCGTTAAGGGGTAGGATCTGCGTTGACGCATGGCGCGCCGGGGGCCCGACCTACTTCGCCTTCCGAGGGGGCGAGTACTTCTGAGTCCAGGCGTCCGAGAGCTCGTCCCGGCGCGGTCGGTAAACCTCCTCGTAGAACCCACGTGGCGACTCGAGCGTGGCTCGACTCTGGGCGGCCATGATCCGCAGCGCCTCGTCCCACGCGGCCTCGAAGTTCTGTTTCGTGCCGAATCGGGAGACGACGCCCTTTTCGAACGCGTCGGGAGTCTGGGTCTCGTCGCCGATCGCGAACAGGAGTTCCGTCCCTGGGGCTCGATAGGCCTCGTCGTCCCCCAGCCGGTAGACCGCGCGCTCCGGCGGTGGCGTCGTGCCCGAGGGGTCTACCCCGGCTGCCCTGGGAGTCCCGCGGAAACCGCTTTTCGCCGCCGCGTAGAAGATGGCCCGGTTGAGCCCCCAGGAGTAGGCCGAGTGTCGGGGTAGTCCCAGCGTCTGGGCTCGCGCCGCCTGGAGCACCGCCATCACCACGAATCGCGTGACCCGCCCTTGATTTCGGACCATTTCGTGCCTCGCGCGAGGCCTGCCCGGCGGACCCTAACGTCCCCGGGGTCGAATACGCTTTACTGGAGATCTTGGCGCCCGTGCAGGTGCCTACCTCCACCGCGCGCGCGCTCCATGGGGCCACCTGCGCATTCGACGTTAGGAAGGAGGCGACGGGTCGCTAGGCGGTTACGGGGCTTCCGAACCGGCAACTTGATGCTCGCCGGGCCCGGGGCGGTCGGTTGTAGATTGGGACGCAGAGAATCGGACCAGCCGCGGGCCGATCCACGCGGCATCGTCTGAGAAAGGACACAGGTGTATAACCCGCCCCGCGCCTAACCGCCTCCGTGATTCTCCCCGGCCTGGTCTCCCTTGCCTTCTACCGACGTAGACCGAGCACGACGCAGATCGTCCTCGGGGTGGTGGTGACCATCGTCCTCTCTGCGCTCCTGGGCTACGTCTCCCCAGGGGGACCGCTCGGTCAACTCGGCTCGGTCGTGGTCGCGGTGGTCGGCGGCTTAGTCCTCTATTTCGGCATCCTGGCCTACCTCGTTTATCGTTACCAGCCGCGACATGCTTCGGCCTCGGCGACGACGCCGCCCGGGCCGAGTCCGCCGTAGGACCGGACAGTTCGAGCTCTGGCGCGTTCCTGGATCCCACTGAGGGAGACCTCTCCGGCCCGCTCGGCGGCCAGGCGGAAGACCACCTCGGTATCGACGCGGGACAGGAATCGCGTCGCCGCGGCTGGCCGATGTGTTCCTACGACACTCAAGTTACTGAAAGAGTAACTCCTGCGACAATGGGCCACGTCCGCCCCAAGGGGCGACGTGACCGGATCCACCTTCGAGGACTCATCCGGTCGGCTTGCACCGGTCACGGGGTCGAGGCGTTTCCCCGTCGTGGATATGCGGGGAGAGGGCACCGCCGAAAAGTTCTGTTCTCCTCCGCTGGGTCGGCTGGGAGCGGCTTCAACCGGGGGACTCTCGGGAAGGCACGTCAGCGGTAGACTCGGCGTCGATGGTCGACCCGTTCCACCAGGATGGTCCTCGAGACGGGGTCAAGGAGGGCAAGGAGGCGGTAGTCGCCAATCCGGAGCTTGCGTTCATCTGCCGCAACCAGGCCTTCGAAGAACCGGTCGGGGTCTTGGGTCGCCGCTTCCAGCTTTCGGATGATCCTCCTCGAAACCGGGGGGTCGATGCGGCCGAGGTCTCGAACCGCTGTTTCGGACCACCGGATGGACCAGGTCTTCAGAGGCCCAACCGCCGCTTGAGCACGGCGTGCTCTACGACGCGACCCTCTCGAATGTCGAGACGAGCATTGAGCAGACCGACCCGGAACGCGGCAGTGTAGCGGCCCTCCTCATCTCCGGTTGGCACGAGGGCGAGCAGTTTCTTCAGAACCTCGTCGTAGGTCTCGCGGGGGCTCGCTTTGAGTTCGGCGAGGCGGGCCCGTGTTTCGGATTCCATCTGCACGGTGGTAATCATCAGATTGACAAGACGCATAGCACGCATATAGCTTTCTATGTGCGCACGCCTAGGAGTAGGTTCAGGTGCGGGGAGAGGGACGTGAACCGCCCGGCGGTTCGAATACTCTGGAGGCTGCGCCTGGCGGTAGGCGAACCAGAGTGGGTCCACAACCCCGACGTCCCCACCGCAAGCAGGACCCTTGCCGGGGTCGGCTCATGTGCGGCTCGCGTTGAAGTAAGCGGCCAGGTCGACCTCCACGGCGAGGGCGATCTTGCAGAGTGCTTTGGCGAGGCCTCCCAACCCCCGCTTCTGGACCCGCCGAGGTCCCCCGACCTTCGCGTGCAAGAGGTCGTCGCCCCGGAGAGACCGAGCCCTCGGCGACGAGCTTGGCCGGATCCCCCCACCCACGAAGGGTGTGCGTTTCCAGGGCGCGGAGGAAGCCTTAAGGCAATTGTCCCACTATTGAAGTCGATGGCCACGGCCGATCCACCCACGACAATAACGATCCGGACGAGCACTCGTCAGCTGCTCGAGAACATGAAGCGGCGGGGAGAGACGTACGATGAACTCATCCAGGAGTTGGCCGAGGAGTACTACCCTCCCCGAGTGATAGCCGACCTCAAGCGAAGAGTGGCGGATATCCGTGCGGGTCGCGTCAAAGGGATTCCGGCGGATGAAATGCGGCAGAGGCTCGGCCATTGAGCCGATACTCGGTTGAGTACGATCCCCGGACCGAACCCGAAATCAGGAAACTGCCGGTCCGCATCCAACGTGAGATCGCCCGACGGTTGGAATACCTCAGCGCATCGCCGTTCCGGTCGCACCCCGGCATCCAGGTCAAGCCGACCGCCGGGGTCCATGGGGTGTGGCACTTTCACGTCGGAAAGAACGTCCGGGTCTACTACCTGGCCGAGGGAGCAACTCTGTGGGTGGTCAAAGTTGAGCGGAGCGCCGGGGTGACCCACGGGGCGCTCCGCGAGATCCGGAAACGGGTGTAGTCGCTGCAAGCCGAAGACCGCGCGGTCCCCACCCCGACACGGCTCTCCTGGTCAGTTTTGGGCGAGTCGACCGAGCTAGGTAGCAAGGGTCGCGGAGTTGAACCGACCGGGGGATTGCAGGTACTCCGGACTTGAACCGCCGGTGTGTTCGAATAGTGGATTTGCGGGGAGAGGGATTTGAACCCACGAACTCCTACGAGACCAGACCCTGAATCTGGCGCCTTTGGCCAAGCTTGGCAATCCCCGCTCGCTCGTCGTATCGGGAGAGGGTAATCAAGCCTTGGGACGCGGGGCGCGGGAGAGGCCGCCGGTCAGGCTACGGCGGCCTTCGAGCCTGCGGCCGAACGGCTCTTCTCCCCCTCGAGAATGTCCAGCGCCTCCCCGACGGTGGCCTTGTCGTGGACGATGGAGCGCAGCGCTTTCAGCATCGCCACGGGGTGGTCGGACTGCCAGATGTTCCGGCCCATGTCGATCCCCTTCGCGCCCTCCGCGATGGCGGAGTGGGCCAGCTCGAGGGCCGCCTTGTCGCTGTCCAACTTGGGACCTCCGGCGACCACGAGGGGTACGGGGCACCCCTCCACCACCTTGGCGAAATTGTCGCAGTAGTAGGTCTTGACGAGGTGCGCCCCCAGCTCCGAGGAAACGCGGCAGGCGAGCGCGAGGTAGCGTGCATCGCGCTTTTCGAGCTCCTTTCCTACCGCGGTGATCGCCATCACGGGCATCCCGCACTCCTCGCCCTCCGTGACGAGCTGCCCCAGGTTCGTGAGGGACTCGTGCTCGTGCGGAGCGCCCGCGAAGACGGAGAGCGCCACGGCGGAGCAGTTGAGGCGGAGCGCTTCGCGGAGGGGGGTCGTGATCGTTTCGTGGCTGAGGTCGTCGTGGAGCACGGTGACCCCGCCCGAGACGCGGAGCACGATGGGCGTCTGCGCCGTGGGGGGCACGCTCGTTCGAAGGATCCCGCGCGTGAGCGCTAGGGCATCCGCATGCGGCAGCAACGGGGCGATCGTCGCGCGCGCGTCTTCAAGCCGGCGCGTCGGTCCCATGAAGTAGCCGTGGTCCACGGCGAGCATCACGGTGTTGCCCGACGTCGGTCCGAACATCCGCGAGAGGCGGTTCTTCATGCCCCAATCCATCTGGGTCCCCGTCGGGCACTCGGGCGATGGCTCTTATGGATTTCCGGCCGCCCGCTCGGAGGAGCGGGCCGATACCGGTACCCGGCGGTCCTCCTTCACCCGGTTCAGGACCACCTGGGTGCTCGTACGCTCGACCTGAGGGTCCTGGAGCGCGTGCTTGACGAAACGGTCCAGGTCGCGACGGTCGCGGAACCGGCCGATGAGGAGCGCGTCGAAATCCCCCGTCACATCGTAGATGGCGTACGCCCGCGGGTCCCGCGCGAGGCGTTCTTCGACCTCGCGCAGGCGCCCCTTGGAGATCCGAATGCCGATGGTGGCGAAGAGGTCCCACCCGAGGAGCTCGTCGTCGAGGAGGGGAACGTAGCCCCGGATCACGCCGTCGTGCTCGAGGCGGGCCACGCGGTTGCTCACCGTGGTCGGGGCCACCTTGAGACGCTGCGCGATCTCCCGGTGGCTGCGCCGAGCGTCGATGTTCAGCTCCTGGAGGATGGCCCGGTCGAGCTCGTCGATGGTGGACGTCTTGCTCATCACCCCATAAGGGGATGAGCAGAATGTTGAGTTTTTCGCTGCCGGCTGGCCAAATAACCAATATCCGCAAAGACGGGTTGAAGTAGCAGGAACGAGTCGTCGGAGGCGAGGAGCCATGGGAGCGGGGGCGGCGGAACGGATGTCGGTCGAGGGCGGAACACCACCGGGCGGGCACACGGCCGAGTCGGCGCTGGCCGAGATCCGCGCCCAGAACCTCCGCTGGGTCGAGTTGTTCTACACTGACCTCTTGGGCGGCTTCAATCACGTCCACATCCCGTCGCACACGCTCGACGCCGATGCGTTCGTCTCCGGGGTCCCGAAGCTCGACGGCTCCTCCGTGCGGGGCTTCCGGGAGATCCACGAGTCGGACATGATTCTCCTCCCGGACCCCGCCACCTTCGGAGTCGTCCCGTGGCAGGCGGAGCATGGCGGCACCGCCCGCTTCATCGCGGACATCCTCGTCGGAGCCTCGAAGGAGCCTTACGCGCACGACCCCCGGGGCATCGCCCGGCGGACGGGGGAGGTCCTCGCCGCGGCGGGCTACGACCAATCGTACTGGGGCCCCGAGATCGAATTCTTCGTCTTTGACAGCGTGAAGCTCATCCCGTCGGCCCACGCCGTGCGGGACGCGTGGGGCGGCGCCGGGTATCTCCTCAACAGCTCCGAGTCTCCCTGGAGCGTCGAGGACGGGCACGGGTCGATCCGCTTCAAGGAGGGGTACCACAAGGCGGCCCCGCACGACGCCCTGGAGGGGCTCCGCAGCGAGGTGTGCAACATTCTCGCGGACAGTTTCCACATCACCATGGACGCCCACCACCACGAGGTGGCCACCGCCGGGCAGGGCGAGATCAACATCCGGTACGACGGCCTCATTCCAGCCGCGGACCACGTCCAGGACGTCCGGTTTGTCCTCAAGAACGTCGCGAGCCAGCACGGGAAGATCGCCTCGTTCATGCCGAAACCGGTCTTCGGGGACAACGGGATCGGGATGCACATGAACCAGTCCCTCTGGTCGAGCGGGACGAACACGTTCTATGACGCAGAGGATCCGTACGCCGAGGTGAGCCAGACGTGCCGCTACTACGTGGGGGGACTTCTCGCCCACTCCCGGGCGCTCTGCGCGATCACCAACCCCACGACCAACTCGTACCGGCGCCTGGTTCCGGGCTACGAGGCTCCGGTGTTCATCGCCTGGAGTCGATCGAACCGCTCGGCGAACGTGCGGATCCCCTTCTACCACAAGGGCCGCGCCGTCGCGAAGCGCATCGAGTACCGCACCCCCGATAGCGCGGCGAACATCTATCTCACGGAGGCCGCGCTCGCGCTCGCGGGCCTGGATGGGATTCGCCGGAAGATCGAGCCTCCACCGCCCGTCGACACGGACATCTACAAGCTCTCCGCGAGTCGCCGCCGGGAGCTCGGCGTGCGGGAGCTCCCCGGGTCCCTCGGGGAGTCGCTCGAGTGCCTCAATTCCGACGATGGGTTCCTTCGACCCGTGTTCGGCGCCTCGGTGCTGGAGACGTGGAACGAGCTCAAGCGGGAGGAGCAGCTGCAGCTCAATCTGCGGCCCCACCCGTACGAGTTCTACCGGTACCTCGACGTCTAGGGCTCCCCTCGCACGCTCGACCGCGGGAGAGGGGGGCCCCGGGCTTTCATTCCCCCGAGGGGTGTGACGCCCCCGTGCCGGACGGAGGGTCCATCGCTTGGCACGGCGGACGTGTCTTCACGGGGAGCCGGTACGCGGAAGCGCTGCTCATCTCCGATGGCCGGGTGGAGCAGGTCGGCACTGATGACGAGGTCCGTCGAGAAACTCCCGCAGGAGTCGAGCGACGAGACCTGGCCGGTCGTGTCATCGTACCCGGTCTCATCGACCCGCATCTGCACTGGGTGGAATCGACGCTCGCCCGAACGGGCGTCAACCTCCGGGGCAGTCGGAGCCTGGAGGAGATCCACGAGCGGGTAGGCCGCGTTCGGGCGCAGGGGGCCGCTCGCCCGATGGTGGGGTCGGGTTGGGATCAAGAACTGCTCGCGGAGCACCGCTTCCCCACGCGCTCGGACCTCGACCGGATGGAGCCCGACCGCCCCCTCGTCCTGTTCCGGATCTGCCAGCATGTCGCCGTCGCCAACTCCTCCGCGCTCGACGCGATGCATGTCGATCCGTCCACGCCCTCGCCCGCGGGCGGACGGGTGGACCGCGACTCCGGGGGAGAGCCGACCGGAGTACTCGTCGATAACGCCCTCCGCCTGGTCGAACCCATCACGGAGGCCGCTTTCCAGTCCGACGCCCCGGCGGCCCTGGCCTTCCTGTCGGCGCTCGCGGCGCGGGGCCTGACCGCCATTGGGACCATGCGGGTTCGAAGCGCCGAACTGGCCGTGATGGGTCAAGCGGCGACCGTCGGGGGTCTTCCGCTCGGGATTCGGGCTTACGTCGGGCCGGAGCTTCTCTCCGAGATTTCTCGTAGTAACGAGCGGTTGCGGGGATCCTCCGCGCACGTCGCAGGTATCAAACTGGTCCTCGACGGAGCCCTCGGCCCCCGGACCGCCTGGCTGGAGGCTCCGTATGCCGACCGTTCGGAGGAATCGGGGCTTTCGCTGCTTCCGAAGGAGCAGGCAATACCCATCCTCCGAGCGGCGGCGGACGACCATCTCCAGGTCGCTCTCCACGCGATCGGGGACCGGGCTCTTCGACAGGCGATCGAGCTGGCCGAACGCACGGAAGCGACGGTCCGCATCGAACACGCATCGGTGGTTCCCCCGCTTCTCGAGGAGCGGCTCGTTCACCTCCGCGCGCCGGTGGTGATCCAACCCGGGTTCCTGGCGAGCGACACCTGGCTTGAGGCCCGCTTAGGGCGGGAACGGGCTGCGTGGGCGTATCCGTTCCGACGATTGCTCGAACTCGGGGTTCCCCTCGCGGCGTCGAGCGATGCGCCCGTGGAGTCGTACGACCCGTGGGAGGGCCTTCGAATCCTGACGGACTCGGTGGGTCTAGCCCCCGAGGCCGCGCTTTACCTCTACACCGGCGCCGCCGCCGCAGCCCTGGGGGAGCCGGCCCGCGGGGAACTCCGACCGGGATCCCCCGCGGACCTGGTCGTGCTGAACGCGCACGACGTGGGCGCCGCGATCCGCACCCATGGGCCCGTGGCGGCGGTCTTCCACGCCGGCCGCCCCGTCGCCCCAGAAGGGGCTAAGTGACCTACCCGTTCTCGTCGGCCATGGCGGACACGCCGGGTGTGCCCACCTACCGTGAGTTCTCGGCCTCCATGCGGGTCGATGCCCTCCTCTCGGATTGGAAGGCGGAGATCCCTCCGGAGCTGTCCTCCGAAGAGCGCGAGCGCCGCCTCTACGAACACCCGTGGGAGACGTACCTTGCGGGCGACTACGGGTTCGGGCTCTGGTGCTGGTTCGAGTGCGACCGCCTCACGAACGCCTTCCAGGGAAGCGTCCGGGAGGTCACCCGTATCGTGGGCCCCGGGCGCTACCTCGGATTCTCCCATCGCCGGGCGATCGCCGAGAAGGTTCCGGTCGAGCGCGTCTACCGACCACGCAAGGGGGACATGAGCACCCCGCGGACGGACGCGATCATCCTTCCGAACTACCAGCTTCTGTGCGTCTACCTCGTCCGCGCGGCGAGCGGGGACCCGAAGGCCAAGGCCCAGCTTGCGATCGCCGTCGGGGAACTCGAAGAGCGGCGGCGGGCCGACCCCTACGTGCGGCATTTCGAGACCTTCCGCTCGTTGCTGGAACGACAGCTGCGCCCGCCCCCAGCGACGCCGCCCTCCCCGGCGATCGTTACCGAGCAGGCGAAACCCGAATCGACCTCGACCCGCCGCGCGCGAAAGAGCTGAACACCGAGTCGGCCGAGCACCAACGGGCCCTGGCCGGACGCGGCTCGGCCCCTGGCTGCTCCCCGGACCCGTTCCCTCGGTCTTCCTGTCCCGACCGAGGCGTACGTCGATTGCCCCACAATCTCTTAGGCGCGGGCTGCGTCGATAGACCACGACATCCTGGTTGGTCCGCTTCGGGTACGACGGAACGAAGTTCCGTGGCTGGGCTCGGCAACCGGCGCTGCGGACGGTCGAAGGGGAGATTCTTGCGGGCCTCCGGCAACGGGGCTTGCTCGCGGGTCCGGTCCCTCGAAGCCTGCCCGTGGCGAGTCGGACGGACGCGGGGGTCAGCGCTCGGGGCAATGCGCTGCGGATCGCCTCGGAGCTGCCGGGGCCCGCGCTGCTCCGCGCCTTGAACGGCCTGTCGCCGGACATCGTCTTCTCGGGAGCGCACCGCGTCGCGAACAACTTCGTTCCGCGCCACGCCCTCTATCGGCGTTACCGCTACTTCGAGCCCATCGCCCCGCACGACGTCCTGCTCTGGCGCAGCCTGCTCCCCCGGATCGCCCGCCCGATCGATGCCCGCTCCTTTGGAAGAGGGGTGCCGCAGGGCGCCCCTGTCTGGCGAGAGATCTCCCGGGCCGAGATCGCGGAAGAAGGCCCGTGGATGGTCGTCGAGCTGACAGCCCCGTCGTTCGTCTGGGGGATGGTCCGCAAGATCATCGCTGCCTTCCGAGCCGTCGAGGCCGGGGACCTCGCCCTGAGAGAGCTCGACGCCGCAGTGGCGGGGGAGCGCCGCCTTTCCCTTCCCCTGGCGGAGCCCGAGCCCCTCGTGCTCTGGGAGGTCGGGTACCCCTTCACTTTCGAGATCCCGAACCCACGGCCCTCGTTGCGGCAGCAACGATACTGGAACCGCGAGATTCGGGAGGCGAGTCTCCGCGCGGTCCTCCTCGAACGCCTGGCACCCACCGAGGGACCCGCGGAGGTCGCACCGCTCGGCCAGCGGGGTTAGTAGGCGGTCGCGGCTTCGGCTGGTCAGCCCGGGGGGGTGTCCGGCTCGAGGCACGAAGGCTTAGGGGACCGGAGGCTCGGGAGGGCGTGGTCTCTCGTCGACGCCGCGCGGACGGCCGAGTCCTGGAAGCGCTGGAATTCGCGGCCGCCGCACATGCGGGCCAGCGACGCAAGGATGGCCGTACCCCGTACATCGTCCATCCCGTCGGAGTGTTCCGGCACCTGGTGGCCGACCTCGGGGTCGAGGACGCCGACCTCGGCTGCACCGCCCTCCTCCACGACGTGGTGGAGGATTCCGGCGTCACCGTCCGTGAGGTCGCCCGCCGGTTTGGGCCCCGCGTGGCCCGGTACGTGGCGGCGCTGACCGTCCCCCCCGAGCTCCATGGGGAGCGCGTCCCGGGCGAGGCGAAGACCCGACGACTTTTGGACGACGTCGGGTCGATGCCGTGGGAGGCGGTGCTCGTGAAGCTCTGCGACCGGTGGGACAACCTGGAGGACGTCCCCAACGCCCCGTGGGACCGGGCCAAACGCCGGTACTACGCAAACCAGACCCAACGGATCCTGCGTGCCCTCCGCCGGCGGCTCCGCCTCGGCTCTCCCCCGCGGAAATTACGATCGGCCCTTCTCCGCGGCCTCGATAGTGTACGTCGGGCGGCCCGATCCGACGCGAAGCCGGACGCTAGCGGTGGGCGTGGCCGCGGGAGTGGGGGTGCTCGTGCCCGCTCGATCCCCCGGCGACCGAAGGGGAGGTGAGCACCGTACCGCCGTGCGTGACCCCCTTCACGCCCCGTAGGTCGTCCGAGGCGGCGTCGACCTCGCGGCGTCGTCCGAGCAGGATCATCGCTTCGAGGCAGACCCCCCCTTCCAGGTGGACGTGCGTCGTGCACCGCAGATGCGGCCCCCAGCGATGCTGGGCGGCGGCCAGGCGACGCAGCACGTTCGGCGCGTCGTGACGGTAGAGGACCGTCACGGTCGCGACCACGTCCGCGTCGGGGTCGGCGCGCTCGTGCTCGGCGAGTTCCTTGCGGATCAGGGCGCGGATCCCCTCCGAGCGGCTCCGCGAATTGCGTCGGCGCACCCAGGTGTCGAGCGCGCGCTGGAGCTCGGGCTCGAGCGACACGCCGAGCCGGACCACCTTCGAGCGGGATCCCACGGGAGCTACCCCCCCGCCCCGGGCTCGGGTCCCGGTCCGAAACGGAAGTCGTCCAGTCGCTTGTACCGGTAGTAGGCGAGCGCGAGGGCCCACGTGCCGAGGAAGATGCCCAGGATGACGAACCCGAGCGTCTCGAAATCGAGGGCGTTCAACGCGCTCCACGTCCCCCCGTGAAGGCCCAGCTCGTTGACCAGCGCCTGGAGGAGCTCGACGGTCCCGATGGCGAACGCGACCAGGACGCTCACCACCGTGATGGTGAGGTTGTAGTACACCTTGCGGATCGGCCGCAGGAACGCCCAGCCGTAGGCGTAGCGCATCATGATCCCATCCGTCGTGTCGACGAGGACCATGCCGGCCGTGAAGAGCAGCGGGAGGACGAGAATGACCACGAGCGGGATGTTCAACGCGAAGGTGAGCCCCACCGTCGTGCCGATCAGGATGATCTCCGTCGCGGTGTCGAACCCGAGCCCGAAGAGCACCCCGATGGGGTAGATCTGCCGGGGCGTCTTGACCAGGCGGAAGAATCGACCGAAGTACCGGTTCAGGAACCCCCGCTGGCCGAGCTGCGCGTCGAGCGCGGCCGCATTGTACTCGCCCCGACGTAGGCCCCGATAGATCCGGTAGACCTCGAGCGCGATCACCACATTGATGAGGCCGATCAGCCAGAGGAACGCTCCCGAGACGAGCGTCCCGATGACCGCGCCAAAGGCGCGGAGGGCGCCCAGCTCCCCGGCCACGAGCCGGGTCGCCACGATGAGCGCCACGACGAGCGCCACGACCACCGTCGAGTGCCCGAGGGAAAACCACGTGCCGACCGTCAGCGGTCGACGATTCTCCTGCAGGAGCTTACGCGTCGTGTTGTCGATCGCAGCGATGTGGTCCGCGTCCACGCCGTGACGCAGGCCGAGCGTGTAGGCGATGAGTCCGAGGCCGAAGAAGGTGATGGCGGCGTGCGTCCCGGTCGCGGCCTGGTTGTAGGTCCGCGCGATGAAGTAGAGCGCGACGAAGCCGACCAGGGTGGCGGCGAGGATCGCCGCATAGAGGGCGGCGACCGTCCCGCGCTCGGCCCTCGTGAGCACGAGAGGGTCCCCGTCTGGGGCGGGGGACATCGGCGGCCCGACCCGGGGCCGCTATAAGACGATTATGTCGGATTCTTGAAGCGTAACACTGGGGCTGGCCGCAGCGCCGGGACGCTCGTCGGGTCTAGCGCGCGTCGCCGTTGCGGTCGGCCCAGATCAAGCCGCATCGGTCGCCGTTCGGATGGCGGAGCGGCGGGTCCCAGCGGAGACGATAGCCGAGGGTCCGCAACCGGCGTAGACAGCGGTCGGGTCCGCGATGGTACTCGAGTACCACGTGGTCGAATCGACGAACGTCGGCGTCCGCCGAGTGCTCCAGGAGCGGCTCTTCATCCCCCTCGATGTCCATCTTGAGCACGTACCCTGCGTCCGCGCCCGGGAGCGCGAGGCGGTCGAGGGCCGCGAGGTAGGGCTCGAGGCGTTGCGCCCGCTCCTCGAGGACTGTGATCCCCTCGATCCCGTTGCGCGCCAGGTTGGCGCGGAGGCGGATCGCCGCCTTGGGGTCCACTTCGACGGCCACGACCCCGACCGCGCCGCGGAGCCGAAAGTAGATCGCCGTATCGCCATCCAGGGCACCGAGATCGAGCACGCCGCGGCCGGCGACGGGGAGCGCCCGGTAGTGCTGACGAAAGTACGTGTCACAGAGCGCCCCCGTCGCGTCGGTTTCGAAGGCGAGGTCCCGATCGAACAGGTGAAGGGACGCCCCCTCGGGGAGCCAGCGGGCCTCGCGGTGGGCGAACAGGTCCACATCCCCGTGCTTTCGGACGAGGAGCTGATCGCCCAGGCGTCGCCGTGCTAGGACGGGGTAGCCGCGGACGCCGAGGCGGGCCATCATCACGGTGGGCCAGTTGCGGTAGGTACGGGCGAGCCGCGTGAAGGCGCGGGGGTCGGGCGAGTGCAGGTATCCCTCGACGACCGCCCCGACCCGGGACATCCTGGGGACCCCTCCCGCCAACCTACCGGGGGGCTCCTAAAGCCTTGACGCAGGCCAACAGCGGGGCGCGGGGGTCTACGGGGGAAGGGCGCCGTCTCCCTCGGCCGGGTAGTCGGTGTACTCGGGGACTTCCGTCGACGCCTCGGGCTCGGCGGGCGGCGGGGGTCGGCGCCGGCGCAGCAGGAGGACCGCCGCCGCCACCGCGACCACGGCGATCACGACCCCCACGATCAGAAGGAGCGGGAGCCCCGTCGACGTTCCGTTCGGCGCGGTGGTGCCCCCCGTGGCGAGGACGAGGAGGTTGGTCGTGGCGTTCGAGGCGTCGCCGTTGGAGTCCGTGGCGATGACCTTCACGGTGTAATTGCCGGCCTGGGTCGGCGTACAAATGAGGCTCGAAACGTTCTGCGAGATGCAGCCGGCAGGGAGTCCGGACCAGGCGTAGGAGAAGCCGGGGAACCCACCCGTCGCGTGGGCGGCGAGCTCGACGGAGCTCCCGACGAACACGCTGCTGGCGTTCCCGGCGACCGTAACGGCGACGTGCGCCGCCACGAAGACGGTCACCGATTGCCGGATATGCGCCCCGTCGGCATCCGTCACGGTGAGCGTGGCCGTGAAGGTCCCGATGGCGAGATACGTGTGACTGACGGGCCCCGCCGCCGTCGAGGTCCCCCCGTCGCCGAAGCTCCACAGGTACTGGAGCGGCAGTGCGCCCCCCGTGATGGACGGGGTGAGCGTCACGGGAAGCGGAGCGATCCCCCGGAGGGGGGTCCCGCCCAGGACCACGGCGAGCGGAGCCACCACGTGGACGACGTGGGTGTCGACCGTGGTGTCGTTGAACGCATCGACGACGTTCGCGGTGACCGTGTAGTTGCCCACCGCGCTGTACGTGTGGGTAGCCGTGAACTGTCCGGATTGGGTTCCATCGCCGAACGACCATGCCACCGTGTAGGGGGCCTGCCCTCCGCTCGGCACGGCTGTGAACGACACGGAGAGCGGGGCTTCGCCCGCGAGCGGCGTGACCGTCGTCCCGGCGAGAAGCCGGCTGACGACCACGATGTTGGTGGTGGCGGTGCGCTTGATCCCGAGGCTATCGGTGACGTTGAGCCTCGTCGTGAAGATGCCGACGCGCGTGAACGTGTGATTCAGGGCGGAGACGTTGGGGCCAAACGCCCCGTCCCCGAAGCTCCAGCTGTACGTGAACGGGGCCAACCCCCCGGTCACGGTCGAGTTGAAGCTTACGTTGAGCGGCGTCTCCCCCTGGCCTCCGCCGTGGCCAACCGAGACCACCAGCGTCGGGGTGACGACGATCGTCCCCGTCGCGTTCACGACATGACCCTGGGCATCGGTCATGGAGACGTTCCAGTCGTACGTCCCGCCCTTCGCGAACGTGTGGGAGGAAACGCGGAGCAGGCTGGAGTTCCCATCCCCGAAGTTCCAGAGGTACCGTACGGGCGGGACCCCCCCGGTTCCATTGACCGTGAAGGAAACGGGAAGGGGCGCCTCTCCCGTCGTCGGGGTCACCTTCGTCAGCACCGCGAGGTCCGAGTAGACCTGAACCGTCAGCTCCGCCGCGCCGAAGCGTCCGTTCGAGTCGTTGACGAGGAGCGTGACGGGGTACGACCCGGCGAGGGCGTAGGTGTGGCTGGGGGCGGAGGCGGTCGAGTTCGGGCTCCCGTCCCCGAACGTCCAGTTGTAGAAGTACGGACTCGTCCCGCCCGTGATCGTCCCGACCGAGAACCCGACGGTGAGCGGCACGATCCCGACGGAGGTGTTCGTCTTGGCGCTCACATTGAGGCCATCGTGGTACTCCCACGTGTCATACTGGAAGTAGTTCGACCCACCGAAGGAATTCTCATTCCCGCCCCAGAGCAGGTCGCCCCCGAGGAGCGCATCGAAGGCCATGCGTCCGTCCCATCGCCCCGGTGGGTTCGCGGCCGAGTCGTTGGTGTAATCGGTCCAGAACCCCGCGCGGAAGATCCAGGTCTGGTTCGTGACCGAGCAGTAGTTGTCGTACCCGCCCGTGATCAGAACGCCCCTCTCGATCGGATCGTACGCCATCCCTCCGACACCGGCCTGGGCGGTGGGCGTCCCCGCGGTGCTGGTGATGTCCTTCCAGACCCCCGCGTGGTAGGTGTAGGTGACGTCGGGTCCGGCGCAGTTGCCGGAGCCGCCGTAGGAGAGGACGTAGCCATCCGCCGCATCATAGGCCGTCTGGCCCCCGACGGTCGGAGCGGGACCCGTTACGGTCGAGGAGAGATTGGTCCACTTCCCATTGGCGAACTTCCACGTATCGTTGAAGTTGGGGACGTTGATATGGCCCCCACCTTCCAGAAGTAGGTACCCGTCCCCCGCGTCGTAGGACATCCGCCCGTTGACGTTCCGGGCCGACGGCGACGGTCCGGCGGGAGTGATGTTCGTCCAGCCGCTGGCATTGTAGAGCCAGGTGTCGTTGAAGTAGTTGAGGCTCTGGTCCCGGCCCCCAAACAGGACGAGCCCCTTCTCCGCCGGGTCGTACACCAGGGCGTCGCCCCAGCGGGCGCTCGGAGAGGAGCTCGTCGTGATCTGGGTCCAACTGCCGCCGGAGAACTCCCAGGTGTCGCTGAGCGCGTTCCCGTTGACGTCATTCCCCCCGAACAGCACGACCTCCCCCAGCAGAGGGTCGTAGTCCATGGCAAACGCCTGACGCGTGGTCGGCGTCGTGACCGTCGAAGTACTGGAGATCAGATTGAGCCAGTGGCCCTTCGAACCGTTGGTCACCAGAATCGTGACCGCACCGGACAAGGTCCGGCCTCGAGCATCCCGCAAGTCGAGGGCCGCGGGGTAGGAGCCCGACTTGGAGTAGGTATGGGTCACCGAAAGATTCGTCCCGTTGGGCGAACCGTCGCCGTACGACCAGTTGATGGAGACCGGGAGATGAGCGATCCCGGAAACGATCGACGCGGAAAAGGTGACCTTGAGGGGCCTGAATCCCTGAACCGGAGTGATGGTCGCGATGGCGAAGCTCACATTGCCGCTGCGGAGGAGCCAAGTGTCGTTGACGAACGCATTGGAACCTCCAAAGTAGACCCCGTTGCCCCCGACCAGAAGATCGCCGTTGGCGGCGCTGTCATACGCGAGTCGACCATCCCATACGCCTGGCGGAATGGGGGGCGGTGTAGGAAGGCGGGTCCAGTTGCCGCCGCTGAACGCCCAAGTCTCGTCGACCACGGTGCAGGCCGCGGTGTATCCCCCGAACATGACGACGGTGCTGAGGTTCTCATCGTAGGTCAGCGCATTCGACCCCATCGACGCGGTGGGCGCGGTCCCGGCGGTCGATGTGAGGTTGGTGTACGTCCCGGCCTTGTAGGTCCAGGTCAATCCGGTGCCGGTGCATCCCGAATCCCCCCCGTAGAAGAGGACGTATCCGTCGGCCGCATCGTAGACGGGGTAGAACCCGAGCGCGGGCGGGGCACCGACCGTGGTGGAAGTAAGATTGGTCCAATTCCCATTCGAGAAGTTCCAGGTTTCGAACACGGAGCCTCCGTGGGGCGGTGCACGAAGGAGCGCGTAGCCGTCCGCGCCGTCGTAGACGAGGTCCCCGTCGGCGTTCCGGGGTGACGGGGCCCCCTTGGCGGTGAGTTGGTGCCACCCGGTTGCGTTGAACGTCCAGGTGTCGTTGAACCAGGTGGGCGATTGGTCGCGCCCCCCGAACAACAGGATCGATTGGGTTTGCGGGTCGTACGTAAGCCCCGGTGCCCAGCGGGCCGACGGGGAGGTCGTCAGACTGGCGGTGAGATCGGTCCAAGTGCCGCCCGTGTACTCCCACGTGTCTCCGAGGGCGTTCCCCCCCGTGGTCTCTCCGCCAAAGAGAACGACGGCGGAAAGGAGAGGGTCATAGGCCATTCCGAAGGCCTGTCGAGGGCTGGGGATAAGGGTCAAGTTTGGAGTGAGGTCGAGCCAGGGGCTCTGATTCCCGGAAAAAGTCACTCCCGGGCCGGTCCCGCCCCCTCCCGAGCCATTGCCGCCCCCCGAGCCGTTCCCACCACCGGTACCGTTGCCCGTCGGGATGGCGGGCGTCGGCACCCCCGTCCTCCCTTGGGCGCCTCGGGCGGATGGAATCGCGGGGTGGTGGGCCGATGCTGGGGCGAGCGGAGCGGCCCCCGCCAGGCCCACCGACCCCGGGCTGGTAAGCAGTAAGCTAACTCCAATCAGGAGGAGCGCCACCATGCGGGTGCGGACGGGCAAGGGCCGAACCATTGGAGGGACGAGGGTGCGCGCGCATACCCCTCATGGTAGAAAACGACTCTCATTGAGTACATTGGCGTGAGAAACCGACCGCCGGGTCCAAGCGGATACACGAGGTCCGCCACCTAGAGTTCCCCGAGCCCCGGAGAAGTCGACGGTCACGCCGTGGAGTCAAGGGGGCGCATCAAACCGTAAGGGGGACCATTGAGGGGCCCCACTACGGGACGGATACTCTTGACCCGGCGACCGCTTCCGAGATCCGGGCAAAGACCGCAGGACTCTCCCGGGGCAACGGTCATATCGCGGCCGGAGTAGGCCCGTTCCTGTGCCGTCGACACCGCCGCATCTTTCACCCCGTTGGTGGCTGGGATTCTACCGGTGGACGGCCCACCGGCCACCGCGGGAGCTCCTCCTCCGCACGCTCGACCATCTCGACTGGGAAGGGCGTCCGCGCAGAACACGAACGGCGATTGACCTCGGCTTCGGAGCGGGGACCGATACGCTCGAGCTGCTCCGACGCGGGTGGCGGGTCCTCGCGGTCGACGGACAAAAGGTCGCCGCGGAGTTCCTCGCCCGTCGCGTCCCTCCTCGTCTCCGCTCCAACCTTACGACGCTCGTGGCCCCCTTGGAGGGGCTCGAGCTCCCGCCCGCCGACCTCGTCTACGCGAGCTTCTCCCTCCCGTTTTGCCGGCCCGACCGATTCCCCCAGCTCTGGAAGGGGATCCGCCAGGCCCTTCGACCCGGGGGTCATTTCGCCGGACAGTTGTTCGGCGACCAGGACGAGTGGGCCGGCAAACGTCCCCTGACGTTCCACGATCGAAGCCGACTCCGCGCCGACTTGCGAGGGTATCGCGTCGAGCTCCTGCGGGAGACCGTGGAGGAGGGCCAATCCTTCGAGGGCTCGAAGCACTGGCACTTCTTCGACCTCATTCTGGAGAAACCGCGGCGGAGCTCAGCTGGTCGCCCCGGAACGAGCAAGATCTGAGCCGGAAGGGACGGGCACGACGGCCCCACCCCCGGCAAAGTGGGCAAGAGTCCGCGGCGATGCGCTACCGTAGAATCGGCAGTTGCGGACGATTCCGTGGATGTCGCTCACTCCTCAGGGGCCCCCCCGACCGCGCCGTCGCTTCTACAAACTCGCGGTCTCGCTGGGTCAGTTGATGTCGAACTCGTTCCCTTCGGGGTCCGCGAGGGCAACGGCGTAATGGTCTACTCCCTCCTCAAACAGGGTCTCGAGTCGAGTAGCGCCGGAGCGGACCAGCCGGTCGGCTTCCGCTTCCACTCGCTGCTTGCGAACCTCGAAGGGCACACCGCGGCCTCCGCTGACCTGGAGGTCGATGTGCAGTCGGTTCTTGACCGTCTTCGGCTCGTCGACGATGTGGAACCAGATCCGGGGACCTTTACCGGACCGATCCCCGATGCAGTCAGGGCCGACCCCGAGATCGCTCTCGGGGACTCCCACGTCCCTCCAGTAGTCGTCCCAGTTCGCGAAGCCTTCCGGAGGAGGTTCGAGTACGTATCCAAGTGCAGTCGTCCAGAACTGGCACATTCGGGGAGGGTCCCGGCAATCGATCACAATCTGGAACTGGGTGGTCATGGCTTCAGCCCCCGTCCTCTTCCGATGTCGGTGCGGGCGTTCCTCGCGGTCTGGTCGTGGGACGCGCGCTAGACGACCCCGAGCACGTCGCCGGTCGGGCTGACGACCACGATCGCGCTCTTGCCGCAATGGGCGCAGTCGATCTTCCGATACGTGACCTCGCGTCGGAGGCGAAACCGGGGGCTCTGGTCCGCCCGAGTCGTCGAGAGTGGACGGGGCTCCATGACCCTTGGGAGGACCTCCTGGAATAAGAATCCCCCCGCGTGTAATCCGCCCGGAAGCCTCCGCTCCCCGCGGGCCCCGTTCGGCCACTCCTTCACCGGCGACCCTGAAGAGGGTCGCCTCGATGGGTGGTTTGAGAAATGAGCTACTATGTCGTCGTCCGGGGACCTTTGGGCGTGGGTAAGACGACCGTTTCCCGCGCCCTCGCGAAGTCCCTCCAGGGCGAAGTCGTCTCCATCGATCAGATTGCGGACAAGCAATGGGACGGCGGCTCGGTCCGGCTCTACGTCAGGGCGAACGGAGTCGCCGCACGACGGGCGCGAAGAGGACTCGCCCGCGGGAAGCCGGTGGTGATCGACGGTTGCTTCTACTGGAAGACCCAGATCAAGGACCTTGAGAGACGACTGCCGTTCGACCATGTCGTGATCACCCTGCAAGCTCCCCTTTCGATCTGCGTGGCGAGAGATTCCCAGCGAAAGGTCCCCTTCGGTCCGGAGGCGGCGCGTGCGGTTTACCGGAAGGTGACCCGATTCGAGTACGGAATCCCCGTGGACGCCACCCAGCCAGTGGGGAGCGTCGTGCGAAAGATTTCCTCCCTCCTTCTGACGTCCCGATAGGGTCCTCGACCAAAGCAGATTGGTCAGTCGTCCAAATCTCGGCTTCCTCTAGCTCCGATACAATGTCGATCAATAAGCAGTGGTCTCTTACGAGCGCCGACCCTCGGAAGTCGGGTGGTGGACGTCACCCGGACCCCCGGGAGGAACGCCTCGGGCGTCAGGACGACACGCCGACATGGAGCCCCCCGTCTCCCCCGCTCAGGTCTTCGACTTCGCCGACCCCCGCCGGCGCACTTCGCCGGCCGGGCGGGGAGCCTCCGACCGTGCCGCGAACTGGGCCCGTTCGGTCGACCCTTTCATCGCGAGGGTGGAAATCATGCCGCCCGAGAGCACCTGGGCGACCTGGTCGAAGTACTCGGTCCCCACGAACGCCTGGTGCTTGACCCCCCGATAGCCTTCCAGTTCGGCCTCAAACTCCTCCTCCTGCAGGGCCGAATACGCCGCCATGCCTCGGCTCGCATAGCCGAGGGCCAGACGGAACAACGCGTGGTTCATCGCATGGAATCCGGCGAGCGTCACGAACTGGAACTTGTAGCCGAGCTCCCCGAGCTCGGTCTGAAACTTCTCGAGCCGGCTTCCGCTCATCTGCTTGCGCCAGTTGAACGAAGGGGAGCAGTTGTACGCCAGCAGCTTCTTCGGATGGCGGGCGTGGACGGCCTCTGCGAACGTTCTCGCCTCGTCGAGGTTCGGTGAGCTCGTTTCGAACCAGAGGAGGTCGGCGTAGGGGGCGCACGCGATCCCTCGAGCGATGGCCGCGTCGATCCCCCCGCGGAACTCGAAGAAGCCCTCGCTGGTCCGCCCTCCCGTGAGGAACTCCTGGTCGCGGGGGTCGATGTCGCTCGTGAGCAGGTTCGCTGAGAGAGAGTCGGTGCGGGCGATGAGGACCATCGGCACGCCGCTCACGTCGGCGGCGAGCCGCGCCGCCCAGAGCTTCTGGCTGAACTCCCGAACCGGGACGAGTACCTTGCCGCCCAGGTGACCGCATTTCTTCACCGAGGAAAGCTGGTCTTCGAAGTGGACACCGGCGGCCCCCGCCTCGATGAGCTGCTTGGTGAGTTCGAAGGCGTTGAGCACCCCGCCGAAACCGGCTTCCGCGTCCGCCACCAACGGGACGTACCAGTCGAGCCCCGCGTCGCCCCGGGCGGTCTGTTTCTCGTCTTCGCGCCGCAGGGCGTTGTTGAGCCGGCGCACCAAGTGCGGCATACTGTCGGCGGGGTAGAGACTCTGGTCGGGGTAGGTCTGGCCCGTCGTGTTGGCGTCCGCGGCCACTTGCCAGCCGCTCACGTAGACGGCCCGGAGTCCGGCTTGAACCATCTGGACGGCCTGCAGGCCGCTCATGGCTCCGAGCGTGGGGACATACGGCTCGCTCCGGAGCAGCCGCCACAGCTTCCGAGCCCCCGAGCTCGCGAGTGTATATTCGATCTTCAGCGATCCACTGAGCAATCGGACATCGTCCCGGGAGTAGGGTCGCTCGATACCCGCCCAGCGATCCGGCGGGGCGTCCGCGGTCCACTCCGAGGCCACGGTCAGGGCCCTCCGGTCGAGCCGACGTCGGCGGCGAGCAATTGGGAGGCCGGGAACGTGATGAAGTCGACGAAGTGGTCCCCCGTGACGACCTGGTCCAGGAGGGCCGACGCCTGCCGAACCGCCAGCCCATTCAAACCAGCGGCCCGCCGTTCTCGATGAAGCATCGCCTCTTCGTCCCGCAGCAGTTGCCGAACGCGGTCGAGATCGACGGTTTCCCCACTGTCGAGACGGGCGTGGTGGTGGACCCACTGCCACAGTTGGGACCGGGCGATCTCGGCGGTCGCGGCATCTTCCATCCGGTGGTCGATGGCCACCGCGCCACTGCCGTCGAGCCACGAGGTGAGATAGCGCACCGCCACCCGCACATTGCTCCGGACTCCGGACGCGGTTATGGACCCCTTCGGGACCTCCACGAGGTCCCGGGGGCCCACCGACGGGCCGGGGGGGTCTCGGTCGATCTGGTTTCTGGAAGGCATCGCCCGGTCGAACACGGCCTTCGCGACCGGAACGAGGGCCGGATGCGCCACCCAGGTTCCATCATGGCCAAGCTGGACCTCCCGCTCTTTGTCGTGGGTGACCCGCTCGATGGCTCGGGCGTTGGCCTCGGGGTCGTTCTTCACCGGGATATCGGCGGCCATGCCCCCGATCGCATGCGTGCCTCGTCGGTGGCAGGTCCGGATCAGGAGCCGAGCGTACGATCGCAGGAACGGAAGGTCCATGGTGAGCTGACTTCGGTCGGGAAGGGTGTACTCGGGATCGTGGCGGAATTGCTTGATGAAACTGAAGATGTAGTCCCAGCGGCCACAGTTGAGCCCGAGCGCGCGCTCCCGCAGTTCGTAGAGGATCTCGTCCATCTCGAAGACCGCCGGGAGCGTCTCGATGAGGACGGTCGCCCGGCAGGTCGCGTGCGGAAGGCCGAGCACCTCTTCCGCCCGCCCGAACACGTCGTTCCAGAGCCGGGCTTCGGACGCGTGCTCGAGCTTGGGGAGGTAAAGGTAGACGCCCGCGCCCCCCCGGACGAGCTCCCGTCCGTTCTGGTGTACAAACACCCCGAAGTCGAAGAGGCTGGCGGACACCGGACGGCCATCGATCAGCACGTTGGGTTCCTCGAGATGCCATCCCCGCGGGCGCATCATGAGCGTGGCCGTCCGCGGGAGCAGGCGGTACGGCTTGCCGGCCGCGTCGACGAAATCAATCTTCCGCCGGATCGCGTCGAAGAGGTTCTGCTGGCCCTCGAGCGTCTTCCCCCAAGCGGGGGCATGCGCATCCTCGAAGTCGGCCATGTAGGCCGAGGCGCCGGAGTTGAGCGCGTTCACCACCATCTTCCGGTCGGTGGGTCCGGTGATCTCGACGCGGCGGTCCGCAAGCGCGGGCGGCGCAGGGCTGACCGACCAATCGCCCCGACGGATCTCCGATGAATCGGGAGGAAAGCCGGGGGCGGATCCCGAGAGGAGCTTCTGGCGAAAGAGCGAACGGTCGCGCAGAACCTTCTCGCGTCGGGTTCGGAACGCTCGCTCCAATTCGACGACCAACTCCTCGAGCGAGGGTACGAGCCGCTCCACTCGCGTGCGGCCGGCGGGTCGTACCGAGATTCCCGGACCCGAAGCGGGAGCTCGCGTCCAACTCCGCACCGACCCCACCTCCGAGGGCCCTCGTTCCGGCATGGTGGGTTTACCAGGATTCATGTGATCCCGTTGTGCGGGCGTCCGCGAGCGTAGAGAAGGAGGGTGGCGTGCTAGATAAGACGACTCGGAGGGACTAGTCAGGTAGTAACCCATTCTTGGTGCGAATGCGGAGCCTCCCCTCCGACGCGTTCTCCTGGATGCCTTCAGTGTTGCATGGAAAGTCAAATGGCCTAGACCCCCGCCGGATAGACAGTGGGACGGAGTCGGCACTCCGGGCGGTGGCCGCAGTTCGGAGAGTGCTCCAGGCGGGATTCGAACTAAAGTTGGGTCACAACCCTGCGGTTTCCACCAGTTTGGAGGTTGTGAAACGGAACCCTGGGACTAAACTGAGATGTGAAAGTCACTATCGGCCGCTGGGAGGATGGATTCCAGAGGCCAGGTCAATCGAGAATCCGCCCACCCTCGAATCCTGGGAAAAGCCCAACGCCTCGGCGTGGTCAAACGGACGGAGCATGGGCAGGCCGGGGTTGTACAGCCGCGACTTCGACCGATCTTGGGGGAAACCCCGGGGGCTGCGAGGTGGTGGTCTCGTACGATATCGCCACCTCTCATAATCGCTCCAAGGCAGGGCTCCAAAGCCAGCGGTGGCTCGACCGAATCGACCTACCTCCGGCAAGCGACCTGACCTTGAAGCGCGTCCTAGACCTCTCCAGGCCTTCACCGGGGGGCCATCGGGCGGGTCCAATGAGGGGCCCAGGTCTCCAGAGTCCAGCAGTGGCTCGTCGTAGCCTCCCTCAGGTGACCCGAGCTCAACTCTATCCATGGCATCGTTTTGGGGCAGGAGCCGCACACCGCCGTTCCGCGCCCCTCTCGCGGGCGTGTTCTCGACGACTCGGATCCTCCATAAACGCGCCGCAGGAAAGCCGAGGGCGCCACAACGCGGTGGCCGCGAGGCAGAGTCTTACGCTTGCCCTTGTCCGAAGAAGTGTCGGATGCGGGCCGCCTGGTAGGGGGTCAGCTCGACGCGCGGGGAGAAAAGGTCAGGTCCGTACGCCACGTGGGTCGTGTCGATCCATCGAACCAGGTTCCAAGGTAGCGGGGTCTTGCGGAAGTGGGGAATCGACAGTCCCCACGGAGAGATTCCTATCGGCCCGATGATTGGCCGACGCAGGGGAAGGATCGTGAGGAGACTGATCACCAACACCAGGGCGATCCAGGGCACGACGACCAGAACGCTACCGACCGGGAACCAGAGCGGCCCCGGGATGACTCCTTGTGTGACGAGGAACTCGTGGAACCAAAGAAGCAGGCTACCGCCGATCAGAATCACCCACACCACGTCCTGGACCAGGCGGAATCTGCGAGGCCATACCGAGTCCCCGGGGACCCACTCGACCGGCCCGTCGAGCATCGCTTCAAGTCAACGCCCCGCGAACCTTCAATCTGTCGTGGCCCGTGGTATGGGGCCGTACGACAGGAGACTCGCGTCAACGAGCTGCCGAACCATCCTCGAGGAGCGCCACCCCGCGCCCCCTCCCATTCCTGTGGAACCGGGTCGAGGCGGGCTCGACGATCACGCGCCCGGGCCCGATGTCCAGGACGAACCGCGCGGGGGACGTTTCGACCCGTTTGGCTGGAGGCTTCGGGGTCGGGTTCGGCATGCGCAGTGCGAATAAGACGCGGGGATAGGGTTTGCCTCGAACCCTCGGTCTCCTCGCCGAGCGCCCTTGCCTTTATCGACGAGGGGGCTAGTGGCGCGCGCGAAGCGCTGCCCTTTCTAAGTCAGGCAGGAACTCGTGCCACCACTCCTCACTCGACAAGAGGCCAACCGGAAGCGGCTCCTTGCCGCGGTCATCGGGATCCTGCTGGCCGTGGGGGGCTTTCCGTTCATCCTGCGATGGGAAGGAGCAGCCCCCACACCGGACACGCTAGACATCCTGGTCGGGGGCGGACTCGTCCTCGCAGGGGGGCTGTTCCTTGGAGCAGCGGGACTGAACAAGGTGGGAGTGCACTGGTGGCAGGACGTCACTGAGGATGATGGCCGGGACGAGCCGCTGAAGCCGATCTAGTCCATGAGAGTCCCTCTAGCGTTCGAATGAACTGCGCGAAGTTTCGGGCTCGCGCGCTCCTCGCGGTCCCCCCTCGACCGCGCGCGTCCCCCATTAAGCTCGCGAGGATGTGCTCCTTCCGCCCCAAACGGCGCGGCGACCCCGGCCTCACGGATCTTTCAGGCGGACGTGCGTCGGCATGAAGGACCATCTGGAATCGCTCGTATCGATCGCGGGTCCGTCGTGGAGTTGAGTCTCCACCACTAGGTCCTTGAACTTGCCACCCACGGCGAAGCGTTCGGTGAGTACTGTCATCTTCTGCGCTGTCGCGAGATGGATGAGAAGTCGGGCGGCCTCGTCGGGCAATCGCGAGTGGAAGAGGGTCCCCTCCGGGGGCTAGGGAAGAGCATCGACTACCAGAGCGAACCGGGGACCTTCGGGGCGGTAGAGCGGCGACTGACTGAAATCCAGGACTCGTGTGAGTACCGTAGGGTCCGCCCAGTGGACCGTTGTCGTTCGTCCGTCCGCGAAACTCGCGGTTATCGTTCTCCGGTTGATCTCAACCCACCGCGGGCCCTCCTGACGAGGCGTATAGTCGATGAATGAGATGGGAAGCACCAACCCGCCCCCCATGAGCATCAGGAAGATCCCGAGTACGAGAGTCAGGGGGCCACCGTTAGAGTAGCGCGGAATGCCGCGCAACAGTAGACTCAGCACGACAAGGCCCGCGCCGAACGCGACCAAGATCGCAGCGGCGACACGGATGTCTCGTTTTGAACGCCGGCGCACCGCCTCGTCTCTAAGCCGGGTTCCCGTCAGGTCGAACCGGGCGGGCAGAACAAAGGATTCCGTCAATTCGTCTAAGCGTCGAGCGTCGTTCTAGTAATGCGACTTGATTGCTATCAAACTAGCGTCGTTCAACCGGCGCGACTCGGGGAGTCGTGGGCCGATCGGGCTTCCCTTCCACTGTGCGCCCATCGCGGTCCCCCATCGACCGCGCGTCTGCTGCCCCAGTGCTAGTGGGAGAGCTGCCGCACGGCCCTCATTGAGTGAGAATACGCCAGCGAGAAAGGCGCGCTCGACAAGATGAGGAGGAGGACACCGAGGCCGAATCCGTGAGGCGGAATGAAGATCAGGGCGACGCCCACAAAGAGAATCACGAATCCTCCGGACGTATACAGAACCTGTCGGGAGACGGCCATCGGTCACTGAATCGGAATCCCGGGGCGTGGATGAGCCCTTGGTTTGGCTCAGGAGCCCCCGGTTTCGCAGAAGCCCCCTGAGTGCCCTCCTCGCGGTCTCGTCATCGACCGCGCCGGCGCTATGGAATCTGCGTCGAGATCGATCCCGATACCGCGCACCCGTTCACATCCGACCCGACGAGGTAGACGAACCAGAGATTCCCTGAGATGTTCTCAGGGTTCGTCAGCAGGTCGAGCACGAGGTTGTTGAGGACAGCTTGGTGCGGACCCCACGACCAGGACCCCGCGCTTGGCCCCGTCAGGAGGTACCCCGCCACTGGAGTCCCGCCCAAGTTGACGACCGTCAGGTTCCAGAGAGGTTCCGGGCTGATGGTCATGCCACCCCAGGTCTGAATCTGGACCTTCAGGTTGGCGAGCTCGAGATTCGGTGAAGCGGACACGATGCTGGCGTTGTACCAGTGGTTCGGGCCGACCGTTGTCTCCTTTCGTGCCCCGATGGCCACGGTGGACCCCAACGGGTGGCCCCCGAGTCCGCCGCTCCGGCCGCAACTGCCGGCGAGTGAATTGGAGGTCACACCCCACACCAGTGCGACGGCCACGCCCACTCCGACTGCGACCGACAGTGCGGAGGCGAGGCCGCTGGAGGCTCGCATCAAATGACGTACGGACCCATCGGTCGAAGAAGCTGTCGAACGGTCCGCGGCTCGGCTGATGCGTTCCTCGCGGTCCCCCATCCACCGGTCGCGTCGGAGTCGGTGGTGGTCTAATCACGCGCCCTTACCGGTGGCATTAATCCCCCGACTGGATTCGGCCATCATGGATGATCCCTCAATCACCCCTGAGGTCCGTCGAAGTCTCGAGGAACTCGCCCGCCATTTCGAACTCATCGCGCGGGGGTATCAGGCACTCAATGGGCGTGAGAACGGCAGGGCACGATACGAGCGCGTCCGCCTGATCGCCCAAACGATTCGCGCGCACTTGGCCAACTCGACGAATCCCATCGGAGGGGTCGCCTAACGAGGCTGGGATTGGGGTCCAGGAGCTGCAACCAACCCGACTTACCCCGAGCTTCTCTCTGTTTCGCTCGCACCTCGCGGTCCCGTCATGCTATGTACGTTCCCACGTGAGTGATCCTCGGCTGGATTGCGGTCCGAGGAGTAAGCGGGCGTTCGGGACCGCGCTACATCGCCCCTCCCCTCATCTCGCGTGTTCGCGCTCGCACCATGCTAT
>DASRSW010000094.1:0-23829 GCA_035656275.1 Thermoplasmata archaeon
GCCTCCGTCGCGGCCTGGACGGCGCGCGAGAGGTTCTCGAAGTCGAGCGCCACCTGCAGCACGGGCCGGTCGAGGCGCATGGGGCCGTCGAGGGGTCGGGAGTATTAACCCTCCCCGGAATGCCACGGCGAGCTCGGCGCGATGGAGGGGGGCCCGGGACCCGTACGCGTCATCGCGGGCGACGCGCGGACGCTGTCCGGGATCCCGGACCGCTCGGTCCACCTCGTCGTCACGTCCCCCCCGTACCCGATGATCCCCCAGTGGGACGGGCTGTTCGCCACCCTGGGAGCGCACGACTACGAAGGGATGCATGCGATCCTCGGCGCGGCGTGGTCCGCCGCGGAGCGGGTCCTCGTGGAGGGGGGCCTCCTCGCGGTGAACATCGGCGACGCGCTGCGGCGCGTGAACGGCGAGTTCCGGCTCTGGCCCAATCACGCCCGGGTCCTGGAGTCCGCGGAGCGGCTGGGGCTGCGTCCCCTTCCGTACATCTTGTGGAAGAAACCGACGAACAAGCCGAACGCCTTCCTCGGGTCGGGGTTCCTCCCCCCGAACGCCTACGTCACCCTGGACTGCGAGTACGTTCTGCTCTTTCGAAAGGGGGGATTGCGACGGTACCCTCCCCGGGACTCGGTCCGGGAGTCAAGCCGGTTCAGCCGCCCCGAGCGAGACCGGTGGTTCTCGCAGGTGTGGACCGACGTGCGGGGGGCGCCGCAACGCTCCCGTCGCGGGCGGACCGCGGCGTTCCCGCCCGAGATCCCTCGCCGCCTGATCCGCATGTTCTCCTGCCGCGGCGAGACCGTCCTCGACCCGTTCGCAGGAACCGGCACGACGCTCTGGGCCGCGGCGGAAGAGGGCCGCCGGGCGATCGGGGTGGAGCAGGACCCCGCGCTTGTCCTTGCGCTCAGGCGCCAGGCGGAGGGATGGAACCACCGCCGGGCCGCTCCCGATGGGTGAGCTCCTCGTCGACGGCGTGCTTGAGGTAGCGGAGCGCGTGGTCGCTGAGCCGGTCCATGTGGAGCAAAAGAAAGTGGAGGTAGATCCGTTCCGGGCGACGGGACGGGCCGGGGAGATGCGGCCTCACCCCGGGTTCGCCGGACGCCGCTCCGGCGGCGAGGCTCCCGAGGGTTCCGGCATGGTGCTCGTGCTCGGGCCCATGGAGCGCACGACCGGTGGCCCCGATCAGCGGGGGGTAGACACGCTCGATGGGGTCGGTCTCGCCCTCGACCCCGTCGTCGGCGGCGCGGGGGACGCGGGGGCGGGGACGCTCCGTAGGGGGAAGATGTCCCAGCTTCACCGCAAGGTACGGATGCACGGGCCGCTCGGGGTCCTGGAACTCGGAGATGGGGCGACCGGCCACGTTCTCGACGATGGTTTTGAGGCTCCAGCTCTCCCGCTTGCGCCCGGGACCTTCCACCGTGCCGAGGTCCGCGTCGGCCACGGGGGACTGTCGGCCGGGGACGCTAGATAAACGTGCTGTTGGAGCGGTAGGGCGCTATCCGGGGGCGGGCCCCCTCCCGAGCGTCGAGCGCAGGAACTCGTACTCGGGGGTCGAGGCGATCAGGGCGAGCGGCAGGTGGGCGGGGCCGTGCCGAAGCAGTCCCTCCGAGTAGCCTGCCTCCGAGGGGAGCCGGGCGCGCGGCAGCCACTCCGCCTCGGCGGCGGTGAGCCCGAGGAATTCACGGGTGCCCCTCGACACCTCCGGAAGATGGAGAAGGAGCGTCGCCCGAAGGTTGCGGAGGAGCGACCGCCCGCTGTCGTTCCCCAGGAAATCATCGGGGTTCTGGCTCAGGAGGAGGAGGCCCGCTTCATAGTGACGCAGGTGGCGAACCATGCGATCGAGGAAGCTCGCCGTCGCGCTGTCGCGCGCGAGCAGGTGCGCCTCGTCGACGACGATGAGCTTGGGTCCGGGCCGCCCGCGCATTCGGCCGAGGACCGCGTCGAGAACGTAGGCCAGGTGAAAGGCGACCTGGGAGTCCGGGGCGTGGGAGAGGTCGATGGCGATAGGGCCGTTCCCCCAGTTCGCGGTCGTGGGCCCGTCGAGATAATGGAGGGGGCCGGTCCGGAACACCTCGAGCAATGTCCGCAGGCGGCCCGGCGACGGCGAGCGCTCGACCTCGGATAGGAGGTCCGAGAACGTGGGCTCCTCTTCCCGCCCGAGCAGCCGCTGGAGAGCGGAATCCAGCGTCGCGGCTTCCTCGTCGAGCAGGCTCGGGAACAGCGTACGGAGGATCGCGCTCACGCGCCCGGCTTTCTCCTCGAGGTCACCGCCCGTCGTGGCGGGGTCGAGCGGGTTGAGGCGGGCCGCCCCATCGGGGGCGAGGGAGACGACCGACCCGCCGAGGCGTCGGACCAGCTCCCCGAACTCTCCCAGGGGGTCGAGGAAGACGAGGTCGAGCTCCGGCCGCTTCCAGCGGGTCCGAAGGGCCGTGAGCGCCGCGAAGAACGACTTTCCGGAACCGGTCGCCCCGAAGACCGCCCAGGAGTAGCTCGCATGCTGGAACCGGTCGAGGAAGACCGGAGCCGCGTCATCGAGGAGCAGTCCAACGAGGATCCCCCCGTCCTCCACGATCGATTCCTCCACGAACGGGAAGAACGCCGCGACCCCGTCCGTGTGGAGGGTGTGCCAATAGCCCCGAGGGCGAGGCTCACGGCCGTCGAACGCTGGTGGGAGACACGCCAGCTGGGCTTCGTAGAGCGGCCGCCGCAGCCGGAAGCCGAGGGAGAGCCCCCGTCGAAGCAGCGCGGCCCGGAGACGCTCCGCGCGCCGGGGACCGGGTCCCAGGGCGTGGAGCACCATGCCTACGCGGAACAGCTCCTGCTCCCGGTCGGCCACGCGGCGGCCGAGGTCGCTGGCGCTGTCCGCCTCCGCCGAAACCTCGGCCCGGGGGACGCCGCCCCCCGTGGGCGACGCCAGCTCGCTCTCGGCGATGGCGGCGGCGTGCTGGAGCAGGTCGAGCGCCTCGGTCCGAGGTATCCGATGGATCTGGAGGTGGAGCTCGAGCGGTTCGGCCGAAGGGAGGAGTCGTCCGACGACTCCGAACGGGACCTCCCGGGGCAGTCCCTCGAGAAGGAGTGGAGCGTCGACGAGGCCCACGCGGCGCACCTGCGTTGTCGACTCCGACGCCGAGCTCGAGGGTTCGGTCACGGGTGCGCGGCCTCGGAGGAGCGGCGGTGGAGTCGCCACCCGTAGGGCAGGCCCGCGAGGCCCAGCGCGAGCCCCCGAACGGGCGCGAGCGACCCGGGAGCGAACAGGAAGAGGCCCCAGCCTGCTGCTAGGCACCCGACACAAAAGAAGTGCAATGCTCGCCCATCGCTGGCCCCCGTCGAACCGGTCCGGTGTCGGCGCACTCCCGCCAGGAGCAGCAGTGCCGCGAGGGCGACGGTCAAGCCGTCGAAGAATGGGAACAGGACCGACAGAACCCCCGAGGTCGCACCGAAGAAGGTCGCTGTCGTGGCTGGATCCAAGCGGTCCTCCGCGCGGCCCCGGGCCAGCGGGATCATGGTGCCGCGGCCACCCGCCAGCCCATTCCAGCGAGGGCGCGCGCGAGCTCCTCCCCTTGAAGAGGTTGAGGGTCCAGCCCGAGGCCCCGGAGACTCGCCGTCAGGGCATCCATCCGCCCTTCGAGGGCGGCCCGTTCGGCCGCCCCCGTACCCGAAGTCCAGAGGACCACGTGCACGGTCCGGCGGCGCCGGTGCCGGCACAGGAGGCGGACCATCTCGGCGTAGCCGCTCCGCGCCTGGGACTCGTCGGCCGCCGAGGCCACGGGGAACGGGAGGCGGAACGGGGTCGAGGAGAGCGGCTGAGTGGCCACGCGGACGAAGAGACCTCCCTCCACCGAGCGAAGGAGCTCTCTAAACGACTCGAACAGCGTGCGCGCATCGGCGGGAGGAAGGAAACTTACGGGAACCCCGCCCGTAGATAGGATGCCCACCGTATGGGCCGCATCGATGGTCGCGACCCGAACCCCTCGCGGGAGCCGAGGGAGCCGGCGCGGCCGGGATCCGCCCGCGTGCTGGCGGACCTGAAAGCGAACGAAATCCCCGAGTTGCTGCTCGAGCGTCCTCCCCTCGTCGCGACCCGCCGTGAGGAGAAACCCGCCCCCCAGGAACGGGACCCAGGCCAGCGGCCCCACCGCGCTCGCGACCAGGGCGCCACCGGCCGCGATCGCCACGAACTTGAGCGCCGATCTCGCGGAAGGGAACGGCCCGAGTCGCTGGGGCCGGTCGACCGGGGCGGGGAGGCCGATGACCGGCGGGGGCGGGAGGTCGTTCATGGAGGTTCTCGGCCCTTGGGACGCACGACTCCGGGGAATCCCCGCGGGTGCCGAAGGCGGTCGGGAAGGTGGCGCGCCACGTGCTTCAAGAGGTGGCCCGCACCGCGGCCGAGGAGCTCGGCCCCGACCAGGGGGGCCCCGGCCGGGAACGCCGCGCGCCCCGCCAGCTGGCCCAGATGCGCCACGTGCCGGGTCGCCCCGGGCTTTCCGGAAGCGCCCTCGAGCGGTCGGAAGACGCCGCTCAACGAGAGCGACCCGACCGAGAGTCCGCGCTGTATCCCGCCCGAGAGGGCGCTCCCACCCGAGGGAAACCCAACGCTGCCCAGGTGGGCCGAGGCCATCGAGAGCAGCGAGGGACTGCTGAGGGCGGTGACGAGGAACCCGAGCAGGAGGAGGACGCTGGGAGACCCGACCGCGAGCTCGAGGGGGATCACCAGGACGCACGGCAGGAACGCGAGCTGGGCGAACATCGCCCAGGCGCGCCGGGCGAGGGGAGCGAGCGACGGAAGGGGCCAGAGGAGCGTCATAACGGGCAACAGGACGAGAAGAACGGCGAGGAGGGCGTCCCGAAGGGCGATGGCGACGGCCAGGAGGAGGACGACCGAGAAGAGCGCGAACGAGACGACGAACGTGAGCACGCCGTTGTCCCAGCTGAACTGGATGCCCCCGACCCCCGCCAGGTTCGTCCAGTGCTGCCAGGCGCCGCCGTCAAAGCCGGCGACGACGGGGTAGGCCGCACCGGCCACG
Organism: Thermoplasmata archaeon; assembly: GCA_035656275.1. GTDB lineage: Archaea > Thermoplasmatota > Thermoplasmata > Lutacidiplasmatales > UBA184 > Lutacidiplasma. The sequence goes on from DASRSW010000094.1 coordinate 5,022, forward strand.
CTTAGCACCCCTCCCGCGACGGGGACGCTGAAGTTGGCGAGGATGACCGCGACGACGAGCTTAGGAAGCGCGGCGTCGAACCGCAGCGCCCAGCGGCCCACCATCGCCCGGGTGAGGTAGAGGCCCGCGACCCCGACCGCCACGAGGCCGATCGCCGGATCGACGAGCCCGGCAAGGAGGTAATTGCTGAACACCGTGGCCTCACCGAGGAAGCCCCCGCCCCCCGTCGGACCGACCGCGGGGAACAGGGCGCCTGGCTGGAGTTCGGGAACGAGGAGGTTGTCGTACGTCGGTCCCGTGATGAACGAGAGGAGCGCGGTAAGCCCCGCAAAGATCGCGAACAGGATCCCCTGGATGATCTGGGTCGGGTCCACGGGAGCGGCCCTCAGCTTCCGGTGACGACCCAGTGGGCGAGCGCCCAGATGAGGCCGCTCAGGGCGGCGGTGAAGAGGAGGGTGCCGATGAGCGCGTCCCGCGCCCGGTCCTTGGCCTGGATCTTCTTCGTGACGTCGTTCGAGAACCAGCTGAGGGCCACGCGTGCCCAGACGATCGCGAGGAGACCGCTACCGGACACCCCGAGGAGGGTGACGATCCGGTTGACCGAGGCGGTGAAGTTCGCGACGGGGCTCGCGGCCGTTTGCAGCGTCGCCGAGTGGACGGAGGTCCCTTGCGCCGACGTCCCGGGGTCGGGAGCGGAGGCGAGAGCCAGCAGCCCCGTAAGCACGATTGCGGACGATAAGGACAGAGTGCCCCCATTCCTCATGGCCGGGTCTCCTCCGTCGGGCTCCCGACCGGGCTTGGATCCTGGGAGGCGGAGTCGGGCGATCCATGGGTGACCCACTCTAGCAGCTCGCCACCGGGCTCCTCGCGAACGCGGACACGCCCGAGCCGGATGCCCTGGTCGACGAGGGCGTTCAGCCGCTCGGGCCCGATGCCCGCCTCCTCGGCGAGGAACTCAAGGGACCCCCGGTCGAGCCCCTGCGTCGGGGCCAGGAGTCGCTCGAGGGGGGCGAGTGGAGAATCGCTGGGGGGCGGACCGGGGCGCTCCGTTCGACGTCGTCGACGCCACAGGAGGTAGCCCGCGAGTATCCCCAGGATCCCGGCCGCGGCCACGGGGAGAAGGCTGGTGGGAGCCGGAGAGGTGGAGACCGGGCTGGGACTCCCGACGCCGGTCCCCGCGGGACGGACGAGGACGATGAGCGAGCTCTCCGAGAAGTATCCCAGGGCATCCACAAGGGAGAGCGTCCATGCGAGCGGCCCCGCTTCCGTGGGAGCGAAGGTCCAGTTGAACGCCCCGGCCGAGGAGAGATTGCCGGTGGCGGCTTCTCCGTCGCTCCCAGAAAGGCGATAGGTGTACGGGGCGAGACCACCGACCACGGCGGCCGTGAGGCCGAGAGCGCCGTCCACGCACGGCGCCACCGTCCCAGTGCTGAGGACGGTCCGGGCGCTGGAGAGGATGGGGATGGCGAGAAGGACCGAGGTGGAGTCGCCGGCGGAATCCACCACCCGAAGCAGCAGGGAAAGGTTGCCTTCGGCATCGACAGCGCCGGCCCAGGCAAAGGGGCCGGAGGCGTTGAGCACCCCCGCGCCCGGCGTGGCGTCGGAGACCGGTCCGAGCGCCTCCACGGTCCACTGGAGGGGGGGCGCACCGCCCACCACCGTCGCCCAGACGGTGATCCGATGTCCCTCTTCGCCCAGGTCGGGGAGGGTCGTCGATGCGATCGACGGGGCGTCGTAGAGGTCGGGCAGCCGGACCGTGGAAACGACCCTGCCCCCGACCGCATCGGAAACATTGACCTCCGCCCACGGGAGTCCGCTGCGGTTGATCTCGAGAGGGACGGTCACGGCCCCGGCTGTGACGATCGTCTCCGACCCGTTGACGGAGTCGCCCAGCACCGACCAGTTGAGGGTGTACGGGGCGACCCCCCCCGCGATCGCCACGGTGAGCGGCTGCGGGATGCCGACATCCGAACTCGTGCCCGGCGCCGAAAGGTTGAGGGCCAGCGGTGCACCGGCCGAGAGGGTCGTGTTCGCCGCGCCCCAGGACGATCCGGCGTCCGCCACCTCGAGGGAGACATTGGTCCGAGCCCCCGGCCCCAACCGGACGGTCCAATCCGCCGTAGTGTTGACGCCGAGGAGCGGAGACCGCCAAAGGTACTCGAATGGCGGGAGCCCTCCGGCAACCTCCGCCTGCAACGTTACGGGAACTAGGGGATCGACGATCGCACTGGGTGACGCGATGGAAACCGTCAGCGCGGCAAGGCGACCCACGGTCCCCCCAGGCGAGGCGGTGGCCGCTTCTATCGGCGGGCCGCCTCCAACCGCCCCCCAGGCTTCCGTTCCGGTGGCGGCCACCAGAAGGAGGACGATCACGGTCAGCGAGATCGCGTACCAGTGCGGGAGTCGAGCCATTCGGCCCAGGGCAACCACCGGGGGTGCGGACGGGCTCGCGCTATTTCGTTCGGTGTCGCTCCCCGAACGGTGAACGATGGGCTACTTCGAAAGTCGAAGGGCCACGTGATCCCTCGAGAACGGGGCGAGGTCGGCCGAGTCGCCGACCCGGAGCGCCGCGCCTTCGAGTTCGCGTCGCGCCTCCGCGAGGACGGCCCGTGTGGGGCGGGACTGCGTGACCGAGCGGACCTTGAGCATCAGCAGACCCTCTCCCTCCGCGTGGAGGCACGTCGTGGCGTTCTCGCGGAAGATCGCCGGCTGCGTCCGCTGGGCGACATCCTGGTACAGGAAGTCGACGGTGCCGACGTCGGCGGCGTACCGTTCCGGAAGCTGGGCATCGGCGAGGATCGGAAGCACGTTCGGCCGCTCGCGCGCGAGCGCCAGCAGGGGGGCGAAGGAGGCCGCGCTCTTCTCGATCACATAGATCTCGGCGGCCGGCAGCATGTCCGAGAGGTGGCTCACGGTCGTCCCGTGGGCTCCGCCCAGGTAGAGGACCTTCCGCGCGCGGGACAAGAGGCCCGGGGCGGGAGACTTCAGAAGGTAGGCGGCCAGCTTCGAACGCCACGGGTCCCACTGACGGTATTCGACCCCGCCCTCTTCCCGAAGGTCCTCTCCGTACACGCGGCGCCCGGGGACGAGATTTGCGGTGTAGAGGTCCCGCCCCCGGCGGAACACTCCCGGCCACGCGGAGGTCTCCATGGGGTCCCCGTTAGCCCGTTCCGACGAGCAGTTCTACCTCGACCGAGGCGTTCAGCGGCAGGCGGGCCACGCCGACGGCCGCGCGGGCCGGCCGACCGGATTCGCCGAGCATCGCTATGAGCAGGTCGGTGGCGCCGTTCGCCACCTCGTGCTGTCGGGTGAACCCGGCCGAGGAGGCGACGTAGACCCCCACGCGCACGACCCGCTGGATCCGCTCGAGTCCACCTAGTGCCTCCGTCAACGCGCTCAGCGCCTGTAGGGTGGCCTGGGCCGCGGCCTCCTTCGCCTGATCGACGGAGACCTCGGCATCGACGAGGCCCGGATGGAGCGGGGCGCCGTCGCGAAGGGCGATCTGCCCCGAGACCCAGGCGAGGTTTCCGAGCTGGACGACCGGAAGGTACGACCCGACGGGACGCGGCGCCGGAGGGAGCGTGGGAGGTGGACCCGCGTCGCCGGGAGTGGGTGTCACTCCGCCGGGTACGGCCCGCCCGTCAAAACCCTATGCGCCCACGGGCTCGGACGCCAACCCTTTAGACCCGATCCCTGCTTTCCCCCCCGATGGCCGGGTTCCTCCGACGCCTCCGCCGACGAACCGACACGGAGGAGGAACCCCCGGAGAGCTCCCCAAAGGAAGCGCCGGAGGCCCCCGAGACAGATCCAGATACGCCGCTTACCGAGCCGGCGCCGCGTAGCGAAACCGCGCCGACCCCCGTCGAGGCCCCGGCCGTATCGAACCCCCCTGTCCCCGACGCTCCGCCTCCCGCCGGCCCTAGCCCACCCCCTTCGTCCCCACCCCGCTCGCCAACGACCGCCCCGCCGACACCGGAGCCTCCGCCGTCGCCGGTCGAACCGGAACTGCCCCCCCCGCTCCCTCCGACCGACCTCGATTCCGTGCGTGCCGCTACCCCGCCCCGGGATGAGAGTGGCCGTTGCTTCCTTTGCGGCACCGAGATGGTGGGGTCGTACTGCCCGACCTGTCGGATCAACTGGAACGAGTAGGCCAACGGCCAGTTTCTCCGGACCTCCCATTCCGGCGGCATCGATAACGGATTCGAAGACGCGGCGAGCGACGCCCCACCTCTTATAGGACGGCTCGCTCCATCGGCGAACATTCATGCCGAGCTCGACGCCCGTCCGCGAAACGACGGACCCGCTGCTCCCGATCGAGGCGGGGATCGTCGACCATTTGTTTGAGCTGCAGCCCAGCTACGCCGTCTTCCTGGGACTTCATCGGTACGACGGACGGCTGCCGGATTATCGCCGGGAGTCCACCGACGCCTGGGCGGCCAAGGCGGACCAGTGGCTCACCCAGCTGAGAGCGCTCCCCAAGGACCAGCTTCCCCCCTCCCGCCATCTGGACCAACTCCTGCTGGGACTCCTCCTCGAAGGTCCTCTCTTCGACCTAAGGGAAGGACGGGAGCTCGAACGGAACCCGATGTCCTACGTAGGACCGATCTCGTTGACTCCCTACATGATCCGGGAGTACGCCCCGGTTCCCCAGCGGGTGGATGCGATCGTCCGCCTGCTGGACGGCGTCCCCAGCCTGCTCGGTGCGGCGACGGGCCGGCTCGACCCCAAGCTGCCGGAACCGTTCCTCCGGTTGACGTTCGCGATGGCCGGAGGCCTGGGGGCCCACTTCGCCGAGGCGGAGGCGTTTGCGCGCACGGCCTCAGCTCCCCTCGCCGGGCGGGTCGCCGCGGCCCGGGCGAGCGCGGAGGCGGCGGTCCGTCAGTTCCTCGAGATGCTCCACGCCGACTACGAGCCCCATCAGGTGGCCGATTTCGCGCTCGGAGCCGAGAAGTTCCAGCGCCTCCTGTGGGTCCGCGAGGGATTGAGCACTCCGACCGCCGAGATCGAATCCGCCGGCTGGGAGGACCTGAAACGCAACCAGGCCCGGCTCGAGGCCATCGCCCAGGCGCAGCGTCCGCCCCTCCCCGTCTCCCAGCTGCTCGAGCGACTGCTCACGCGCCACGCCCGGGCGGATGGACTCATTCCGCTGGCCCAGACGTTCGTGAACGAGACCAAGGAGTTCGTGCAAGCGCGGGACCTCGCCACGATCCCGGAGCCCGCCGTTTGCCGGGTCCAGGAAACCCCGGTGTACGGGAGGGCCCTCACCACCGCGAGCATGAACCCGCCGGGGCCGTTCGATGTGGCCGGGGACGAGGGGATCTATTTCGTCACGCCCGTCGACCCCGCGTGGACCCCTGAGCGCCAGGAGGAGTGGCTGCGCTCGCTCAACGACGCGATGCTGAAGAACATCACGATCCACGAGGTGTACCCGGGCCACTACCTCCAGTTCCTCCACTTCCGACGTCGGACGAACGCTTCGCTGGTGCAGAAGGTGTTCTTCTCCTCCTCGTTCGTCGAGGGATGGGCCCACTACTGTGAGCAGCTCGCCATCGAGGCGGGGTTCGGGGAGGGCGGCGTGGAGGCGGAGGTCGCCCAGATCCACGATGCCCTCCTTCGGAACTGCCGGCTCCTGGCCTCCATCGCGCTCCACACGCAGGGCAAGAGCCTCGAATTCGCGACGGAGCTGTTCATGAAGGAGGGGCACATGGAACGGCTGCCGGCGGAACGGGAGGCGATCCGCGGGACGTTCAATCCGGAGTACTTCTGCTACACCCTGGGGAAGCTCGCGATCCTCGAGGTCCGCCGGAAAATGCTGGCGACCCACTTCGACGGCTCCCGCCGGGCGTTCCATGATGCCCTCCTCGGCTTCGGGGCGCCCCCCGTGGGCGTGCTCGAGTCGCTGTTGTCCGGATCCTAGATCCCATCGGCCCGCCGTTCCCCGTGAGAAGGAGGCGCGCCAACCGCCCGAGCGGCCCGGTCCCGGGCCCGAATGCGATAAGGCCCCCCCGGCCCGTCCGGGGCATGCCCGGAGCCCTTCGCTTTTCTCCCGCCGATGCCCGCGCCATCCTGGAATACGACCACGAGGTATTCGACCGGTTCGTCCGCAAGGTCCGCCGCCTGCCAGGGAGGCGCGCGATGCAGAAGCGCGGGATCGGTCACGAGTCGTTGTTCGACACGCTCGTCCACATCCTGAACGTCCACGAAGTCTGGCTGGTCTACATCGTGCGCGGTCGCAATTCCGACGCGGCGCTGGGCGCCCTGTTTGACGACGCCGGCCGACACCCTCGTACGTGGAAGGGGTTCGACGAGTACGCCGAGCGGGTCTGGGCCGGGGTCTCGGAGACGGTCCGGGGATGGACGGCCCCGGACCTCGGAAGGCGGGTGCGGGCGTTCTGGATGCCCGGCCGGTACACGGTCCGGGATGCGGTGCTCCAGACGACCCTCGAAGAGGCGCATCACCTCGGGGAGATCATTGGGGCGCTCTGGCAGGAGGAGGTGAGGTCCCCCGACATGACGTGGCTGGACGTGCGCCGGGCCCCGTCGCGGCGCTCGGGGGCGGCCTCCCGCACGGGGCGTCGCCGCTAGCCTTGGGCGGCGACCGGCAGGGCGCCGGCAGCCAGCTCAGCGGGTTTGCCCCGACCGAGCGCTCCCGTCCCGAACTCCGCCGCCGTGCCGGGGGATAAGGGTCCGTTGGCACCGGGGAACGACACCAGGTCCGTCGGGGATCCCCCCCACGCGGGAGCAGACGACCCGGCCGCGGGCGAGGAGGCGGGGAGTTTACGTGTACTCGTGGCGGGCTTCCGGTCCCATCAGCCCGAACGCTTCGAAGCGGAACGACTGCTTGAGGACGCTCGCTATCGGGAAGAACGGGATCCAGGCCAGCACGTCCCACCGTCCCATCTTTCCGAGGAAGTAGGCCAGCGGTACCGCCCGGATCGCCAGGGCCAGCAGCAGGAGGACCGCCACGTCGAAGAGCGCATACACGCCGAGCAGCAGGAACAGCAGCAGCAGGAATACGTAGACGAGGCTCCGCACGCCCGAGCGGGCGAAGGTGAGGAACCAGTAGAGCACGCCGAGGCCAGCGAACTCCGGCGTCGGGCCGACGAGCGACGGATAGTGCTGCCCGTTCGCCATCACCATCCCGCGGGCCCAGCGGACGCGCTGACGGCGGAGCGCCTCGTAGTTCTCGGGCACGTCCTCGTAGGCCCGTGCGCCGAACTCGATCCGCACGCGGTAGCCGAGCCGCTGGAGCCGCATGGAGAGCTCGGTGTCCTCGCCGTTCCAGGCGACCCAGCCGCCGAGGGCGACCAGGTCCTTGCGCCGGAAGGCCGAGAAGAGGCCATCGATCACCTCGCCGGCCCTGACCCCCATGACCGCGGGACGCTGGAAGTAGTGGCCCCAGGCGATCTCGAGCGCCCTCAGCTTGCTCGTCCACCCCTTGAGCTGCCGCGGGTGGATCGCCCCCTGCACGCCGCCCACCTCGGGGTCCGCGAAATGCGGAATGATCGCCGAAAAGCCAAGCCGCGGCGAGATGAACGTGTCCGCGTCGAGGCGGATGACGATCTCCCCCGTCGCGAGGGCCAGCGCCCCGTTGAGGCCGTTGGATTTCCCCGCGTGCGGAAGGTCAACGACCATCCCCCGCGCGTGCCGCAGGGCCGCGATCGCCGTGCGGGCCAGCTCCGAGGTCCGGTCGGTCGACCCGTCGTTGCCGACGATGATCTCGACCGGGCCGGGGTACTTCCCCGCGGCCGCGTCGGCCCAACGGATCGACTCCGCGATCCACCGCGCCTCGTTGTACGCCGGCATCAGGATGGAGACCGAGGGGTGGTAGGTCTTCACGGAGGGGAGGCGACGCCGGCGGAGCTGGCGGAAGTAGAGCGGCCGGTTGAGCGCGATGAACGTCTCGAGGGTCAGGAGCGGGAGCAGTAGAAGGAGGGTGAAGGGCAGGAGGATCGACAGGTTCCCGAGCGCATAGTCGACGAGCGCGATGGCGACTCCCGCCAGCCCCAGCGAGAGAAGGCCGGTACCAAAGAACTGGAGGAGGGCGCCCGAGTCGCGCGGGAACGTGGCTCGGATCCGCTGAGGGGTCGGGAGCGTCAGCGTGCAGAACACGACGCCCGAGAGGAAGACCCCGCCGGTCAACGTCCGGACGACGATGGCGAGGTTGCGCACGCTCTGGCCGGGGACGGTGAAGAACACGGCATCGAGCACGACCTCCACCCCGACGTAGAGGAGGATGAGGCCAAGCGCCCACGCCCGGCGCCCCGCGGCGAGCGAGGGACGGCGGTAGACGAGTCCCCCCGCGAGGGCGACGGAGGCGAGTCCCGCCAGGTACATCGGAAAGATGTAATCCGGGACGAGCTGCGAGACCGACGTGACGGCGTAGACCCCGGGCCACGGCATCGGCCAGAAGAGCAGCGTCCCCGCGTAGCCGACGAGATGGTCATAGGGGAGGAACAGCCAGGAAAACAGCGCCAGCTGGAGCGCGGAGAGCCCGACGAACGACCCGACCAGCACGGCGAGGAATCGCCGGGCGCGAGGAAGGGGGGCGTTGGGGGCCCCTCCGGCCCCTCGCATCAGGACGGTGCGCGTCGACCCCGGTGAATGGACCGGGACGGGGACGGGCTTCTGGGGGTCCGTGGGGGGGGCCGTGTCTGTCGTTTCTGGCACGAGCTCGATCCGTACCGTTCCCCCGACCGACCGGGACGGGCGGTGGCGCAGCCATTCGGCCATGACGTAGATCGTCCCGCCGAGGGCGAATCCGACGAGCACTCCCCCCAGCGGGAGGTTCAGCGAGCGGAGCAGAGCCACCAGGCCGTCGAAGAACATCGGGCGGGTTCACGGCTCCCAAGCAGCGAGGGCCCGGCGGGGGATCCGGCGACCGTCCATTCGCCGCTTCAGCCCTTCCGGCCCCGCAGCGTGCGGAAGGTGACGTATCCGACCCCGACGGAGAGCCCGATCCACAGGGCCGTCATGAGGGCGCCCGACGTCAGGGCGGCGACCAGGGCGGCGGACGGGTGAACCGACGACGGATGGAACTGGATCTCCATCGGCGGGAGCGACCCGGCCACGGTCACCGACCCGTGGGAGGGGTTGGCGTAGAACCCCGCGGGAGCGTGGATGTCAAAGGTGTAGGTCCCGTTCGCGGCGAGGAAGGTCGACGCGCCGGCCCACGCCCCCTGCGTCAGGTTCCCGAATCGCACCGCCCAGGGCTCGGTTCCCGGCAGGCCAGTGGACTCGAACCGCAGGGAGAACATCACGAGCGAGAAGGTGATCGACATGACCTGGGCGGCGCCGGTGACGTTGACGACGCCCGTGCGGGGCGTCGCCGTGAAATTCGCGGGCAGCTCGATGGCATAGGCATAGGACCCGTTCGGGAGAGCCGCCGACCACCACGCCGACGTGGCGGCGCTCGGCTGGCCGTTCAGCACGAGGGACCAATTGAGACCGGCCCGCGTTCCGCTCACCTCCCACGTGACCGGATAGAGCGTGGGAACGAACAGGACAGCGATCGTAAGCGCGCTACCCGTGACGATGAACGTCTTCTCGGGAACGTCCGGGTGATAGCCGGGCACGTAACCGACGTCGTAGCCGTAGCTCCCGTTGATGAGCGAAAACCGCGGAGTGGACAGCGGATCGCCCGCGAGCGTCGTCTGGACCGCGCCGCGAACGGTGATGGACACAGGGGTGGACCAGGGGAGGCCCGAGACCACGAAGGATACGTTGAATTGGGGAGGGGCGGGGCGTAGCCGAATGAACTGCACCAGGACCGACTGCCCCCAGCCGGCCACTGTGAAGCTGCCGTTCTCCGGGAGGCTCCGGAATCCCGGGATTGGGCTCACACTGAAACCATAGGTGCCCGACAACTCGTAGACGGTGAGAAGATTCGAGCTCGAGCTCGTCGAGATCCCGCGGACCGTCACCGACCACGGGGTGCCCGCCGGAAGACCCGTCTCCCAGAGGATGACCTCGGTTCCGACGGCGAAACGGGCCTTCTCAACTACCCGCCCCATCGGCACGATGGTGATCGAACGATTCGTCCCGTTGTAGCTCCCCGGCCCCCAGCCGCTCCATCCGGCGAAGGCGTATCCCAGCGCCGGGGCCGCGGTCAGATGGAGCGGCTCGCTCGCATTCCACCAGGCGACTCCGGGAGTGACCGTGCCACCCACCGCCGGGGCCGCGAACGCGTTGATGCGCCATTGGTCCGAGAACGAGATGGTGAAGTTGGTGTAGGCACCGCTCACCTCGACCGGAGAGGGAACGTACGGCCCGAGCTGTTCGTTCGGGACGTACTCTTTCCCGCCGAGGGGGAGAGGGATCCCCACCGACCCTACGGAGTACTGCCCGGTCGGAAGGAGCAGGGAGAGATTGTCGGCCGTGGTCGTGTAGAAGCCAGCACCCACGCGGGCGTACCAGGCGGTCGGGGAGGGGACCCCGCTTTCGGCGACGCGGACGAACGTGCCTCCGGAAGGGTACGCCTCGAAGAGGACCATGCTCTGGGGCGGGAGCGTATAGTTCCCCGGCAACCCGCCCGCGAACGCCTGGGGGATGGGGGTCGGCGTAAACGGCTCGACCCAATCCGTGTTGTTCGCCTTCGTGATATGGATCGACCCGTTCCAGCTCCACGCTTCGACGGAAGCGCTCCCGGCGGGTCCCGCGAACTGGGGAGAGAATCTCACGGACTTCGTAATGTTGTCATTCACGACTAGGAGGTCCTGACGTCCCTGGTCGTGGGGGGCGACCGTCGCGATCCCGTAGAGGGACTGGCCCAGCCCCGAGAGGGTGACCGGGAACGCCTCGGTGCCCAGGTGGTCCAGGATCCCGGAGTAGAGCGTGTAGTCGGGCCGGGCGTGGCCCGTCGGGTCGAACCAGGAGTTCGTGGTGGCGAGCTCCGTCGCGAAGAGGTCCACATTGCTCAGGTTGACGTCCATCGCCTGCGTGATCTGCGAGGCGAGGCTCAGCGCCCCCGAGAATCCGATCGCGTAGGGCCCGTAGGCGGACCACGAGAGGGCGGCCCCGAGCTCGCTGATGAAGACGGAGACGTTGCACGTGGCGCACGCGGACTGGACCGCGGCCCGGGCCGCGACCATGCGGGTGGGGATGTTGGCCGCGCTCTGGATCGTCTGGTAGAAGGCGAGGAGGCTTCCGTCTCCCGTTCCGAGCCAGCCGGCGGGATACTCGTGAAACGCGACCGCCTGGATCTTGTTTCCGGTGACCTTGAGCACCCCGGAGATCCACTGGTCAAAGGGGTAGGAGCCGCAGGTACACCCGGAGGCGGGGAGCCCCAGAATGGGCGTGGTATTGTCCACGGCCCGGATCGCCTTCACGTAGGTGAGGACCTCGTTGCCGAACTGCGTCGGCGTCGGGCCGGTAGTGTACTGGGTCGGCCAATTCTTCCACGGGACTTTCCAGTGGTACCAGAGCTCCGGCTCGTTCCCGATCATCCAGTAGGCGGGGACGAAGCTCAGGTTGACCTCGGTATAGTTGACGATCGCCTCCGCAAAGCTCGCATTGCTGATCTCGGCCGGGACCTGGATGATCGCCGCGCAGTGAATGGAGCGGCACATCTCCACGAACTGGCTCTCGTTCGTGTTGGCCTTGGTGGGAAGTCCGCTATAGGTGTCGTAGTGCGTGTTGGTGAGCGGGTTGTAGTCTTCCCCGGCCATGGCTCCCGGCCAGACGAGGACGCGCGCCGGAGTGGCGTTCACCGCGTTCGACTCGCCCCGGAACATGCGGACCTCGTTGTTCACGGTAGAGCCCCAGAACTGGCTCGAGAGATTGGCCGAGAGATTGCCCACGGTAAGCGTGCTGTTGAAGGGCGCCGATCCGCCGAGCGTTGTGGGCGATAGCCCGGTCCCATCGGGAGCACCCAGATGCGGGGCGTCTTCGGCGGAAGGAGAGGTCGACTGTGCCGTCGCACCCCCCGGCAGCAGGGCGAGGAGTACGAGGGCTATCGAGGCCCCGCGCACCAGTGCAAGTCGACGTCGCGATCCCAGTAGGATGGGGCCCCTTGGGGAGCAAGGGCCCGGCGGAGATTCCCACCGGCCTCTCCCGAGGGGCGACCGAAGCATCCTCGGAGCCGACAAGGATGCTTCTCTTCAAACTTGGCAACCGTCCCATTCGGAAATCCCGTCTCAGCAGACGCCCGATTGACGCAACGGCCAGTCCGCGCGTCCCCGATGAGTCGCTGAGTCTTGCGCATGGCATCGTAGGATTCGCGGAGAGGCTGGGAAGGTGGGGGGCCGCTCGGGGGTAGGGCGCCGACCGCGTTAAATGCCTCGGGGAATCGTCCGAGGGATCGGAGGTCCGAGGGGTCGCTCGCCGGTACGAGCTCGACCCCGCTCGATCCCACCGGCCAGCGGAGAAGGTGGAGCTAATGGATCGGTTCCGGGGTCTCCTCACGGACTCCAGGGAATCGGATCCGCGCTTTGACTCAGACTAGGTGATGGAGGGGGTCCTCTTCCCGCGCCGGCGGGGGCGGCGGGGGTGGGGGCGGCGGAGGGGCCGCCATCGGCTGCGCGGCCGCGCGCTGACGTTTGCGGCGGGTCCGAGCGATGGCGAGGGGTAGGAGGATCGCGGTCCCCGCCAACCCGACGAGCAACAGGGGTGCAACGGAAGAGGCACCTCCCGAGGATGCGGGAGTGGGCGGACTGTTGTTGGTGCCCCCTCCCCCGGGGACTCCGCCCGGCCCCTTCGTAAGACCGCCCTCCCCGATGATGAGGGAGATGGGGAGGATGAATACCCAGAGCAGCACCAGGACCACGACGAGGACGACGGCGAGACCGTCCCAGGAGCCCGGTTGGCCGGGAACGGCCATCGGTGGCCCGGCGGCGTAGCCACCCCCATAGGTCAGCGCAGGGTAGGTCGGCGGGGGTGGCGGTGGCGGGGGAGTCCACCCTCGCTTGAGCTTGCGTTCTCCTCGAACGAGACCCAGGAGGGAGAGGGCATACCCGATGACCGAGAACACCGGTAAGATCGTCAGTGCACCCCCGAGCTCGACAACGCCCTCCTCGTAGGTGACCCCCACTTTCGAGCTCCCGAGCGCAATGCCCAGCATGCCGAGGAAGGCGAGAAGCCCCCCGACGATCAGGAGCAGGTTCACTACGTCGCCGAGGTTCGAGGCCAGGATGGGAACATAGGTGGTAGTGTCCCCATTGGGGCCGGTTCCCGGGGCGACGAAGCTCCCGAGCCAGGCGGCCCAGCCCAGGGCGAACATTCCGAGGCCGATGGCGCCGATCGTCGTCATCGCGACCACCGAGTCGAACTTGACCGAGGGTGTGGCCTTCCCGAGCTTCTGGTAGCTGCGTGCGGATAGGACGATAGAGAGGACCGCCACGACAGCGCCGGCGATCAGCACGTCATTCAGAGCGAACACGGCACCGGCGGAGACCAAGAAGCCGTTCGCGCCATACGCAATGGACGTCGAAACCGGAATGGGCGCGTACAGCGCCCCCACCACCCAGAGAGCGATCGCGCTCCCCCAAATCAGGATCTGACCGAGAAGCCCGACTACCGAGGCGACCTTGAGCTGGCGAAACCCGGCCTGGGCGTCGAGGGCACGGGCGGAGGGCTCGGTCGAAACGGTTTGCGCGGGGCCGTCCACGCTTCAACCATGGACTGGGCGGACTTAATGCGGACGACGTGAAATTCAAGAAAACGTATAGTCCTCGCCGATCATCCGCATCACCCGGGGCGGGCTCGGATGCATGAGTTGACCGCCTCCGAGGCGGCGACGGTCCTGTCGATCCTCTCGAAGGACGGCGGGACGGACATCTCGGAGCCCGCCCCGTCGGGGATTCCCACCTCCACCTTCTACGCCACCCGCCGCAAGATCTACGACGCCGGTTGGCTGTCCGACCGCTACGTGCCCCAGCCGTGGGCAGCCGGTTTCGGCGCGATCGATTGTGTCCTCGCCAAGCCCGGCCCGGCCGAACGCGCTCGAGTCGAGAGAGAGTGGGGTTCCTCCCCCCAGAATGTCGTGCTGTGGTCGGGCCTGAACGTCCTCTTCGGCATCTTCTTTCGACCGAAGGGCGACGCGCCAAAATTCGACCACGGCCTGACGATCTCGATCTCCTCTGACTCCGGATCCATTCCGGTCTACTTCGACTACTCGCGGTCGTGGTCCCGGTTCATCCGGGTGGAAAGGGAGACCGGGTATCCCCGGTCCCTCGGAGGTGACGTTCCGCAGTCGGAGCGGTCCCCTCCCTCGACGGTCCCAGGACTGATTCTTCGGGATCAGGACGGCGGGGGCCTGTCTCCGCCGGCCCATCGCTGGCATTCCGCAGCGGGGCTATCCCGGGGCGAGCAGCGGCTTATCGATCGAGGGGTCATCCAAAGCCGTACCTTCCTCAATCCGGACGTCGTGCCCCCCTACGATGCCCGTGCCTTGGGCGAGATTGTCTTTCTGACCGGGGAACTTCGGAAAGGGGTCTCGTCGGTGGATCTACTGCGGGAGCTGAATGGGCAGTGTCACGTTTCCCCCTTTCTTCTCGCCGACGATGGGTCGCGGGTCCTCCTTCTTGCCTTCGGCCAGGTGGGGACGAGCACGGCGAAACGAACGACCGTTCCCCAAGCGGCAGGGCCCGTCGCCGCCACGCTCGACTCCGCCCTGAAGAATCTAGAGATGATCGTCGAGCACACCGACTGCGTGCGCAAGCCCATCGACCACCGGTACGACCGGCTCTTCCCACGGTCTCGCAGCGCTGGGGCGGCTCTACCTTCCGATCCCGCCAGTTGAGGCCGTCTGCCTTCGGCGCACGACGACGTGCGCCGGTGGAGACACCGGTCGTTCAACTCCAGGGGCCCGTCCACCCCCACAGGGAGTGCGTTGGGGGTCCGGCGTACCGGGATCGCAGGTGCGATCTGGCGGCCCTCCGAGCGGTCAGTCTCTGCCCTGGTCCGACCCCGGGCTAATGCGGCCCCAAACGGGGCCGTCCGGCATGGAGGGCGGGCTTGGGGGGTGTTGGCGGAGATCCCGAGTCAGGCGGACCTCCGGCTGAAATCGCGGTGCGAGCACCGATCGGGGGCGAGCCGGCGAGCGGTAAATCGTTCCATACCAGGGGAGTCGACAACGTGGACCTTGCGAAGGAGGCCGGTGAGGGGAACCGGGGCGTGGGCGACACCGTGTTTCGTGGACCCGTCGTACTGGAGACTTGGTGGCCGAGGGCACGATGCATCGACGCGCCGAAGAAAGGACGAGGCACCGCATCGGAAGTCCGTCCCAGCAGAGATTGTCGCTGGCCGGCGGGGTCGCTTGCTGGGAACGAACGACGAAGGCCCGGAGGGGGCCGCAACCCGGAGCGTGGCGGCGTGACCGAGGTCCCGCAGCGAGGTAGAAACCGCTCGTCCGGGGGCCCGCAGGGGTGTGCTAGGATGTCTCTGATACTCGCATCCAGAGTCCGGTGAACCCCCCGATTCCAGAGCAGCCAAGCGACACTCGGGCCGCAGTGGGGCGAGATTGTGGCCAAATGCCATCCTGAGTGGTCGCACTACGGCGACCGGTCTACGGACCACGTATGGAGCTCGAATGAAGAGGAAGGCGGCCGAACGCATCTTTGGGGCTGGACTGGTGATGGCGACCTTGGTTCTCGTCGTGCCCGGGGCCCTCGCTCACGGAGCCGGGGTCAACCACGGTGCAGGAATCTGGGCTGACGGCCAACAGTGGGGAACGGTGGGCACGCCGGCGACCGTGGACACGACCCACCCCCTGTCGTTCTACGACCAGCTGGTCTACGTCACCAACAGCAACGCCAGCGGCGGCCAGCCGCCGGTGGCCGAGCGGGCGCCAGGGGATGCGGGGTATCATGGGGGGAACTGGGCCGCCTTTACCGGCACGTGGACCTCGTTGGGATTCAGTCACTACGGCGGCACGGTACCGCTGCTGACGTCCTACACGATGGTCCAATCGAACCAGCAGGCCGGATACCTCACCCTGACCCAAGGGAACCCGAACTCCGGCGGAGCGCCCTACTTCCGCTGCCCACTCACCGCGTTCCAGGCGTGAGGCCCCTCGGCGATTGAACTCCTTCCGGGCCGCCTCTCCTACGGGAAAGGCGGCCCCCGACTTTCTTCGACCGGATGGCGCACAGGACCCACCCGCGCTGGAACGCGCGGACCGATCGCTCGGTCACGTCAGCGCAGACCGAAGGAGGAAACCCAGGCCCCCCATCTCGAGCAGCCCGATGACGAGGAGGAGAGGAGCGAGAGTGTCGGGGATCAGATTGATGGTTGAAATGAAGGAGGTGAGGGCAAACAGGTTTTGGGCGAGGAAGAACGCAGCGAAGGAAGCGAGCCCGGCACTCACCGGCGCATGGACGCGGCGGTAGAGGCGGATGTACACGGCGAGCAGGACCCCCGCGAGCGCCGAATCCACACCCGAGATGGCGATGGTCGCCATCATCACGGCCTCGGACACTCTTCCGCGTACTTCCCGGCCTCGATAAGGGGGTTGGCCAAAATCTCCCCAGATTACGCTGGTCTGGCGCGCGGTACGTCCGGCGTATGGGTCGACGCCCCGTGCTGCTCGTCGGTGACGACTGGCACAAGGTGGGCCCGGATATCCTCGACCACCATCCACCGGTGGGAGACTAGGGCGCTGAGGAAGTAGAGCGACCCGTAACGGTCCTCTTCCGGATTCACCAGCAGACCGCTCGTCACGAGGACTCGAAGATGATGCCGGACGGTCCGATAGTCGAGCGTCAGAATCTCCGATAGCTGGTGGGCATTGTACGGTCGCTCCTTGAGCAGTCCCAGGATGCGGAGACGGTTCGGCCCCCCGCGAGTGCCCGCGAGAAGATACCAAAGCATCTGGTCCATCGCGCCCGTCCATGTTCCACCGCGGGAAATAGCTTCCCGGAGGCGATGATTCGGTGGCTCGCCTGGGATCTGCCGACGCAGGCGTGGCATGGCTGCCTGACCCACGACGCGCGGGACCGGCTCTTAGCGTGGATCGGTCTTCGCCCAAGATGGGATGGCCGACCCCGCGTAATCGTACCCCCGGGAGGTGTGGGGGGGTGAACCGCAAGAAAGTTCGACTCCCGAACGATTCCGAATGACCGCCGTCATCCCGGCCGAATCCGGTCTGGCCCTTTTTCATCTTCCACGTTACGATGCGACTCCTTAATACTCAGGACCAACATCATGATGTGGCAGATGCCGATTGACTCGGAACGCCTCCTCCAGATTCTCTCCGAAGCGAACCCGTGGTGGACCGGGGGTGAGGTTCCTTCCTCCCTCGCACCGCCCTATCGGCGACGGGACTTCTTCGTACTCCGTAGAAGGCTGGACGGACGGCCAATCGTCGCGTTGGCGGGACCCCGACAGGTTGGCAAGACGACGCTGATGTACCAGGTGCTTCGCGACCTTCTCGAGAATGGAGTGCCTTCCAACCGAGTGCTGTTCGCGAGCTTTGATCTGCCGGGGCTCGGATTGGCAGCGGCTGATCCCCTCAATGACGTCATCCGGACATACGAGGAACGTATCCTTCGAGAACCGTTCCGCAGTCTCGACGGTCCAGCCTACATCCTGCTCGACGAAGTGACGAAAGCCCGGAACTGGCATCGTGACCTCAAGGGGTGGTTCGACTTTCGATACCCTCTCCGATTCTTGGTATCCTCTAGTTCGAAGTCGGAGCTGGAGTCGGGCGCATCGGCGAGCCTCGCGGGGCGAGTGTCCACGCAGCTCCTCCTGAGTTGGAAGTTTGTTGACGTAATGGCACTCAGAACGGGTGACCATCGTGCGAACGATGGCTACCTCGAAGCGAGAACCGCCATCATTCCCGCGATGCGGCAGCGTCGACCGGACATCCTTCATGCCGAACTCCTCAAGCTGCGTCCGAGATCGGCGAAGAAGCGAGTTTCCATCGCGTCCACCCTCGACTGGTACCTGCTGGTCGACGGGTACCCCGAGCTTGCCCAGGCGACGGATATCGCAGCATGCGCACGTCGCCTCGACGAGTACGTCAAGCTGACGCTCGCTCACGACTTGTATCGATTCCACGAAATCCGCTCCTCTACTCGAGTGCTGGAGGATCTGCTGAGCCTGATCGCGTCCCAAAGCGGTGGGCTCGCGAGCTATGCCGGCCTGGCGGAGCCCGTGGGATTGGAGCAGCGGACTCTTGTCGAGTACCTTGACTACCTCGAAGAAGCGTTCCTCATTTCTCGGGCGTCGTTCTACTCCCGAAGCCGGCAGTCGCGGCTGCGGAAGCAGAAGAAGGTCTACGTTCCGAATCCGGGCCTACTCAACGTCCTACGTGGGAGGTTGGATCGCACGCTGCTGACGAGCCCGGAGCAGATGGGCTCGGTCGCCGAAAGTGTGGTTCACGAGCACGCCAAGCGGCTGGCGTTCAATCTCGGCGGGGGCCTCGGGCCCGAGGTCTTCTACTGGCGGAACCGCCGCGGCCAGGAGGTTGATGTCGTGATCGAGATTTCGGGTCAGCCCTTACCAATCGAGGTCAAGTACCGAGCCGATCCGCGCCAACACCTCGAAGGAATCCGCAGCTTCATCGAAGAGAAGCATGCCCCGTTGGGCCTAGTGATCACGAAGGACGTTCTCGATCTTAGTCCCCCGCTCGTCTTTGTGCCTCTCGCGGACTTCCTGATGCTAGCCTGACCATCCAGCTCGACCGAGCGGACGCCTGCTTCCGGAGAGCGTCCCGATGGGCCCTTCGAGGTTCGAATCCCTACCGACCGATCGACGATTCAGCGTGTTTTCACGTATGAAAATCGAAATCTATGTGTCGGGGGGGGAATCCGAACCCCCCGGGGGTTCGAATATTGTGAAAAGTGACCCGTCTGGCCCCTCAAGCGCA
>DASRSW010000095.1:0-6675 GCA_035656275.1 Thermoplasmata archaeon
TTCGTCTCCAGCGAGTCGGCGAAGACCGCCACGACCACGACGGTGAAGATCACGAGCGTGAAGATCGTGAGCGTGATCGCCGGGCGCACCGGTCGGCGACTCGGGTACGAGAGGCCGACGCGGACCACCGCCGCCGGCCGAGGGGAGCGGCCGAGGAGCCGGGTGAGGGCCCCCACGGCGTAGTCGCCGTCGAAGATGAAGATCAGGACGGCGCCGAGGACGAGGAAAATCCCCAGCGTGAACACGACAAAGATGGTCCCGGTGTGCGCGTTGCCCAGCAGGAGATGGCGGAGCGGCTCGACCCCGTTCCAGACGAGGAGCGCCACTCCGGCGATCGAGAAGATGACGCGGTTGCGGAGAAAGCGCGAGCCGATGAGGGCGACCCCGACGATGGCCAGGTCGCCGCCCAGGGACGGGAGGGAGATGTCGGTCGACCCCTGGTACGTGGCGAGGAAGAGGAGGACCCCTCCGGCGAGGACCGGGAGCCCGAGGTAGGCGAGCCGCGTGTAGAGGCGCAGCGCCGGGGGTGGTTCGGGAATGCTGCGGAGGGCCCGGACGATGTTGAGGCGAGAGGCGCGCCAGCTCGCCACGGCGACGGTACCGAGGGTCAGGAGGAATCCGCCGACGTAGGCGATGAGAAGGCTCTGGGGCGCGACGGTGAACGACGCGAGGATCGCCTGAGACGAGACCGTCCCTGAGCTCAGCAATACGCTGAACGCGTAGTCGAGGCCGTAGCCCACCCCGACGCCGGCGAAGGTGCCGGCGAGGGCGCTGCCGGCGGCGTAGGCCAGCCCCTCGAAGAAGAAGATCAGGACCAGCTGACGCCGCCGAAGGCCAATGGCGCGGATGGTCCCCATCTCGCCGAGGCGCTCCTCCGCGAGCATGACAAAGATGCCGACCACGAGCATCGCGCCGGCGAGGATGGAGAAGAGACCGAGCGCGAAGAAGATGGTCGCTGTGTTCTGGCCGGACGACGCCGCCTGGGCGAGCCCGTCCTTGAGCGGCTCCGTCACCTTGAGCGTGGGGCTCGCGCCGAGGGAAAGAAGCGTGGAGTTGAGGAGGGCGGAAACGCTGTCTGAATGGGCCACGCCGTCGAGCTGATTTCCCGCGTTCGTCACGGCGATGAAGTTGATCGCCCCCGCGGGGAGTCCCGCGGCCGCCTGCGCGCCGGCGAGGCTGATGAAGACGTTGCCGGCTTCGCCCGCGTAGAGGAAGAAGAAACCCCCGCGGGTGTCATCCTTCACCACTCCCTGCACGGTGACGGAGACCGGGGCGGAGGCGCTGCCGAAGACGAGCAGGCGGTCCCCCACGGAGGCGTTCAGCTGGAGCGCGGCCTGGTCATCCAGGAGGACCTGGCCCGGCGCCGGCCCCGCAAGGGGGGCCCCCCCGTCCGTGGTAAAGGCGCCCAGGGCCGCGCTCTGGTTGCCGTTGACCCCGACCAGATTGAGGTTCGTCTCGGGGATCCCCCGGGTTTGATCGAACGCCGCTCCCGTCAGGACGAGCTCGGGGGTCAGTCCCGCCACTTGCGGATTGCCGGCGAGGCTACTGTTGAGCGCGGCGAAGGCGGTCAGGGAAAACGGCTGGAGGCCGCCGCCCGGAGTCTCGTTGTCCACCGCTTCGTCGACGAACCCCCAGTTCTGCAGCACGAAGTGCTGGTTCACCGAGGTGACCGTGTCGTTGATGACCAGGCTCCCCGAGATGATGGTCGTCCCGACGAGGAGTCCGAGGATCAGGAGCACGGTGCGGCCCCGGCCCCGCCGGACGTTGCGCATCGCGATGCGGAAGGCCAGGCGATTGCGGAGGGCCAGGCCCCCGCTGAGCGCGGCCACCACGGCCAGGAGCAGGAGGAGAAGGACCGCGGAGGACGAGAGCAGCGCGGCCATCGGGGTTACGGCAGGATCCGGCCGTCGCGCATCTTAAGCGTCCGGTCACAGACCTTCGCCACCTCCGAGTCGTGGGTCACCACGACCATCGTCTGCTGGTAGCGCTGGTTGAGCTCCCGCAGCAGGCGGGTCACCTGTTCCGAGCCCTCCTGGTCCAGATTGCCCGTCGGCTCGTCCGCCCAGACGATGGCGGGCCGGGCGACCAGCGCGCGCGCCAGCGACACGCGCTGCTGCTGGCCCCCCGACAGTTCCGCGGGACGATGGTCGAGCCGGTCCGCGAGCTCGAGCTGGGAGAGGATCTCACTCGCGCGTCGGCGAGCCTCCGCGCGGGCGACGCCCGAGATGAGAAGCGGCATTTCGACGTTCTCGACGGCGCTCAGGACCGGAAGGAGGTTGTACGATTGAAAGACAAACCCCGTGCGCTGCGCCCGGTAGTCGCTCTTCTGGTTGTCCCGCATCCGATGGATGTCGGTCCCCTCGAGGGTCACGGCGCCGCGGGTGATATCGTCCAATCCCGAACAACAGTTCAACAGGGTCGTCTTTCCGCAACCCGAGGGACCCATCACGGCGACCATCTCTCCGCGGGTCACCTCCATGTTGATCCCGTGGAGCGCGGTGACCTCCGTTTCCCCGGTGCCGTACACCTTCCAGACATCTCGCGCGGACACGACGGCTTCGGCCAACGCACTCGACCCGCGTGAGGAGACGAGCGAAGGTAGAAAGGCGCTCCCCCAGTTCTAAACGGGACCCGGTGCACTCGACACCCAAGACCCGGGTAGAGGCTCGTCAACCCTGATTCACACCGGATTCTTGTAGGATAGCTTGGCTCGGAACGGTCGGGTCCCCCAGGGACGCCGGAGGCACGAGCGATGGTAGAAGGATGGTTTGCTAGGAACGCGTCAAGCCTGAAGGTCGTCTTCCGGGCGGTCTTCGGAGTGCTGTGGGTGATCGCCGGATCCCTCAAGTTCCAGCCGGGGCTCGTGGACCAGTTCCCGGGCATGATCTCGGCCGACGGGCAACCGAGCTGGCTCCAGGGTTGGTTCACGTTCTGGGCCGCGCAGGCCGCCTCGAACGCCGCGTTCTGGGTCTACCTCACGGGTACGCTCGAGCTCGCGGTCGGCATTGGTCTCATCTTCGGCCTGATGCGCAAGGTCGCCTACCTCGGCGGCGCCGTGCTGAGTCTCTTTATCTGGGCGGTTCCCGAGGGATTCGGGGGTCCGTACCAGCTGGGGGTCTCGACGGACCTCGGGGGCGGGATCGTGTACGCGATGGCGTTCATGATGCTCATCGTGATCAACGCGACCTACGGTCCGAGCAAGCTCAGTTTGGATTACTGGATCGAGAAGCACTTCCCCGCCTGGGCGAAGATCGCAGAGTTCCGCGGGGACGCCCCCGCGGACGTCCCGTTCGGAAGCTCCCCGAAGGAGCCCCGACCCACGGTGAAGTCGCCCGGCTGAAGGGCTTCCCGGCTCGAGGCGGCCAACCCATTCCCTCTTCTCTTTACACTCGGTGACGCTCGACGCGTTTCCTCATCTCGGCGACACAGATAGTCAGACCGAGCGGCCAATCCGTGCGATCATCCGGCGGAAGGTCCGGACCCCGGAACGGGCGGGGCGCTCGACGGCGTGCCTACGGGTGCCAAGCTCGTTCAGAGTAGCCGTGCGGCGTCTTCGGCAACGGGGTGGGGCCTCCGAACGGGTCGGGTCGCGGGCTCGCGCCCCGCCCGGCCTTCGCGGCGAGGTACGCATCGATCGATTCAGCCGCCCGAGTGCCAGCGGCCATCGCGTGGACCACCGAACGACCGCCGGAAGCGAACACGCCCGGCACCGCGGTCATGGTGTCGGGGTGGATGCCTTCGGGCCAGCCCTTGGTGCCGATCTTGAGTTGGAGGTCCTTCGGGAACCCCTCGAGGTCCGCGACCTGTCCGATCGCCATGATCACCGTGTCGCACTCGATCGTCTCGGTCTCGCCGGGCACGGGTACGACGGCGCGGCGCCCGGAGGCATCGGGGGGGGCGAGCTGCATCTTCTGGAATACGGCCGCCTCCACGTGGTTCGTGCCGAGGATCTGGAGGGGGGAGAGGAGCCAGTGGAATCGAATACCCTCCGGCTCGGCCTCGTGGATCTCCTCCGGCCCCGCCGGGGCCTCCTCCTTCGTCCGCCGGTAGACCATCGCGACGCGGGCATCGGGGGCGTAGCGGACGGCAGAGCGGACGGAGTCGATCGCCACGTCCCCTCCGCCGATGACCACGATCTTCTTTCCGAGCGGGGCGATCCGGTCCTCGTTGGCGTCCAAGAGGAAGTCGAGGGCGTAGATCACTCCCGGCAGGTTCTCCCCCGGGATCCCCGGGGAGCCGGCTTTCGACGCTCCCACGGCGAGATAGACGGCCTGATAGCCCTCCCGCAGCAGGGCCTCGGGGTCGAAGTCGACTCCGGCCTTCTGGCTCGGGACGAACGTGACGTCGAGGTTGCGGAAGCGGTCCAGGTCTTGAAGGAGCTCGCTACCGGGCATGCGGTAATGCGGGATCGCCTCGGCCTGCCCCCCGACGACGGCGAGCTTCTCAAAGACCGTG
This sequence comes from Thermoplasmata archaeon, assembly GCA_035656275.1. Taxonomy (GTDB): domain Archaea; phylum Thermoplasmatota; class Thermoplasmata; order Lutacidiplasmatales; family UBA184; genus Lutacidiplasma. Next base: position 4,456 of record DASRSW010000095.1, read on the forward strand.
ACCCCGTAGCCGCGTAGCCCCAGCTCCCACGCCGCCATCAGTCCGGCCGGCCCGGCCCCGACCACCGCAATGCGCTGGTTCTTCGGCTGGCTGGGGACATAGGTCATGTCCGAACGACCGAACTCGAGCGCCGTCCGCTTGAGGTGCCGGATGGCGATGGGGATCCCCCGGTCCCCCATGATGCAGGCGTCCTCGCAATAGTGGTAGCAAACCTTGCAGAGCGTCGTTCCGAGGGGGTTCTCGTTGAGAACGACCCGGGCGGCCTCGTCAAAGCGGCCACCGGCGATGAGACCAATGTACCCCCGCGCATCCTGGGTAATCGGGCAGGCTTCGACGCAGAAGGGGAGGGCGCACTGGAGACAGCGACTGGCCTCCATGACCGCCTCCTCCTTCGAGTAGGAGTGGAGTACCTCGTCGAAGCTGTGGACGCGCTCCGCCGGGGACGCTTCGGGGACCGGGACGCGCTCGTATCGGAAGCCCGCCGTGCTCATGGCTCGTGTCTCGCCACTGTTCAACTTTTCAAGCAGATGAATCCTCGCTCAACCTCGATATTTCGTGGTAGACTTTCGCATGCGCCGCCCTGACGCACCCCGTCGCGGGGGGATCTTTCCCCTTCCCGGGCTCGTAGCCCGGCCGAATTTCGGACGCTGACGACCGTGACTTTCGAGACTGCAGCTTTCGCATCGGAGTTCTGCGGTCGTCTCGGCAGTAGAAGCTCCGTCGCGATGGGAGGGTCACCCGTCCGCCCCCGAGGGCGAGCTCGAGACTCGTCCCAGTTCATACGAAGGGTCCATGAAGGGTCCCACGGATGCCGTTCGTCCTTCCGGTAGGCTGTCCGATAGGGCGAGAGAAGATTCGTGTCGGCGGAAACGGATGCCATCGCGGCCTCGCTGGTTGTTCTGACGCTGCTCCTCGCTGTCCTCTCCATTCGCGGGATCGTCCGTTACGTCCGATCCCGGCTCTGGACCCAACTCATGTGGGCGGGTGGGCTCGCGCTCGCCACCGCCGCGATGGCGGTCGAGGCGATCGTCTACGTCGGAGTGGTCGACGAACTGCTTCTGCAGGCCTACGTATTCTTCTCCGCCGCGATCGTGGGCGTGCTCTCTCTGGGAGCGACGAAGGTCCTTCGGCGCCCCGTGGTGGAGCGCGTCTACACGGTCTACACCTGGGCGGCCACCCTCGTGGTCGCAGTGTTCAGTTTCCTCACTCCGGTGTCCACGTCGATCGTGGTGGGCGGCATCATTTCGGGGAATCCCCCGCTCCTTCTGCTCATCCTCTCGAGCTTCGTCACCGGACCCGCGACCATCGTGCTGCTCACCGCCAGCGTGGTGGCATTGAGACGCTCCTGGCGGTGGCCGACCCTCCTCATGGTCGCGGGCGCGCTGATTCTGGGGGCCGGGGGGACCCTCTACATCGCCTCGTTTCCGGTCGCGCTCTACTACGCGGAGTTCGTCGGGATCATTGTGCTGTTCCTCGGTCTGGTCACCCTCCCCCAAACGGCCCCCGCGGGTACGAGCGCTCCGGCGGGGTAGCCGGATCGTCGGAGACCCGGCGGAGCTTCCCGCCCGATTCCGAAGAGGCGAGCGGCCCCTGTCCCCTGCCTAGCCGACCTCGATCGGCTCCAGTCGCTCAGCGTCTGGGAGCAGCTCAATCGCAATCCCGTTGGGGTCTTCCAGAAGAACGCTCTCCAGCTCGCCCTGCGGACCCGAGCGCTGTCCCACGTGCTTCGCTCCGGCATCCAAGAGGCGTCGCGCCACGGCGTTCACGTTCCCCGAACGCACGGCGAGATGGTGCAGCTCCTCCCCCGATCGCCACGGGGTTCCCTCCCGGGACCCGGGAGGGTACCAGTTGAGCTCGATCCGTTGGCGGGAGACCTGGTCTTCGAGGAGGACCCAGGTGCCTCCGTGGGGCCGCTGCCCCCGGCGGATCTCGAGGAGCCCCAGCCCGCGTCCGTAGAATCGCAGGCTCTTCAGCAGGTCTTGCACGCGTATGGCGGCGTAATCCAAGTGCATGGCGAGGGCAGTCTCGGGTCGCCGATAGGCCTGCTACCGTCGTACAACGGCCGCGGGACGCTGGTCGCCCCGAGGGAAACCATTCGCCGTCGCGGTCCGCCGGCCGCGCACCGTTGGTGCCCTCAGCCGGCCGCGCCCGTCCAAGCCCCATGGCAGTCGGCCGGAACCCCCTTTCGGGCGCTCCCTCCATATAGACACGATACGCTCG